>BEHS01000026.1 GCA_002898895.1 bacterium HR16 | reverse complement strand
GGCGTTGTCCATGATTGTTCGCCCTCCCCTCTGGCTGACCGGAGGCGCGCTAAATCTCCATCACAACCGGAATCACCACCGGGCGACGCTTTAGCCGCTGTTTTACCGCCCGCGTCACCGCGCTACGCACATCCGCACGAACCGCGTCCCAGTCAGTTACTTCCGATATGTCTAATTCTTCCAGCTCTGCAAGCACCTGCCGACGCAGCTCATCGATGAACTGCGGTTCCTCTTCTTCGCTGACCGCCATACCGCGAATGGTCACGTCGGGACCGGCCAGTATCTCACCGGTCTCCTTGTCGATACTCACCACGACCAGCACCAGCCCGTCCTGCGCCAGGTGCTTGCGGTCGCGCAATACCACGTCGCTGATACCGCTGTTGCCTCCGCTATCCACCAGCACCCTGCCCACCGGAACCTTCTCGCCGAACTTCGCGCCTTCCGGGTGCAGGTAGAGCACGTCCCCCAAATCCATCAGGAAGATATTCTCCGCAGGGATGTTCATCTCCCTTGCCATCCGTGCATATTGTACCGCCATTCGAGGCTCGCCGTGCATGGGGATAACGTACTTCGGGCGCACCAGCGCGAGCATCATCTTCAGCTCCTCCTGGTAAGCGTGCCCCGAGACGTGCACGGGCTGCATGGGTGGGTAGATGACATGCGCTCCCTTGCGGATGAGGCGGTTCACCGTGCGCCACACCAGGCTTTCGTTGCCGGGGATGGGCGTGGCGGAGAGAATCACGGTGTCGCCCGGTTCAATCTGCACCGCCTTGTACTCGTCGCGCGAGATGCGTGTGAGCGCCGAAAGAGGCTCCCCCTGTGCGCCGGTGGCGAGGATGACCAGCTCGCGCCCCTCGTACTGTCCAATCTGGTCGGTGCGGATGAGCGTATCGGGAGGCAGCCACACATAGCCCATCTCAATGGCGATTTCCAGATTCTGCTGCATACTGCGTCCCAGCACCGCCACTTTCTTGCCGTAGCGGGCGGCGGTGTCCAGCACCTGTTGCATTCGGTGGATGTTGGACGCGAACATGGTGACGATGATACGTCCCGGCGCCTCCTGAAAGATGCGGTCGTACGCCGCGCCCACCACGCGCTCGGATGGGGTCACTCCCGGCTTTTCGGCGTTGGTGCTGTCGGATACCAGCGCGAGCACACCCTCCTCGCCCAGCTGACCGAACCGCGCCGCGTCGAAACGCCACTCGTCTATCGGCGTGTGGTCTATCTTGAAGTCGCTGACGAATACCACCCGCCCGATAGGCGTTTCGATGTTCAGCGCAACCGTTTCAGGGATGCTGTGCGTGACGCGCACCGGCTCCACAAAGAAGGGACCTATCGGGACGCGGTCGCCGGGTGCGTACTCCCGCAGGTCGAGCTGTGAGAGCGGCAACCGCTCGCTCAACTTGGCGCGCACCAGCCCCATCGTCAAGCGCGTGCCCCACACCGGCACATTGATTTCGGACAGCACGTAGGGCAGTGCGCCCACGTGGTCCTCGTGCCCGTGTGTGAGCACGATGCCGCGCACGCGGTCGGCGTTCTCGCGCAGGTAGGTGATGTCGGGTATCACGATGTCCACGCCGTACACGTCGTCAAACGGGAACGCCAGACCACAATCCACCACCAGTATCTCCCCACCGAACTGCACCACGGTGAGGTTCTTGCCGATTTCGCCGGTGCCGCCCAGCGGTATCAGCGCGACGCTCTCTTCGTAGGGAAAGGTGTGCTCGTTCACTGCAGTAACCCGTAGTCTCTCAACGCTTTTCGGATAATCTCCTTCTCCTTTTCGTTCGCTTCCACCAGCGGCAGGCGTACACCGCCCACGTTTGCCCCCATCATATTCAGAGCCGCTTTCACCGGCACGGGATTCGTGGTGCAGAACAGCGCCTTGAACAGCGGGAGCATTCGGTGATGCAGCTTGGTGGCTTCCTGCACCTGCCCGGCAAAGAAGGCGTCGCACATGCGGCGGATGTCGCGCCCGACCACATGCGATGCCACGCTGACCACGCCTACTCCGCCGACCGCCAGCAACGGCAGGGTGAGCGAATCGTCTCCGCTGTAGACCAGGAAGCCTTCGGGCGCGTTCGCGCAAATCTCGGACATCTGGTTGAGGTTACCGCTGGCTTCCTTCACTGCCACGATGTTGTTTATCTCTGCCAGCCGCAGCAGGGTAGCGGGTTCCACGTTGACTCCGGTGCGCCCCGGGATGTTATATATCATCACCGGCAGGTCTACAGCATGGGCGATGGTCTTAAAGTGCTGATACAACCCCTCTTGAGAGGGGCGGTTATAGTAGGGGGCGACGAGCAGCAAGCCGTCCACCCCTGCGCGTTCCGCCTCCTGGCTCAGGCGTACCGACTCGGCGGTATCGTAGGTGCTGGTTCCTGCCAGCACCGCTGCACGGTTGCCCACTGCCTCCTTGACCTTGCGGAACAGGGTCACCTTCTCCTCATGGGTGAGGGTAGGCGACTCGCCGGTGGTTCCACTTACCACCAGCCCGGTGGAGCCGGTCTGCACCAGCAGCTCCGCCAGCGCCTGTGCCGCGTCATAGTTCACTTCCAGATTTTCGTCGAACGGGGTGACCATCGCGGTCACCACCGGTCCCCAGTTCACCTGCATCGCTTCCTCCTTATGCCATTAGGGTGGCGACCTGAATGCAACCTCTACTACTACAACCACCCTCTATCTATCATTCCCTCGGCGATTTGTACCGCATTGAGCGCGGCGCCTTTCAACAGCTGGTCGCCGCTGACGAACAGGTCTAACGCCATCGGATTGGAAACGTCCTCCCGAATGCGCCCCACCAGCACCTCTTCGCGCTCGCTCGCCTCGATGGGCATGGGGAAGTGGTTGCGCTCGCGGTCGTCCACCAGCTTCACGCCGGGGAACGCGCTCAATGCCTCTCGCGCTTCCTGCACGCTGGGGCGACGTTCGGCGAATTCGATATTGATGCTTTCCGAGTGCGCCCGCAGCACCGGCACGCGCACGCAGGTGGCAGTGATTGCCATCTCTGGCTCGTGCAGGATTTTGCGGCTCTCGTGGATCATCTTCCACTCCTCTTCGTTATAGCCCCACTCGTTAATGGCGGAGTTGTGGCTGAAGAGGTTGAAGGCTATCTGATGGGGCAACACGCGCGGAGTGACCTCCTTGCCCTCCAGTACTGCTGCCGTCTGGTCCAGCAGTTCCTGCATCGCCTGCGCGCCTGCGCCGCTGGCGGACTGGTAGGTGCTCACCACGATACGTCGAACCCTGCTCAGCCTGTGTAAGGGTGCAACCGCCATCAGCATGATAATGGTGGAGCAGTTCGGGTTGGCGATGATGCCCTTGTGTTCGCGGGCGTCTTCGAGATTGATTTCGGGCACCACCAGCGGAACCTGTGGGTCCATACGGAACGCAGAGGAGTTATCGATGACCACCGCACCCGCGCGCACCGCCGCCGGCGCGAACTGACGGCTGCGCGACGCCCCTGCCGAGAAGAAGGCAATCTGCACGCCGTCGAACGAGTTTTCAGTAAGGCGTTGCACGGTGAAGGTTTCGCCTGCGAAGGTCAGCTTCTTGCCTTCGGAACGCTCGCTGGCGAGCAGACGCAATGAGGCTATAGGAAACCGGTGTTTTTCCAGCACACGCAAGAACTCGGTGCCGACTGCGCCGGTCGCTCCGGCAATGGCAACGTGGTATCCAGAACTCATCCTCCCTCTTCCTCTCCGTTCTTGAACAGTAATAGTTTATCCGTTTTTGGGAGGAAGGTCAACCTGCAGGCGTCAGAGTTGCGACAGGTATGCTCTTAACAGCGCCCTGAAGAGCGGTCCGTGATTGGGCACCTTCAGGTGGAGGAGTTCATGGATGATTACCTCGCGGCGGAAATCAGCCGGCTGGCGGAGCAGGTCGGTGTCGAAAGTGAGCCGTCCGCGCGAGGAGCAGCTTGCCCATTTGCGCGTCATAGGGCGGATGCACACTTCGCGGGGGGTAACGCCGATGCGTTGCGCCCAGTAACTCACCTCCGCGCGGAACACGTCCGCGGGTACCGCCTGTTCGAGAGGCAACCACTCGGCAGGTGGCGATTTCCTCATTCCGCTGCCCTCCGTAGCAAGTTGAGAAGAGCGTTCGCCCAGCTGACCAGCTGCTGAGAGTCTATTCCCGCACCCAGCAGCACTTTGTACAAACTTTGGCGTAGATCGCGCTCTTGCTGCTGGCTGGACATCCAGTGCGGCAGGCTGTTGAAGACTGCCTCCATCTCCTGCGCTGCCCGCTCCGCTCGCGCGGCATCCACATCTTGCGACCGCAACCACCATTGTACCGCAAACGCCTGCGCAGAGAGCGGACTTTTTTCGCGCTCTGCTTCCGCCTGACGCAACTGCTCTACCAGAACCTCCAGCTCCTGCAAAGCCTGCTGGGCGGAGAGCAGTCCCTCCTCATAACGCTGACGTATCCGCTCGGCACGCTCGCCGATGGAAAGCAGATATGGCGACTGCTTGCCCTGCTCCGTCACCAGGTCATGGAGGTGCTTCAACAGGTCGAACACCTTCACCGTGTCGGACTTTTGCTCGTTCAGCAACGCCATCAGCATAGCGGAACCAATTTCGTAAGTCTCGCCCGGCTCCCGCACCTCGGTCGTGTGGCTGTGCTGCTGGACAATCTCGGCGGTCTTGCGCAGAAAGGATTTGTCTACCGGCACATGAGGCTCATACGCACTGCGCAGTAGCCGGTACATCTCCACCAGCTGCTGGTACTCTTCCAGAAACGGACGCAGAAACGGGTCGGGAGAGAGGATTTCGTAGAGCTCTTCCAGTTCGCGGAAGAACCTGTAAAACGCTTCTCGTCGTTCTTTATTACGGAAGTGTTCCAGAATGGCTTCGGCGGTTTTGTCGTGATTTACCACAGAAGAGGCGGGAGAATCCACCTGCTCTGCCTGTTCCTTGCGGTTGTCCCCTTTAATGAGCCAGAGAAACTCTGCGCGTGCCTGTTCCATCAGATGCTGAAATCGCTGCTGTAAGACCTCTATCCCCTCTACGACACCGCTGACGTCCTTCGAATCGAAGGCGAGCGCGCGCTCCAGGTTCTCGAAGACTCCTACGAAGTCCAGAATCAACCCGGTGGTCTTGCGCTGTCCCTCTTCGCTCTCGTAGGGGCGATTGACGCGGGCAATCGCCTGCAGCAGCACGTGGTCGCGCATGGGCTTGTCCAGGTACATACAGTACAGGATGGGCGCGTCGTAGCCGGTGAGGAGCTTTTCGGTGACGATGAAAATCTGCGGGTTTTCGCCCGGCTTGCGGAAAGCCTGGCGCAGGCGGCGCTCCTCGTCTTCGCTCAAGTGATGACGACGGAGATGAGGCGGGTCGTTGTGACCGGGGCTGATGACCACCGCGCTCCACTCGGACGGAAGATGGCGGTCAAGGGCTTCCTTGTAAAACGTGCAAGCCTCGCGGTCGGCGGCGACGAGAAACGCCTTGTAGCCCATCGGCTGAACGTACTGCTGAAAATGCTCCGCCACAAAGCGGGCAATCTTCCCGACGCGGTCAGGGTTCTTCAGCATGTTGGTTAAGGTGACCGCGCGGTCCAGCACCCGGTTGATCTCCTCCACATCGGCAACGCCCTCCAGCTCGGCAACTGCCCAGAACTCTTTTTCCATCGCCTCGCGGTCGGCAAGCAGGTCGTTTGGCGCGAGCTGGTAGTGCAAAGGGACGGTGGTGCCGTCCTCGATGGATTCGCGGATAGAGTATTTGTCGAGATACCCTTGCGGGTCTTCGGCGCCAAAGACCTTGAAAGTGCCCTTGCCGTGTGTGGTGCGGTCAATCGGCGTGCCGGTAAAACCGATGAAGGTGGCGTTGGGCAGCGCGCCCATCAGGTAGTTGCCCAAATCGCCGCCGGTGGAACGATGCGCCTCGTCGATCAACACGAACACGTTCGAGCGTGTGCACAGGTCGGCAGGCATGTCGTCGAATTTGTGAATCATCGAGATGATAAGCCCGCTTGTGTCCTTCCGCAGGAGGTCGCGCAGATGGTTCTTGGACATCGCGAGATGAATACGTCCGAAGCCTATCGATTCCAGATTCTGGAAGAGCTGTTGCTCCAGCTCGTTACGATCGACAATGAGCAGTACCGTGGGGTTCTGGAAGGCAGGGGTTTCCAGTAGCAAGCGGGCGATGGTCAGCATGGTGTAGGTTTTGCCGGAGCCTTGCGTGTGCCAGATAAGCCCCCGACGCTTTTGGGGGTCACGCGCCCTCTGCAACACGCGCTCGGTGGCACGCATCTGGTGTGGGCGTAATATCACCTTGCTCAGCTCGCCGTCCTTACGGGCGAAGAGGATGTAGTCGGTGAGCACGCGCAGAACGCGCCGCGGAGCGACGAAGGATTTCACCAGCGTCTCGAAGTCCCCGGCGCATGCCTCTTCCCGCCAGTTAAAGAGCGTCTTGCGCGAGAGCGACCACGTCGCCCCGTAGAAAAACTGAACCAGATGGGTGAGGGCGAAGATCTGCGCCTGCACCATCAGGTCAGGGGCTTGCTCGTGGTAGCGGCGAATCTGGTCAAAAGCTTCGGCGATGCCCTCCAGCCGCGTGGCGGATTTGGTCTCCACCACGATGACCGGGATACCGTTGACCAGGAAGACCACATCGGCGCGGATACGGCGCACCCCACTCTGGAAGGTGAACTCCTCGGTAACGTGGAAACGGTTCACATCCATGCGCCCCGGGTCAAGCAGTCGGATGTTGCACTCGCGGCGCTCCGCCTCGATGAAAACGGTTTTCAGTCCCCTGAGATATTCCCACGCCTCGCGGTTGCCCTCGATGTCGGCGCGGACGGCAAGCAATCGGCGGGCAACCTCTTCCGCCTTGGTAGGGGTGGTAATAACCCCAGGGTTGAGGCGCTGCAGCTGTTCCACGAAAACCGGGTGCAAAAAGGGTTTGTCCTCGCCCTGGCGCAGGCGCAGTACCTCCTCAGGTGGCAGGTATTCCCAGCCCGCCTCGGTCGCATAGCGGATGAGGGGGTTCTGGACGGTGTGACGTTCGGATGAGAGAGTCATGGGGAACCTCCGTCGGGATGTTGACGGTCGTTGTTTTGGAACATTTTCCAAATTTCGCACGCCAAAGGATCGTTGCCGATGGGCCCGGCGTCATTCAACCACATTTCCTCGTCCACAACTTCCCCGAACAAACAGGCGTGGTCATGGGTGCGAATGGTCACAAAATACGCGCCCGGGTTGGGTGTAATCGTACCCCTTGAGGCGGATGGAGCGGCGATGATAGCAGGGGGATCATGCGGTGCCATGGTGCGTCCTCCTCACCGTTCTCCCTTTTGCAGATGTTCAAACCCTTTCCGAATGATTGCTGCCATACGTTTCCGCCGCTCTGCCAGAAAATCGGCGTAGGGCATACGATACCATTGCGCTGGCAACCCGTGAAGTTCATACATGCGAGTCAATTCGCCGGGCGTGAAGCGCCCCTCGAGGGCCGGGGCATAATCCGTGGGGGGACGGTCGCTGATGTCAATATTCTCTTTCCATTCAACGAGCGTATAGTTAGCAACCTGGTTGATGTCGTGATGATCCTTTACACCGGTCTTTTTGAGATACTGGCGCGGGAAAAGGTGATGTCGTTCAAGCGCAGATTTTGGAGCACGGACGTTCGGACTCAATAATTCTCTAACCGACATTCTCGAGTAGAGAACAGGTGCGTCCAGCAAACACAACGTTGCATAAAAGGCTGATTGACTGGTGCTCTGCGCCGCGGCAGTAGCCAGTTCATTGGGCAGGGTTACCTCCCAATAATCGCGCGTCAATACGGCAGCGATCTGTTCTTGCAGGGTACGGATAAATTCATCCGCGGTAGAGAGTCCGCGTAGCAAAGCCAGGTCTTGTTCCATGCGAGTTTCGGGGGAACTGGTGTAACGTCCGGTCAGGGAGGACATGAAGAACCATTGCGCCATAATCTCGCGGAGAGCAAAGGCATCCAGATGAAAATCGCGTTTGCCAATCAGCCACAGCGCATACGTGTAGAGAACGGCTGTCTCGGAGGTAATCAGGCTGGGATGAACATACCCGGCTCGTACAAGCACTTTGAAGAATTCGTGCCAGTTTGTCAAATTGAGCACATCTGCTTGCGCCTGGCGTAGAATCTGAAATTGTTCATCACGCCTTTCGGTAGAAAATTCACCCGTTTGCAAATCTTTGCCACGCAGAAGGGAATAGACGTATTCCAGGCGTGCGCGCCGAAATCCCAGTGCCACACTCACGCGCAGCAACTGGTCAGGAGCCGGCGCGAAGTACGGATTATAAGGTGAGGGATGAGCATCTGCAGGATAGGTTTTGGCTTTTCGGCAAAAGTCCTCCAATTCCCTGCGTCCATCATCCCAGAATACAGACATCAGCGTTAAGATAAAGTCGGCCTGATTCAGGGGTGTGCCGCGGCTGTTGATACGAACGAAAATATCCGCCACCTGCTCTTCTGTGACACTGGAGGAGACCTCCAGCGCAGTGAGGGGATATTTTTGCAAATCCACCACGCGGTCAATCGCCTGATAGACCTGCTCGCGCTCTGTGTCCGAGAGCGGGCGTCTTGTCTCCAGTCGGGCAATGAAGTTGTTGACAAAAGTGAGCAGACTGGTTGTCGGCTGCCAGAGAACACTGATGTCTGCCAGCCATTCCGGGTCGCGTTCGATAGCCGGATTGGTTACCTCGAAGCGTTGCTCGAAGGGATGAAAAGCCAGTCGAATGCGCATGGTGCGGAAATTCTCGTCTACGATGGGTGCGCCCCTCATCACGGCATAGAGGGAGGTCAGCCGTTGCTGCCCATCCACGATGAGCAGAACAGGCGCTTTTTGCTTGCGGTCTGCACCGATGAGACGATGTTCGCCCGGCAAGCCATTTTCCCAGAAGAGCAGATAGCCGATAGGGAAACCGCGATACATCGAGTCGAACAAATCTCGCACTTTGGTCTTATTCCAGACGAAAGGACGTTGAATATCCGGCAAGCCGATATTGCCGATTTCTATGTCTTCCAGCAGCTTATTGACCGTGTAATCCACTTTCTTGAACAAGACTTCAGACATGGTTACCTCCTGTGCTGTGCGGACTTGCGCTTAATTTACCTCCCTGTGTTCTCTGGGGTAAATTTTACCCTCCTTCGTCCGCTCATCAACTCATGCAGCAGGGTTTGAAAGAGCGCGTCCAGCGCGCGCTTGCGCCCCTCTTCGGCTTCCATCTTGCGGTCCACCGCCTGCAGGATGCGGACGATTTCCTGCTGCTCGGAAAGCGGGGGGAGGGGGATGGAGAACGAGGCAAGTCGTGATTGCGATAGATTCGGGATTGTGGTCTTGTTACCTGCACCTCCGTACAAGTTCTGAAGTCTCCATGCCGCGTCCATCCAGTACATGTAAAAAAGCGGCGATATATCCGAGCGCGAAGTGCGTAATCGGTGCAGGTGATTCTGGTAGTAGCAAGGAGCAATTTGCCCCTCCCACATAGCAGTTCTGCCTATATCCCCGCCCTCACATACGAGCAGGTCACCATATTGTAACGCCAAACGCTTTTCCTCCGCTTCCTCAAAGTGCATCTCATCAAGGTGGGTTAGGTCTACTCTCCCCCACAAAATGTTTGCCGTTCGCAAAAAAGGTCGCATCCTTGTACCTGCGCGCGACTTTGGAGACAAAGACTTGCCTTGCTGTATTTCAAATACTTCTCCCAACCTCACCACCTGCCAGTGCTGGGGGATGGGGCCGATTTCGGTGTCCTTCAACGATACCTGGTCGGCCTGGTCCAGGGGCACGGGGCCGCAGGTGAAGAGGTGCTGCATGAGGCTCTTTTTCAGCTCGCGCAGGGCGGCGATGACCCGCTCGGTGGCTTCCTTTGCCTCCTGCACCGTCCGCAGCACGTGCGCAATCGCCCGTTGTTCGGGGAGTGGAGGGAGGGGGATGGGGAGAGATTTCAATTTGCCTTGATTTATAGATGACTGTCCAACAGCTCGCGCGGCAAGCTCCACGAATATGCCTTTTGCGCGATAAAGGTTCGTCAAGTAGTTAGCAAAGTATGGATCACAAAAATCATGTCGCACTCGTAACAAAAGCAAGTTCGTTCCATGAATAAGTATTGGCGGTTCTCCTTCATAAATGGCTGTTTTCCCTAAGTGTGGCTCGCTGTTTATATGGCTAAACAAAATATCGCCCTTAATGAGCCGGTAACGGTCTATCTCCCAATGTTGAAGGTCAGATATGTAGCCCACTTTCTGGGGGTTGATTGCGCCTTCAGCGATGGTTTCTATCCGACTAACAGGCAGGCCTGGAGGAGACTTGCTTTGCCTCCGCGTCAAACCGTTTTTGATAAGCTCTAGTACCTCCCCCAGCCTCACCACCTGCCACTCTTCGGGCAGGGGGCCGAGTTCGGTCATCTTGAAACCTTCGGGAAGGCTTTCCGGGCTGTTCGGTACTTTCGTATCGGTGTGCATCATGATGATCGCAACCCCTTTGAGCCGTTTTTGCGCTTTTGATGACCCATTTGACCCCTTTGTGGCCCCATTGTGGCGCCTTTGTCCCCTTTCTGACCCCTTAAAACATATCGGGTGCCTCTGCCTGTTAGGCCGACTTTTTCCAACACGCAATGTTCGACTAGCGCCTCCAGATCCCGAGAAGCTGTTCGTTTAGAAACTCCCACGGCTTCCTGATATTCCCGATTACTGATGCTTCCATGCTCCTTCACATACCGCACCGCCCGGATTTGCCGGTCGTTGAGGCCCAGGGTGCGGAGGCGATCCGGGGTGTAGGGGTCTTTGAGGAAGGTTACCCGCACGCCGCCCTGCCAGCTTTCAAATTCCGGCTCCGGCAAGCCTTGCTCACGGCACTGGGCGATGATGCGGGTAGTGCCAGTGCCCCAGCGCTCGATCAAGCCGGCAAAGTAAAAGGCTTGTGCCAAAAGAGGGTTGCGCAGCACGGAGCCGTGCGCACCGCGCAGGCTTTCCGGCGTCAACGGAGGCAACAATTCGCCCACGTTCCAGATTTCGAGGCGGTCCTCGTAGAGGCGGATTTGGATGTCCGCGGGAATCGTGTAGTCCCGATGGATAATCGCGTTAATGACCGCCTCGCGCAACGCCTCCAGGGGGTACTCCCAAACCTCCTTGCGCTGCAGACCCTCGAGGCTTGGCTCATCGACGCGGATGTCAAAACGAACCTTCAGCACCTGTCGGAATCGCTCCATAGCGCCGTCGAGCTGCTCCCACAGCGTGCCCTGGCAATCGTGACTGTCTATGATTTCGGTCAGACCACGAAACAGCCCGATGCGCACCTGGGCGGTGGGGAAACGCTGTTGAGGCTGCTTTCCAAAGAGCAAGACGGCTGCGTTCGTCAGCCTGTCCTCGCGAAGAAGTTGCAAGTTCTGCAGGAGACGGGTCGAGTCACCAGTGTCCACATGCGGCAGGCGGGGCTTTGCCAGCCTGACAAAGCGATCGAGGGCTGCTTCGTCAACTTGTTGCAAGGTCCAGTCGCTAAGTAGACCGTCCCAACTCAGCCCCGAGCGTTCCAGAATATGACGGGCGAGTTCCTCCTGGGTAAAGTCGCGGTTGGTGCTTCCCACCCGCCGCAAATATCGGCCGTTGTAAGGCACGAGCCCGCGCATCGGTTCAACCCGGATGGCAATAACAGGCTTCTGGTCTATTGGCTCCACCTGCACCGAGGGCGTTATCCCCAAACGGGAAGTGATGATGTTGACTAGGCGCTGCACTTCCCGGTCGTCAGCGTGAGCGCCTACCACCTGGCCGTCATCGGTCACTCCAATCATCAGGACGCCGCCTCGGGTGTTAGCGAAAGCGGCCAGGTCCTCCAATGCGCGGTCGCTCCACACGCGCTTGAGTTCCAGCTCTTCGCCTTCTGTCAGGCTACCCCTGTGCATCGTAATCCTCCAAACCGAGCAGGGCAAGAACTCGCCTCAGCTCTGCATCAGCCTGAGCGCGCTCCTCCTCAGCCTCTCGCAAAAGCACCATCGCCTCCTCCGGCGGCAGCACCTCTTGCTTGTCGTTGGTGCTCACGTATCGGCTGGGGCTGAGGTTGTAGTCGTTACGCGCAGCTTCCTCGCGGGTGATGACCGCATGGATGGGCGAAAGGTCTTTCGCCCCTGCGGGATTCCCCCATGTGTGGTAAATCTGCGCGATGGTCTCAATGTGCTCTTCGGTCAGGTAGTTTTTGGGGCGACCTTTGGCAAACTGCTGGCTGGCGTTAATGAGCAGGATTTCGCCCGGATGACGCTTTTGTCGGTTGACCACGATGATGACGCCCGGCGCGGTGGTGTTGTAGAAGAGGTTTTCGGGAAGCAGAATCACCGCCTCGATCAGGTCAGCCTCCACGAACGCCTTGCGGATGTCGCGCTCACGGTTGGAACCCTGATTGCCGCTGCCGCGGCTGACCGCGCCGGTATCCAGTACGACTGCCATGCGCCCGCGCTCGTTCAGTGATGCCAGCATGTGCTGCAACCAGCCCCAGTCGGCGGAAGAGGATGGCGGAGCGCCATAGCAGAAACGCTCGAACGGGTCGTTCTCGTACAGTTCCTGCCCAAATTTTTGATTCCACATGGGGTTGGCGGTTACCAGGTCGAAGGTCTCCAGACGTCCAACTGCATCACGAAATGCCGGCTGGCGCATCGTGTCGCCGAGGCGGATATCGGCTTCGATGTCGTGAATAACCGCGTTCATGCGCGCGATGGCAAAGGTGGCGGGGTTAATCTCCTGCCCGAAGACACGCAGTGGCGCGATTTGAGAGGGTAAGGTAGGGGCGGAAGATTTTTCGCCCGTACGGGTTCCGTATTTTTCCAGTAGACGTAGATGGCACTTGATGAGCAGCCCACCCGAACCGCACGCGGGATCATAGACCCTCATGCCGGGTTCCGGCTCCAGCAGGCGCGCCATCAGGATGGCCACCTCGCGCGGCGTGTAAAACTCGCCCGCCGATTGCCCCTGTCCCTCGGCGAACTTGCGCAGCAGATACTCATAGGCGCGCCCGAGCATGTCCGGCTCCACGTCTTCCAGCCCCAGTCGGTGACGCGATAGCACATCGATCAGCGATTTCAGATGCTCATCGGAGATAATGCGCTGACCGGCAGCGGTCGCGTTGAAATCCACCATGTCGATCACGCCGGAAAGGCGCGGGTTCTCGCGCGCCACAGCTCTCACCGCATCGGTCAGATACTGCCCCAATCCGGTGGTTTGACGGCGGATAGACTCCCAGCGGGCGTTTTCAGGGATGTAGAAGCGCACCATGCGCACGTGTCCACTCTCGCGCTCCTGCTCCAGCAGGTTAAAGACCAGCCGCTCGCTGCCGAACTCCTCCGTCAGGCGGGCGAGCTCGTCATCAAACACATCCGAAAGGCGTTTGAGGAAGACCAGCGGCAGGATATAATCCTTAAACTTGGGCGCATCTACGGGCCCGCGGATGGCGCACGCCGCATCCCACAGCCAGTTTTCCAGCGCTTGAATGTCCATCAGCCCGTTCAGCAGTCTCAGGTTGCCCATATTTGTCTCTCACTCTGTGAGATTAACATTCCTGGTCACGGGTTTTACTTCCTTCAGCATATCCTCGGTAGCTGTTCGCCACTGAGCATATCCACCACGCGCGAGGTGCCGATTACGCTGCGCAGCACCACCGTGCCCTTCGGTGACTCGATGACCTCGCCCACCACCTGCGCCTCTGCGCACACTTCGAACCGGCGCAACAGCTCCACCGCACGCTCCGCCTGCGCCCTGGGCACGAACGCCACAAATCGCCCCTCGTTGGCAACGTACAGCGGGTCAAAGCCCAGAATCTCACACGCGCCGCGCACATCCTCACGCACGGGGATACGTGATTCCTCCAGCTGGATGCCTGCCTGCGCGGCCTCGGCGATTTCCACTACCGCGCTCGCCAGTCCGCCTCGCGTCAGGTCGCGCAGACAGTGTACCTCGATACCCGCCTCAATCAGCGCCAGTACCGGCTCCGCCAGCGGGGCGCAGTCGCTCTCAATCGCGCTTTCGAACTCCAGCCCCTCGCGCACTGCCATCACCGCGATGCCGTGCCTGCCGATGTCCCCGCTCAGAATCACCGCATCGCCCGCTCGCACCGACTGCGGCGCGATGAGCAGGTCATGTTCTATAACGCCCACGCCGGAGGTGTTCAAAAAAACGCCATCGCCCTTGCCACGGTCCACCACCTTCGTATCGCCGGTGACAATCTGTACCCCTGTCGCCTGCACTGCCTCGCGGATGGAGAGCACGACCTGCCACAGTGTCTCCATCGGCAGACCCTCTTCCAGAATCATGCCCAGGCTGAGATACAATGGGCGCGCCCCGCTCATCGCGAGGTCGTTCACCGTGCCGTACACTGCCAGCTTGCCGATGTCTCCGCCCGGAAAGAAGAGAGGGCGCACCACGTACGAGTCGGTAGTGAAGGCGAGGCGTGCGGTGGGCAATTGCAGTTGTGCGCTGTCGTGGCGTGTGCGCAGGTTGTCGCTACCGAAGGTGGCGACGAACATCTTTTCGATAAGCTGGTGCATCAGCCTGCCGCCGCCCCCATGCGCCATAACCACTGCCGGATACTGCTGGATGGGGATGGGGCAGGTGAGATGAAAGTCTTGTGTGGACAAATGGTAAACACCTCCTGAGAAATGACCGGGCATTCCCTTATTCCGTTGTGGTCGTTACGCACCTCATTTCCTCAGTCCGCGGAAGAGCCCATGAGCTCCTGAATAGCTTCTACGAACTCTTTCGCCGCTGAGATTGCTTCTTCCGCCTGCTCCTCAGAAACATGTGCTGTGCCGCGTACAGCTCATTCACACCAGTACTCCTTCCCGCTTTGCGTTGCGGTACAGCTGGAGGTGTCCTCGTTCGAAGTCCAGCAAAGAGACAGGTTTTGCGGAAATCAATCGTTTGCACTCCATCTGCACGGGGTAGAGCAGGTCTACAATCCGTCGGAGCTCCTCAAAGGTGTTGAAAGAACCGCGCAACAAAACGAGCAGGTCAATATCACTGTCCGCTTGCGAGCGCCCATGCGCCACCGAGCCGTACAATATCATCCCGGCGAAGCGTTCACCGTAATGTTGAGCTAATATAGATTTGCACCGATAGACCACTCTCTCAACGGACCTTGTCATCGCTTTCCTCGATGTGGGCACCAGGCGAACACCTCCACCAGTGGGCTTTATTTTGCGCTCTACGTAGCACCAGATGAGTACCTATGTACTGGCTCATTCACCATTCATGACGCAGTGTCCTGCAGAGTATCGCGCTCAAGAAGTGTACCAACTTATCCCATAATATCGAACGTATGGAGACACTGATAGGCATCACCGCGATTGTGATTGGTCCTGTTTGCGCGTGCTGTTGGCGCTGATGACCCTCTTCTTTTCAGGCTACCTGTGGTCAGTGCTTGTGTGATGGGGACTGTCGGTTTAAGATGTGGAGCGAATACGCTGCAGGATGCGCTAACTTCTCCGACACCCACCTGCAGGGCCTGTTCGAACTACATGAGCAGTTTCACCTGTGGTTAAGGCAGGTGCGGGAGGAACTTTCCGGAGAGGCACTGGCACAGCTGCAGCGCTGCGGTCGGCATCTCGTGCGCGCTTTCGAGGAGATACTGGTGATTATCCCACGCGCGCCTTAGCCTCTCGCCTGTACTTAAAATACGCGGCGCACGCGCCTTCGGAAGAGACCATCGTCGCGCCTAAGGGATGTTCGGGCGTGCAGCGCGTGCCAAAGGCTGGGCATTCGTAAGGCTTCTTCACTCCTTGCAGAATCAACCCGCTGATGCACTCGCTCGCTTCTTCCACACTGCCGGTGCTCAGTGCAAACCGCCTCTCCGCGTCGAACTGCCGATACGGCTCGCGCAAGCCCAATCCACTCTGCGGTATCTCACCGATGCCTCTCCACTTGCGCGGAACCACCTCGAACACCTCGCGAATCAGCTCCTGTGCGGGGCGGTTGCCCTCGCGGCGCACCGAACGGGTGTACTGGTTCTCTACTTCCGCACGCCCCTCCTCCAGCTGCTTCACACACAGGTAGATGCCCTGCAGGATGTCCAGCGGTTCAAAGCCGGTTACCACGATAGGCACATGGTACTTCTTCGCAATCGGTTCATACTCTGTGTAGCCCATCACGGTGCACACGTGCCCCGCCGCGAGGAAGCCCTGCACGCGGTTTCGCGGTGAGCTCAGAATCGCCTCTATCGCGGGCGGAACCAGTACGTGCGAGACAAGGATGGAGAAGTTGGTAATGCCTTTCTGTTTCGCCTGATATACCGCCATCGCGTTGGCGGGGGCAGTGGTCTCGAAGCCGACCGCGAAGAACACCACCTGCTTGTCGGGATTCTTGATTGCCAGCTGCAGGGCGTCCAGTGGAGAGTACACGATGCGCACGTCGCCTCCCGCCGCTTTGGCGGAGAGCAGGTCGCCCTTCGTGCCCGGCACGCGCAACATGTCGCCGAACGAGCAGAAGATGACCTCCGGACGCGACGCCAGCTCCACCGCCTTGTCTATCAGCTCCACCGGCGTCACGCACACCGGACAGCCTGGACCGTGTAGCAGGGTAATCTGCGGAGGCAACAGCTCGTCGATACCGAACTTCATAATGGCGTGCGTCTGCCCGCCGCAGATTTCCATGATGGTCCACTCGCGCGTGACCGTTTTGCGGATGGCTTCTGCGAAGCGTCTGGCAGCTTCGGCGTCGCGATACTCTTCGATGAACCTCATGCGGGTTGCTCCTGCAGGTCGCTCAGCTCCTCCATCTGGCGCAGGTACTCAAACACTTCCTGAGCTTCTTGCTCGTCCACGATGCTGATAGCGAAGCCCACATGCACTATCACGTAATCGCCCACCTTCGCCTCGGGCACGTAGGCAAGGTTCACCTCTTTCACTATACCACCAAAGCTCACCTTACCTGTGCGGGTGAGCGGGTCATCTCCCTCGATACTCAGTATCTGCCCCGGTATCGCAAGGCACATGGGTTTGTCCTCCGTGGTGGATTGGTACATAGTATACCATGATGAGAAGGAAGGGTAGAGCCGTACACTGTAGAGCGTTCGTCGGGACTGGCGAAGGTTGTGTGTGCTTGCCTTCGCCAGTCCCGGCTCTTTTTCAAGGAGGGGCTTGGGGTATTACCGTCCCTGAGAAGGAGCGGTCTGCATGGGACCGGAAACCACCCCTCCGGGCATTGGGCGTCCTTGCTGGCTAGGAGGTAGCACGATAGGACCCGACGGCGGCGCGGGCGGAAGCTTCGGCTCGTTGCGCGTGCCCCACCAGTATGCAAGTGCAACTACCGCCACAATCGCCACGACGATTATCGCAGCAACTGCGGGCGAAACCTCTTTTTTCATGAGATCTGCTCTCCTCTGTTGTCAGGGTTCGGTCGGGTGAATACGCACCTTGTAGTAACCCCAGAACACCGGGCTTTCTCTGGTCAGGGTCACTCGCGCCCATTTGGCATGTCCATCAGCAAACATAAAGTTGGCACCGCTGTTGTGGCGCGGCGGACCGTAGAACCATGTTTGCTGGTCGCTGCTCAGCCAGTAGGTACGCCTGATGCCATCGCCCGCGTCCAGATAGTAGCCGATGAAGGTGTTCCAGGGCATGTAGCCATCTGCCAGCACGCCGATTTCGGCGGGTTCGTTAATCGCCGCCAGCGGCCACCCGCCGAAGCGCAGGGAGCCGCCCATCAGCAATTCATTGTAACCGTAGCCTAGGTGATAGTCTTCGAGACGCGGCACGTTGGGCGAAGGCGCGAAGCAACAGTATGCCAGCCAGGGATAACCGCTGAAGTCTGGCTCTTTGAACAGCGCCGCGCTCTTCACGTAGGGATAGAGCTGGTCGGGGAAATACAGCTGATTGACCGTCTGCCCTGTGTTCGGGTCGGTGTAGCAGCCGGGAAACGCCTGCCACCACAGGGTTTCATCGTAATCCTGGGCATACATCATGGTGGCGGTTCCCAGTTGCTTCAGGTTGGACAGACAAACCGTTTGCCGTGCCTTGGCGCGTGCCTGTGCAAACACCGGGAACAGGATGGCTGCCAGTATCGCGATAATCGCGATAACGACAAGCAGCTCAATCAGCGTAAAAGCGAGACTTCGGTTGTTGTGACGCATTGGATGGACCCTCCTCTGAGTTTAGGATTATGTAGCACCGCCTGGAGTGTCGGTGGAGCCGCGTACCATCAGCTGGGTAGGCAGCACCACGCTCTGGCGGGGTGGCTCCGTATTCCTCAACCATTGCAAAAGCATCAGCGTGGCAAGGCGTCCCATCTCGTCCAGCGGTTGACGCACGGTGGTGAGCGGTGGGCTAAGCAGTGCAGCGGATACGGGGTCGTCGAAGCCCACTACCGAAAGGTCAGCCGGTATCTGTAAGCCCTCCTCGCGAGCAATGCGCATTACGTCCAGCGCCAGATAGTAGCCTCCGCAGAAGAAAGCGGTGGGACGAGACGGAGAGCGTAGTATCCGGCGGAGTCGCTCGCGCCCTGCATCCGAGAGTGAGACCACTTCCTCTTCCATGAGTATCAGCATGTCGTCCACGTGGATACCTTGTTTTTGCAGGGCGTCACGGAACGTTCGAAGGCGGTCCTGGGTGTTGCAGGTACCGGGCAAGGCGAACACGCCTCCGATGCGTCGGTGTCCTAAGCCGAGCAGATGTTCCAGTGCAGCTCGTGTGCCGCCGATGTTGTCGCTGTCGACAAAGGGGACCTCTAGCCCTTTCCACGATGCACCCAGCACCACCATCTTGAGACCGGAGCGGAAAAGCCTGTTTGCCTTCTCCACATTCTGCTCCAGCACGTCCAGCACCAGCAGACCGTCCAGCAGGGCGTCGCTCAGTTTCTCCTCGATTTCGTCGGCAGGAACCTCGATGATGGACAGGCTCACCGGCGCGTTGGCGATAGCGCGTTGCATTCCCCGGAAAAGCGAGCCCAGATAGAAGTCTTCCAGAGCACGCTCGGCGGGAATGTGCACCACCACCCCGATTTGCAGCATTTCAGGCGGGGGCGGACAAAAGCCCTCCGGTACAAAAGTGCCCTTACCATGCTCGCGATAGAGCCATCCCTCTTTTACCAGCTCTATCAGCGCCCTGTTCATGGTCATCTGGCTGATGCGCAGTTCCGCTGCCAGATCGCGCTCGCCGGGGATACGCTCACCCGGGCGATACTTGCCGGAGCGGATGCGCTGTTGGACAATCAGCTTCGCCTGAACGTAGCGCGGTAACGGATTGTTCTTATCGACGACTTGAACGCCCATTGGTCTAATCGCCAGTGTTATAGTTTACTGTAACACCAATATTATATATCACTGTACCAAAAGCGTCAAGGGGTTTTATACGCTTTCTTCACGATATTTCGAAAAATCTTTGGAAAGCATCCCTTGACGATACTGGCGAAGTACGCTATGATGAAGATAGATTAATCGCATAACTTAACAGAGAGGGTGCGAAAATGAAACGACGAGGCTTTACCTTGATTGAGCTGCTGGTGGTTATCGCGATTATCGCGATACTGGCGGCGATCCTGTTCCCGGTGTTTGCCAGGGCTCGTGAACGAGCACGCCTGGCAACCTGTATCTCCAACAGCAAGCAGATTGGTCTGGGCGCGATGATGTACGTGCAGGACTACGACGAGGTTTTCCCTGTGGCGATGTTCGCGTTTAACTCGCCCTCGGAGGTCTCCCACGTCGGTGGCAACTGGGTTAGCGTGCCGGGCGGTCCCACGGGCTGCCACACACGGTTAGGACAGCACCCCACGCTGGTGGACGTGCTGCTGCCTTACGTGAAGAACGAAGGCATCTTCACCTGCCCCACGCTCAACGTGCCCGTAAAGCGCAACGCGCAGGGCGACGTGTGTGAAGACTACTCCGGCTCCTACGCCTACCGTTGCTACGACGGCTTTGGGCTGCCGGGCAATGTGTCGCCTATCCTGCGTGGGGGCAGTGTGTTCGCAGCGGTGATTTTCGGGTTGTACCCGCCGCCCTACCGTTGCCCGCAGGGGATACAGACCTCCTCAGTGGGGTGGTCGGCATGTGGCACGTCGCTCGCCAGCGTCACCAAGCCTGCTGAGGATATGCTGATTGTCTGCAATTCGTGGGGTATGCATTACGGCGCGAAGAATCAGGACGTAGTAGAGGGACGAGCCATCGGCGGTACGCCAACCGTTTACATGGACGGTCACGCGAAATTCCAGCCGATCACTATCGGGGGCTTCCTGAACTGGATTTGTAATCCGCTGAACGACTGAGAGCGAGAGCGGCACCGGGGGCGAGGTTCGGATGAGCTGGCGGAAATGCATCCTGTCGCATTTTGAAACCTCCGGCTCGGCAGGAGCCTCGCCCTCCAGGCACAAGGGGTGCTATCGCGATGCCGTGCCCACGTTGCCGCTTATCTGTACCGCGCCTGAAGAGCGGTTGGTGATGCGTATCTCGCCGGTCATCACGTTATCCGTCACAACGGCACGGTTTACCCCTTCGCCGATTTCTACCTGTGGGCGGTCGTCACGGAACTCACAACCGCGCACCAGCACCGTGCCGCCGCGAGCCTGTATCGCCGAGCGTCCTTCCTTGTCTTTGTCCCATTGCATGAAAGTACAATCCGAGAAGCCCACCGTTCCATTGCCCTCGATGACCGCAATCTGCTTGTTCGGTCCCCAGTAGGCGCAATTTACGAAGCGCACCGTGCCGGAGTGAGTGGGCGCAACACGCACCATTGTGGGGTCGCTCCCCCGGAAGGAGACGAACTCGCCGTTGGTGATGAGGATGCCCATCGGGGCGGTCTGCTCTACCAGCACCGCCACCAGGCAGTCGTCCGCGCCGATACCCAGAAAGTTGCCGTTGCACACCCCCGCCTTCGTCTGCGTGAAACGGTAACCCACCTTGTAGCCGTAGCAGAAGGTATTGAGCACGTATTGCCAATCGCTGCGCCCAAAGATGAACGCCTCTCCGTTCTGCATCTGCCACTCGAAAAGTTTGGGCTTCATGCTGAACCAGGGGTTGAAGTGCACATTCTCGATGCGTCCGATGTCGTATATCTGGTCTACCAGCACACCGCGCCGCAGAGGCTGTCCGTGCACGTTTCGTATCAGGTGACGTTCGTTTTGCGTGGCGTCGATGCCGTTGTAAGGGTTCAGCATCTCCACATCCAGCACAGCCGGGTTCTTACCGCGCATGGCAATCGCCCAGGGGTAGGGGATAGGCACATCGTCGGTCTTCTGGTCGGGGTAATAGAGCACCACGCCTTTCAGCGTGCTGTTGGTGTTAAGGGTGATAAAAGGTGCTCCCTCTTCGCTGCCTGCACCTTCGGTGATAAGGAAGGTCGTGCCGCCATCGGTGGGTTTAGGCAAGCCTGCATCGCGGATGCCGTTATGCGCAGGGACCGATTCCCATACGCCCTTCAGGGTGACACCGTTCGGAATCACCAGGTGACCTTTGAACAAATAGTTTCCTCGCGGAGCAAACACCACGCCTCCGCCTGCCTTGCCCGCCTCGTCCAGCGCACGTTGAAAGGCGGCGGTGTCATCGCTCTTGCCGTCGCCCTTCGCGCCGAAGTCGCGCACGTTCCACACGTCGTTTTGTGCCATCGCCGGTACTACTCCTCCTGACAGGGTAACAAGGCTCAGTATCACCAGCAGCCACTGCATCTTCCCCCTCCATCCGCAGTTCTTGAGCATGGAAGTTCGACGGGTGCAAGGCGGCGTCCTTCGGCTTAATGTGGCGCACGCAGTGCGCCCGTTTCCCTGAACATCCCTCCTACCACTGAAACGACGGGCTATGAAGCAAGCAAACCTGTTGGCAGGAGCCTCACCCGGGGTAATTCAGAACCTCACTCCCAGCTTCAGTCGCGCCTCGTACTCGGTCTGGTTGGGCTGGAAGATGCGGTCACGCTCGTAAGTGGTCAGAGTGCCTTCGAGGCTGATGTTGAAGATGTCGCTCAGCGCGTAGCGGTAGCCCAGGCGGTACGTGTGCGCGGTCAGCTCGCTGGTGGTCTGCTGGCGATTCAGGCGATAACCGGTCAGCAGCTCCATCAGCGGCGAGAAGCGATAGATGAGTGCCACATCCGCCAGCGTGATGTTCGTGTTGCTCAGCAGGTCGCGCTTCACGCCCATGCTGCCCTGCAGGGTAAGCGCGCTCATCCGCGCCTGCAGTTTCAGCTCCGCCTGCTCCTGTTGTTGAATATTGCCCTTGTTGTCCTCCGGGTTGCGTGTGTAGCTGCCCGTCAGGCTGAGCGACTGCGAGGGGGTCACGCTCAGCGCCACTCCCCACGTCTCCGGCGGTGCACCGCTATCGGTCAGGCGCAGGCGATGGGTAGCATCTATCCGCCATGTGCGTCCGGGCGCAAGCTGTGCTCGCAGGGTGCGAATATAGCCCTCGCGGTCGCCCGCGTACATGCCCTGCACGCCGGTCTCCAGACGAATCCCCTGCCAGGGTTGCAGTGCTAACAGCACATCCTGCTTTAGCGACGCCTGCTCACCTGTTGTCTCCAGCAACGCGCCGGTCTCCAGCTGCAGCATCGAGCGGGGAGTGCTCACCACGCGCAGGCTGGTGGCGGTGGCGCGGTCACCCATTTCTCCCTGCCGTTGCACATAGCTACCCAGCAAGCGATAGGCAGGTGAGGGCTTCGCTTCCAGTCCCAGGCTCAGCTCCGTCTGCTGTTTTTCACCGATTTCATCGTAGCGGATGCCCGTGCGCAGTTGAATCCCCTGGGTGGGGGAGGTAGTAACGCCCAGCGAGGCGGTAGACCGCTCCGTAGCGCCCTGTGCGCCCTCCAGTCGCTGTTGTTCCAGCAGAGCCTGTGCCTGCGTGCTCGGGGTGATATCCACCTGAGCGGTCAGGCGGTCGGTGGTCACTGCCGAACGCCCCTGTAGCAGGCTTTCTTGTTGCTGGGTGCGCCGTTCGATCCCGGCTGTCAGCGCGCCGCGCTGTAAATTGACCCCTGTGGAGGTAGTGGTAACGGTCGCCAGCGGGTTTTGCTGATTCAGATAGGACACCGTTGCCCGCACACCTTCGGAGACATTATAGGCGAGCGCCGCGGAGGTTCCCGCAACCTTTGCTCCACCGGTATCACTCTGCTGGAAGCCCAGCGATACATTCAACTTCTGGCTCAGCAGCAGCTTGAGCGAGGTGCTGAGCGCATCGGTATCGGGTTTGACCTTCCACGCCTGCGCGCCGGAGAACTCGCGTCCGGCGGTCAGATAGCTGAGCGTCCACTCCGCGAGGTCGCTCTTCGATGTTGCCTGCAGACGCAAGCCGCTTTTCTCCTCCAGCCGACCGCGTGCGTTCACATCGGTCAGGAAGGTGGCGGAGATCTGTGTGCTGCCTGACGGCAACAGCTCGCCCGTTAACCCCAGCAGGGTGGTCTCTTTGCCGGGCTTGTCCAGTGGGGCGGAGTATGCACCTGTCAACGCCAGCTTGCCGCGCGCCGCGTTGAGCAGCTCCATGTCCAGCGGCATCTGGAGCGTTTTCGGGTTGCGCTGCGCGGTTTTGGCATCTATCTCGTAGGTCACCTGAGCCATGCTTCCGTTGCGCAATGGCTGTGCGAAGACCAGCGTGCCTGCGGTGTAGTCGATGGTGTACTCCTCATCGCGCCGGAAGGTGCGTCCATCTACCACCACGCGCTCACTGCGCACGCGGATGCCTTTCCAGGAAAGCAGGTAGGGACCGCGTGTGTTGCGCCCCATGAACACGTCGGTATAGCTGAGCTGAGACGAATCCCCTCCCGATAGCGCCGCAGGCACGTTTGCCGGTTGCTGCGCCGCCGCGAACGGTGTCCCTATCAGAACGCCGATGATAAGCAGGGCAATGATGGCGCGCATCGCATCCCTCCTCCGACTCACTATTATAGACGCTTTTTGAGAGAAATGCATTACATAAAAATCCCTTTGCGTGCTGCGTTCAGATTCGATACAATAAGCAGGTACAGGTTTGTCGATGGGGGCGATTGTGGTCGCGGCGGAGCGCGACCCTCCAATCCCATTGCGTGGAAGGCGAGGCTCCGTCCGAGCCGTTCGGTTTGCGGTCGCGATGGAGCACGACCCTCCGAAATAAGCGCGTGGAGGGCGAGGCTCCTGCCGAGCTGTTCGGTCTGTGGTCGCGATGGAGCGCGAGCATCCAGTGTGCAAGAAGCGGGAGAGAATGCTGTGAACACGTACGTTGTGCAACAACCGGTGGTAGATGTGGTGGTGGACCTGCCTGCGGCGTTACAGGAGGTGTTCACCTATCTGTTGCCTCGCGCGCTGGAGGCGAAGGTGCAGGTGGGCAGCTGCGTGCTGGTGCCGTTCAGCGGGCAGGAAGTGCTGGGCTACGTAGCGCGTCGCTACCCTATGGATGCCCGTGAGGCGGGCAAGCTCAAGCAGGTCATCGACGTGGTGGAGGGGAGCCTGCCTCTGGACGAGAACCGTCTTGCGCTGGCAGAATGGCTGGCGCACGAGTACCGTTGCGGGCTTGCGGCGGCAGTGCGTTTGCTCGCTCCAACCGAGATGGTCGCAAAGGTGCAGAGGGTGCTCCGCTTGACGCCTCTGGTACAGCAACAGGAGTTGTGGGAACTTTCTCCCAACGCGCCCGAACGTCACTTGCTGGAGCTGCTGCAGTCGGCGGGTGGTCAACTGCCCGAGACGACCGCAAAGGCGCAGCTGGGCGCCACGCTGTTCAACACTGCCATCTACCGGCTGAAGCGTCGTGGGCTGGTCGAGCAAAAAAACGTGCTGGAGGCGGCGACCGCCAGAGCGCGTGTACTGCGGCACGTCCGCCTGAACATCTCGCCGGAACAGGCAGAGAATCTGGCAGAGGCGTGCGCCTCACGCGCCCCGGCGCAGGCGGCGTTGCTGCGCGCGCTGGCTGTTGCGGAAGAAGAGATGCTGCCGATGGCGGAACTGTTGAGGCAGGTGGGTGTCTCTGCCAGCGCGTTGAAGAGCCTGGAGGCGCGCGGGGTGGTGGGTTTCGCCGATGTGCCCGTGTACCGCTCGCCGTTCGGCAAGGTAAACCTGTCGCAGGCGGATACCACGCTGCAGATGACGCCGGATCAGGATCGCTGTCTGAGCGAGATCGGGCAGGCGATAGAGGCGGGCGCGCATCGCAGTTTCTTGCTCTTTGGGGTGACCGGCAGCGGGAAGACAGAAGTATACCTGCGGGCGGTGTCCATTGCTCTCGCGCGGGGGCGAAGCGCGTTGATTCTGGTACCCGAAATCGCGCTGGCGGCGCAGGTGGTGGAGGCGGTGAAGGCACGTTTCGGCAATCTGGTGGCGGTATTGCACAGTGCGCTGTCGGCGGGTGAGCGGTTTGACGAGTGGCGCAGGGCGCGCGAACAGCGGGCGCGGGTGGTGGTGGGCGCGCGTTCGGCGGTGTTTGCCCCGCTGGACAACCTGGGGCTTATCGTGATCGATGAAGAGCACGAGGGGGCTTACAAACAACAGGAACATGTGCCGCGTTACCATGCCCGCACGGTCGCTTTGCAGAGAGCGCGTCGGGAAGGGGC
>BEHS01000025.1 GCA_002898895.1 bacterium HR16 | reverse complement strand
CGGTCACCTGCGTCAGGTTGCCCCGACTGTCATACCCGTAGTGCGTCTGGTTGCCCAAAGGGTCTTGAACCAGCGTCACCCGGTCATACGAGCCATACTGGTAACTGGTGGTGTTGTTCAGGGGGTCTTTCGCCGTCAAGGTGTTGCCACGACTGTCATAGGTGTATTGCCACACCGAGCCACTCGGCAACCGAACCTTCACCCGATTGTGCGCACTGTCATACTCAAACTGCGTCTGGTTGCCCAAAGCGTCGGTGAAGGTGCGCCACTCGCCCAAATCGTTCATTCCCCGGCTCTCCGCTATCCCCGTCGGGTCGGTGGCAACACCGACGCTCACCACGTCGCCCGGCTCGATGATGATCGCATTGGGCTGTACCCGAGCTCCACCTAACCCTCCGCCCGGAACTTGGTATGCCAGCGTCCACGTCTTCCCATCGGGGTCGGTCATGCTGGAAAAGACGTTGTTCGCTCCGTAATTGAACGTCCATGTCTTACCCAACCGGTTGGTGATGGTTATCACGTTGCTGCCACTGTAGCCAAACTGTGTGGAGTAACTCACCCCGTTCAACAGAGGGTCACTCACCGACACCAGACGACCACTGCCGTCGTAACTCAACGTCCACACCCGACCCTCCGCATCGGTCACGCTCGTTAACCTGCCACCACTGTAACCCAACTGCAACACCCTGCCGGAGGCGTCGGTTACACTGCTGAGCAGACCGCCACTATACGCGCACTGCACCACGTTGCCGTTCAGGTCCACAATGCGGTCTAACTTGCCGTCCGCAGTAAACAACCTCTGCAAGCCGCCCTTGTGCGTTAACGTCCATGTGTTGTCCCCGTTGCGCACCAGCTGGTCATACACTCCCGCAGGAGGCAGATACTGACCGCCAGAGAGGGTGAAGGTGGTCTCCGTGCCGTCACCCGCTATCACGGTGGCGGTGTTGCCTGCGCTCACCACCTGCCAGTTATAGGAGTGTGTCCACTTGTTGCCCAGCGGGCTGGTGCGATTGCTCTGGCTGTTGAAATACAGCGTGAAGGCGATGCCTCCCCCTTTGCCTCCCCATCCGCACACGGGGTGGGCTAACTGCAGGTTACCGGTTGCCATGTTGACCACTCCGCTGTAGATGGGGTAGGCGGGTTGCCAGGGTTGTGGGGAACCCGGCGCGGGATTGAGGGGCGGTACACCCGATTGCAGGTTGGAGAGGATGATGTGCCATAGTCCGTTTGCCCAGGCGAGCAGTTTGGGGGAACTGTTGTTACTGTCAGTGGAAAGGGGAGAAACTGTCTCTTTTACCCCCCCCCCTCACACTGGAGGAGGCAAAGAGAGGAGCGGCTACCTGCACAGTCAGGCTCAGGATGCACACGGTAGCCAGTGTGCGCAGATACGGAAAGCGTCGTAACATTTTGTTTAGCACCCTCCTTGTAATGAGTTGAAAGTGTTTTAAACCGTCAAAACCCACAGGAGACTGCTGTTTAGCTAGACTATATCACATGTTGCGCACGGTTGTCAAGCATTTTTGCGGGGTGTGGGAAAAAATTTTTTGATAAACCTCTCCCCCGCCCCCTCTCCTGCGAGGAGAGGGGAGCTTCGATTCGAACTCCCCCTTCCCTACGAAGGAAGGGGGGCAGGCGGTTAGGTTGAATACACCACACCCCCGACACCTCTCCCGAAGTTCCTTTTGCTAAACGCAGGCTAATGAACTTTGAAAAAATAGTTGCATCTATCCGGTGAGTACCGCCTGCTCCTCCCCCTGTGCGGGAAAGAGGATGCTGGACACGGGTTTGCGGCTAAAGCCGCACCTCTTCAAACCAAACCCTGCCTTCGCAGGGTTACACAGCCAGCGCAGGCTGGCTTCGTTTGAAAAGGAACGGCTTCAGCCGTAAAGGCTCCTCAATCTGGCGAAGTCGGCTCGGCAGGAGCCTCGCCCTCCCTGCAATTGGATTGGATGGTCGTGCTCCGTCGCGACCAAAACCGAACGGCTCGGCAGGAGCCTCGCCCTCCCCAAGCAGGAGCGCGGATTGGGAGAAACCTGCGAAGGCAGGTTTATTTGCTTCATAGCCCATCATTTCAATGGTGGGAGAGGTGTTCATCATTTGTCGTGTTGTGAAAAGCCGTCTGGAGATTTTCAAAACACTACAGGAACTGCGCTACCGGTTACACGATAGCATACCCCTACGCGGTTGTCAAGCATTTTTACGGGGTGCGGGAAAAATTTTTTGAAGGAAGGGTTGAACCTCTCCCCCGCCCCCTCTCCTGCGAGGAGAGGGGAGCTTCGATTCGAACGCCTCTTTCTTTGTAGGGAGGGGGATAGGTTTTACACTGCGCGTATCTTGTTAATCTCGCTCTGCAGGGTCACCAGACGGTGGTACACGCCCTCTTTCGCCATCAGCTCATCGTGTGTGCCCACCTCCACCATCTGCCCTTGCTCCAGCACCACCAGCCGGTGAGCGTTGCGCAGGGTGGAGAGGCGGTGAGCGATGGCGACCGTCGTGCGGTTCTGTACCAGCCGGGCAATGGCTTCCTGAATCTGACGCTCGGTCTCAGTGTCTACCTGCGAGGTGGCTTCATCTAAAATGAGAATACGGGGGTTGTGCAGAATGGCGCGGGCGATAGAGATGCGCTGTCTCTCGCCACCCGATAACCGCTGTCCGCGCTCGCCTACCTGCGTGTCGTAGCCATCGGGAAAGCGAAGGATGAAGTCATGGGCGTTTGCCGCCTTCGCGGCAGCGATAATCTCCTCCTGCGTGGCGTCCGGCTTGGCATAGGCGATGTTCTCCCGGATGGTGCCCGGGAACAGGAACGGCTCCTGCAGCACCACTCCCACATGCTTGCGCAGGTCTTCCATCCGGATCTTGCGCACGTCCACGCCGTCTATCAGTATCTGCCCCTCGTCGGGGTCGTAGAAGCGCAACAGCAGGTTGATGGTGGTGGACTTGCCCGCTCCGCTGTGTCCAACCAGCCCAACCATCTCACCCGCCTCAATCTTGAGGCTGATGTTCTTCAGCACGGGCTTGTGCTTATCGTAGCCGAAAGTGACGTTGCGGAACTCCACCTCGCCGCGCACCTCGGGCAGCGGCACCGCGTCTTCAGCATCCTTCACATCAGGCTCGGTGTCCAGAATCTCGAACACGCGCTCCGCCGCGGTAAAGGTGCGGGTCAGCCACTGGCTTACACGGGTAAGAATCTGCAGGGGACCGTAGAACATGCCCAGATAGCCGAGGAACGCCACCAGCGTGCCCAGTTGTACCTCGCCTCTCACCACGCCGTAGCCGCCAAAAGCCCACACCAGGAAGAAGCCGATGTTGGTCAGCAGGTTGAGCAGGGGGAAGAAGGTCGCCCACATCATCTCCGCCTGCATCCCCGAGGTCATCAGGTCACGGTTGCGCCTCTGGAATCGCTCTATCTCGTCACCCTCTTTGGCGAACGCCTTGACCACGCGAATACCAGAGAGCGTGCTGTTCAGCGTGGCAGAAAGACGAGACCACCGGTGCCAGAACTGGTGAAACACGCGGCGCACCGTCTTCCAGAACCACATTGTCACCAGCACCACCACCGGCGTGGGCAGCAGGATAAGCGCCGCCAGCTTCCAGTTCATCCAGAAGAGCACCGTCGTGATGCCGATGAGCAACAGCACGTTGACAATGAGCGAGCTCACCCCGTCAACCAGAAAGTCGTACAGCGCGCCGGTGTCCTGGGTGATGCGTGACATAATCGCGCCGGTATGACGCTTGTCGTAGAAAGAGAGGGAAAGCCATTGCAGGTGCTGGAACAGCTTCGCTCGCACCTCGAACACCAGCCGTGCGCCCAGCCATGCGGATAGCCTACCTCGCCACACCGATAGCCCCACGCCCGCCAGGCGCGTCAAAGCCAGCACCGTCAGGATAACCACCAGCAGGTGCAGGTTCTGACGCGGCACCAGCACCGAGTCCACCAGAATCTTTGTCAGATAGGGTGGCGCAAGCTCCAGTGCAGTACCCGCCAGCATCAGCAACCCCGATAGCACGATTTGCCACTTGTAGGGTTTGGCGAACCCCAGCAGTCGCCAGACCACCCGACCTTTGCGAGAACAGCGCGGGCAGACCTGCGTATCGCCCGGCAGGCGGAACCCACAGTCGGGACAGTGCGTGGGCTTTTGTTCCACCGGTTCGGGGGGAGGCTCCTGCTTCGCCACTGCCGACAGGTAGCGGGCGACCTCGGCGAAAATGCCTGCACGCGCGTTGGAATAGCGCAGCAGCTCCAGCGGCTTGCCGTCCCGGGTAACCATCAGCGCCCCACAGCCCACCAGGCTTTCGGTGGTGGAATCGGAAATGCAGCTCAGAGGCAGATCGATATCGCACTGCACGTCGGGCGGTTCGATGGTGGTGTTTAAGCCATTACCCAGCACCGGAGGCACCCAGCCGGGCGGGGGAGAGTAGACCTGTACACATTCATCCGTGACGATAAGCCAGCGGATGCCGAATAATCCATCTGCACCGATGTCTGTATAAGCGCTAAGCCGTATCTGCTCTTCTCCGACCTTCTCCTTCAACACACTGGGCACAGGCTCACACAAGGGCATAAGGCAACACCTTCCTCCTGCAAATACCAGTATACCACCGCTGTCACAGGCTGTCAAAATGCCCACGAATACTCCCTGTTTGATGACGCAGGTAAGGCGAGGGCGGTTCGCGAAATGGTTGCGGTGGGTTGGCGATAACGTAGGAGATTGCTGCGCTGGAGTTGACAACGGCACGAACAGTGAGGGAACGACTATGCGCCTTCTGCTGGATGGTAACGATTGGCTGCTTGCGCCCCTGCTGCCTCATGAGTTCTGGTGGAGGCAGGCATGGAAAGAGGAATGGTCACCGGCGGGTTATCCTCCCTGGGGCGAGTGGATTCGCGCCTGTGTGCCCGGTGATGTCATCGCCGATACACTGGACGCCGGGCTGATACCTCATCCCTACATAGACCTGAATAGCCTCGCCTGTGAATGGCTCTCCGAGCGCGACTGGGTATACCGTAAGCACTTCACCGCGCCCGATGAATGGCGAGGCAAACACGTGCGCCTGCGCTTTGATGGGGTAGATTACGCTTGCGAAGTGTATTTGAACGAGCGGTTGTTGGGCAGGCACGAGGGCATGTTCACGCCCTTCGAGTTCGATGTGTCGGAACACCTGCGTTTTGAAAAGCCGAACTGCCTGACGGTGCTGGTGGAGCATAAACCGCCGGTGGACGCGGTGCAGGGACAAATCGGCTGGACGAGCAGAGCGCGGGTATGGAAATCGCGCTTTGCTTACGACTGGGACTGGTGCACGAGGCTGGTTCCGCTGGGCATCTGGCAGAGTGTGGCTCTGCTGGCAACAGAGGGGGTATGGAGTGAAGATGTTTGGGTGCGCCCGCGTGTGCGGGGGGACGTGGCGCAGGTAGAGGTGTCTGCGCGCCTGCGCAGCGTGCCCTCCGCGCTCGACGGATGGAACCTGCAATGGCGTGTGGAGGATCCCGATGGCAATCTCGTTGTGCAGAGAGAGACACCCGTACAGCCGGGCGATACTGCCCCCTCTGAGCAGGTGGTGACGCTGGAGATACCCCAGCCGCGCCTGTGGTACCCCAATGGAATGGGCGAGCAACCGCTGTACCGTCTACGTCTGTATCTGGTGCGAGGCGAGCGATGCTCCGACGAACGCGAGGTGACCTTCGGCATCCGTACGGTTCGCGCCGTTCCCAACGAGGGTGCGCCGCCTGACGCTCTGCCGTATACGCTGGAGGTGAACGGACGGCGCGTGTTTGTGAAGGGCTGGAACTGGACTCCGCACGAGCAGATGACCGGTCGCGTGCGCCCCGAGCGTTATGAACGCTTGTTGACGCTGGCGAAGCACGCCCACTGCAACCTGTTGCGCGTGTGGGGTGGGGGGCTGCTGGAGCGCGAACAGTTCTACGCTCTGTGTGACCGCCTCGGTATCATGGTGTGGCAGGAGTTCCCTCACTCGTCGTCTGGCATCCAGAACGCTCCGCCGGAGGATGCGGAATACCTGCAGTACATCGAGGCGCAGGCGCGGCAGATGATACCCCTGCGGCGCAACCATCCCTCGCTGGTGATATGGTGCGGCGGCAACGAGCTGATGGATGACCGCTGGGTTCCGCTGACCGATGCCCATCCTGCGCTGGCGAAGCTGAAATCGCTGGTGCAGGAGCTGGACCCCGACCGAATCTGGCTGCCCACCTCCGCCTCGGGACCGGTAGAAGGCGCGTCGGTGGAACTGGCGGGCACAGGTAAGATGCACGATGTGCATGGTCCCTGGGTGTATCTGGGCGCGGAGGAGCACTATCGTTTTTACAACACCATTGACCCGCTGTACCACTCTGAATTTGGCGTGGAGGGGGCAGCGAACCCGCAGATTTTCGAACGGTTTATCTCGCCAGAGTACCGCTTCCCACCCGACGCCACGAACAGGGTATGGCTTCATCACGGCAGCTGGTGGATTCATCGCGAGAAACTGGAGGCACTGTTCGGGCGCATTGAAGATCTGGAGACCTTCATCCGCGCGAGCCAGTGGATGCAGGCAGAAGGTCTGCGCTACGCGATAGAGGCGAACCGTCGGCGCAAATGGCGCTGTAGCGGTGTCTCCCCCTGGCAGTTCAACGAGCCTTTCCCAAACACCGCCTGTACCAACGTGGTGGATTACCTGGGACAACCCAAGCCTGCCTACTGGTGGGCACGACGCGCTTACGCGCCGATGCATATCAGCCTGCAATACGAGAGGCTAACGTGGCAACCGGGCGAGAAGTGGCAGGCGGAGATATGGGTGCATAACTCCACGACGCAGGCATTCCACGCCCTCTGGTCGGTGTGCCTGGTTGCGCTGGACGGCAGGGAGATAGCCCGTTTGGGGGGCGCAGTGGAGGTTGCACCGGAGGGGGTGGTGCACGCAGGGCATGTAGAGTGCTCTTTGCCCCAGGAGGAAGGCGTGTGGGTGGCGTTAGTGTGCCTGAATGATGGGCGCGGCGGGTTGCTCTCCTGCAACGAGTACCTGTTCAGCACCGCACAGCCGCCCATGCAACCCCTGCTGCGTGCTCCTCGCACCACGCTGCGGGTCTGGCATCGTCATCAGCAGGCGGGCATCAGGAACGCCGGGGAGGCGGTGGCGCTTTTCGTACGCTTCACGCCGCAGGAAGGACAGTGGCTGCTCTGTGAGGATGACTACTTCTGCTTGATGCCCGGCGAGACGCGCATGGTGAATGTGACCGGCAAGGGCACCGTGGCGATAGAGGCATGGAACAGCGACTTGCACCATATACACCTGTGACCGGGGGGCTTAGCCTGCGCCTTTTCACTGCCCTGAGCCTGCTGGCGTGCCTCACTGCGGGCGCGGCGTTTGCGTGGTCGCCGCCTGTTGCGCTGGCGGTGCTCGGGGTAGGCGGATGGGTGGTGCTTTCCCTCTTTCATCCTGCGCTGGGTTTGCTGACGCTACTCGCCTACACCAGCCTGCACCCTGTGCTGGTCAAAGTGGTCTGCGAAGAACACCCTCTCGCCAGAGTGTGGAAGGATGGGGCGGTGTTCTGGCTGATGCTCGTGTGGCTGGTGCACCGCTGGGGCAACAGGGAACGCCCCATGCGCTGGGGGGTAACCGAAGTGGTGTTGACCACCTTCGCGCTGTTGACCGTGGTGCATCTATTTAACCCCAACATCTACTCGTTTTCCGCCGCGCTGGCAGATGTGCGCTGGCTCACGATGCCTTTGTTTTTCTACTTTTTCGGAAAAACGCTTTTTGCGGGCGAGCGGCTGCGGACGTTGCTGGTATTCATCGGCGTGCTGGCGGTGATACATGCCGGTTACGGGCTTGCCCAGCAGTTCATCCCTTACCCATGGCTGATGGAGGTGGGCGCCACGCGCCCCAGCGCGCCCTCCGGCACGATGGTTGGGGGGCAGACGCGCTCCTTTTCCACGATGGACCCGTACCTGTTCGGTGCGCTGATGGCGTTCGGAGCGGTTATCGCGCTGGGCATGGTCTCCCGGCGGGGAGAGCGAAACGCAGTGGGCTGGCTGATGGCGGTGCTGCTTACCTCGCTGGGAGCGGTGTTCTCGCTGGCACGGGTGGCGTGGGTGATGCTGTGGGTAGGAACCGTGTGTCTTGGCGCATGGACGCGCAGCCGTCTGGCGATCGCGCTGGCGGTTGTTGCGCTGGGTGCCCTGCTGTTGCCTGTGGAAGGGTTGTGGCGCGAGAGGACGCAGGATGTGCTGGCTCCCTTCGCCCCTGCCTCCACTATCAGTGTGCGCATGACCTTCTGGAGGAAGGCGATTCGGGAGGTCTGGCAGCATCCGCTCGGCATGGGGCTGGGCACGCTGGGCATCGGCAGGTGGAGTGAGGACAGCCCCCGCCTGCTGGGCTATACCACCGGCGCGGACAACAACTACCTCTACATTCTGGTGGAAACGGGATGGGTGGGCTTGTTGCTGTATCTCTGCGCGCTGGGGAGTATTCTGGTCGGCGGCTGGCGTATGATAAGGGGGATGCCACACGGGACACAGCGCGTTTGCGCAGCGGTTGCGTGGACGATAGTGTTACAGAGTGCGGTGGGCAACGTGGTCAATTTCTCCATCTTCTTGCCGCCGGTCTCGTGGTGCCTGTGGTTGTGTGCGGGTGCATTGATGACACAGGCGGACGATATCGCTGGGAGGTGATTCCTGTTGAGCGAGAACCGAGCGTTTCCCCTCCCGCAGACCATTGCGGAAGCCATAGACCTGCAGATTCGCCTGCGCGAGCGGGTGAGAGAGGAACCACTGGATACGGACTGCTTGCGCCTGGTGGCAGGAACGGATGTTTCGTTTGAGCGGTTTGGCTCTGAAGCGTGGGCAGGGATTGTGGTGCTGCGCATGGAGGATATGCAGGTGGTGGACGAAGTGGCTGTACGCACTGTGGTGCGTTTCCCGTATGTGCCCGGCTTGCTGTCTTTCCGCGAGTCGCCGCCCCTGCTGGAGGCATGGGAGCAGCTTCGCACGAAGCCGGACGTGGTGTTATGCGATGCACACGGCAGGGCGCATCCCCGACGGTTCGGGATGGCATGCCACTTCGGATTACTGGTGGACACTCCCACTATCGGTTGCGCCAAGAGCCTGCTCTGCGGTGAGGTGGAAACCATGTCTCCCATGGGCGACTGGCTTCCGATTCACGACGGTAACGAACTGATTGGTGCGGCGTTGTGCACCCAGCCTCACGCGCGACCGGTGTACGTCTCGATAGGACACCGCGTAGACCTGCCATCCGCCATAGAGGTCGTACGCCGGTGCGTGCGCAAACACCGTATTCCGGAGCCTTTACGCCTGGCGCACGAGCTGGTCACTCGGGCGAGGAAAGCACCTCTCTGAAGGCTTGCACGATTTGCTGACGTGCCTGTCCATCGGAAGCGACCACGACCAGCGCGACGTGTTCTTCCAGAGTGCGCCATGTTAGCCGCACGTGCCCCTTCTCCAGGTGCCAGGTAACCGGTTTCACCCCTTCAGGGGTTACCGCGAATACGTCGATAGCCTTCAGCCAGTTGGGCAGTCGGGCGACCACCGTCACGTTCTTCTGCTCGCGGAAACGGTAACCCTGGGGGTGCATCTCGTAGGCGAAGTTGGTCACGAACACCAGCGCCGCCCGCTCGCCCAGAAGCGACATCACGTCCAGTTTGTCCGGCTCCGCAGCAGTGCGTATTTGCCCCTGGTAGCCCGCGTCGCAGCGCAGCAGGAAGGGGCGGATAGCCTGCAGGACGCGGTTGAGCCGGGTCATCTCCTCCAGCGTTTCGCGAAACTGCTGAACGGTTTGCTCCACCAGCTCCTGTACCTTCGCCTGTTCCAGCGAGGGCATCATCTTTTGCGCCAGCTCCGTGTAGTACGTGCGCACCTCCTCTTCGGGCAGGGTTCGAAACCACATCACGCCCTTTGCGCCCCGGCTGAGCTGGAACCACAACTGCACCCGCGCCTCTTCGGGGGTAGGAACCGCCCTGCCCAGTTCGTCATTCACCCACACGCGCTCGTCCCAGGTGTGGATGCCCTGCGCCCACACCCAGAACGGTCGGGGCAGGCTGTTCAGGCGCAGGTCGGAGGTGTATTCCGCCGCCAGTTCCAGACGGTTCCCCCAGGCATGGGGTGAGTTGTCGGGCATCGGTGCGCCCACGCGATAGGCGTCGTAGGAAGGGATGTCCGCCAGCGGTGCAAACTCGCCGAACCGTCGACTGCGTGCCAGGTTAATGTAGAGCGGCTGCGGAACCCCATGCTGCCGCCAGAGGTGAATCTTGCGCAGGCAGTACAGGGGTACCGCCGACTGCTCGATCCAGTCCGGCTCGTCTCTCAACATGTAGGCGAGGATATGCGGGTTGTTGCGGTTACGCTTCAGGAAACCCTCTTTGGGCTCTTCAAAGCCCACATAGGCGAGCGCTTTCAGTCCCGTTTGCGGGCAAATCTGCTCGAAAGCCTGTTTCTCCTCTTCTGTAGGTTGCTCGTCGCCCCCCGCACCGAACACCGCTGTGTCGAAACCACGCCGAAGCAATCCGGCGCGATATTCGGCATCCTGCCAGATGTGCCCATCCCATGTGCCGATGGGAAAATGCATGGGCGTCACACGTATCAACCCACTGGTGGAGATGCGCTTTCCGGCACGGTCGGTAGCGATGACGCGGATGGGCACGAGTGTGCCGACAGGTAACGTACGGTCCAGAATCACCTTCACCAGAACCGTCTCACCCGGACCCACCGTGCGCTGGAGATATTGCACGGAGACCTTCTCGGAACCCAGAAACACGTTATCCAGCCGAAAAACCATACTTTCGTCCCGGTTCTGGATAAACACGCCGCCACTTGCGCCGTCGACATAGGCGTAGGTGATGCGCAGGGACTGTGCGAACGGGCGCAAAACGATTCGCAGCGCATGCCCCTCTTCGGTGTGCAGCCATGCGCGACAGGTTCTCCCCCCCTCAAACAGACGGTGCGTACCGTTGATGGTGAGAACCGCCACCCCGTCGGGCGGCAACTCCTGCGGAACGATATCCCACCAGTGTAGAGTCTCTCCGCCTGCTAGTTCGTCTGCATCTACGTCGTCTATTACCAGACGCGAGAAGTGCAGGCTCTGGTTGGAACGGTTATGCACCAGCACCAGATACACTCCGCCAAGCGTTTCGCGTGGGGGAGAGGGTTCCAGTATCTCTTCGCTGGACACATGAGGTCTATACACAACCGTGTCGACGGTGAGTGCAGGCTGTTGCGGCGGCGCTTCATGCATCATGGCCATGGCGATACCCCCGATGAGTGATACGGTCATAGGTGTAAGTGGCTGTATGTCCACGAAGGGCTTTTTCGAGATGGGGCTGGGAGATTCCTGCGGGGGTGTTTATTATGAAAAACGAAGCTCCGTCGGGACGGTGTGAGTATCTCCCTCCTGGTCTCCCCCGTGGACGAGGGAGGAAGAGCTCCCTCCCCGCGAGCGGGGAGGGCTGGGGTGAGGGCAAATCGGTTCGCCCTCCGAATATCGTTATCCACCCAGATACCACTCGCTGCCGCGCATCTGTTGCAGGCGGCGTACCCGCTCCTCAATCGGCGGATGAGTCATAAACAGGCTCATCAGGGTGCCGCCCATCCCGCGCAGGGGATTCACGATGAACAGGTGCGCTGTAGAGGGCGAAGCCTGCATTGGTATCATGCGCGAAGCCTGCTCCAGCTTGCGCAGCGCGCTGATGAGTCCATCTGGGCTGCCCGCCAGCTTCGCGCCGGTAGCGTCCGCCTCATACTCGCGCGCCCGCGAGATAGCCAGCTGGATGAGCATCGCCGCGATAGGTGCGACAATCATGATGAGCAGATAGACCAGCGGGTTGTTGCCCTCCCGGTCGTCGCTGCGCGCACCTCCGAAAATCATCGCCCATCGCGCCATATCCGCCAGCAGCATCACCGCGCCCGCTATCGTCGCCACCACGGTCATGGTCAACGTGTCGCGGTGCTTAATGTGTGCTATCTCGTGCGCCAGCACGCCTTCTACCTCTTCGGTGTCCAGCAGGTGCAAAAGCCCGGCGGTCACTGCGACGGCGGCGTGCGCAGGGTCGCGACCGGTGGCAAATGCGTTAGGCTGCTCGCCCGGAACCACGTATAATCTGGGTACCGGGATACCTGCGCGTTCGGAAAGCCGTTCCACCAGCCGGTACAAATCGGGCGCGTCTGTCGGCGAAAGCGCACGCGCTCCGTACATGCCCAGAACGATTTTATCGCTGAACCAGTAGCTGACCAGGTTCATCACCAGCGCGAGCGCGAAAGCAATCATTGCCCCGCCGCGACCGCCTACCGCATCCCCGACAAAGATGAACAGAGCGGTCAGCGCAACCAGCAGAACCCCGACCTTCAGTGTGTTCATGTTCCTCCCTCACCTCCTGAGCTGACAAAAACCTTCACCGCATTAGAGAATACGGTGAAGGTCTCGCTCGTTGTTACCGCGGGCACCGGCTCAAGAGCGTGTTGACGATACCCGCACCTGCTTTCGCAGGGGCTACTCCCCTTCTAATATTATTATACCCTTTTCTCGTCAAAATGTGCTCTCCAATCCGTCACACGGGATAGTTCCCTCCAGCGGACGCACCACCACCGCATGGTAGCCGGGGGTGAGCTGGCGCTCCATTACCGGCGATGAATGCTCCTCAGTAGATGCGTGCAGGTCGATGGTCTGGCACGTTTCGCCGTCGACCAGCACCTCGCACTTGCCATACCGGGGTGAACGCGGAGCGTACAGACGAAATCCGCGTCCCCGGAAATTCCATTTCGCCCGTGCATCGGGGGTTGCGCTTACAAAACCGGTGCCGAAGCGGAAGTGCTCGTCCTGTACCGGCTTCCACTCCCCCGGCGCAGACGCTGCTCCTGCCAGTGCCTCAGTAGCAAGCCAGTACTCGGTGGAAGGCTGAAACTCGCCTGCCACCTCGAAACGGGTGACCTGAAGCAGCGTGCCGGATTCCGCAACCAGCTCCAGCCTGCCGGGCCTGGCTGGAAGCTTGCCCGTCCATATCTGCTGGTTGTTGATGCTCAGCTCCGTTTCCTGTTGTTCCTGATTTACTCGCAGATTGACCGCCTTGTCCGGCGCGAGCCGTACTGAACCGCTGGCGATTTCGGTAGCTTCCCCGGATGGAGCAATGTGCACCAGCTGCCATTCTCCGTTCCTCAGCCTCCACTCGACGCGCCACCGCCTCATCAGTGGGTGCAGGGTGCTGTCGGCAAGGTGGTGGTCGGAACCGAGGGGGTTTGTACACTGCCAGCAGAGTGCCCACGCGCCGTTGCTTCGAACCGAAGCAGACAGGCGAAAGGTGCGGTACTGTCTGCGAAGCACCGCGACAGCAGCGCCGCGCGGTGCAGACAGCACGAACCCGTCACGGAAAGGCTGCATCCACTTGCGTCGGGCGAGGCTAATCGTGCCAATGTCCCGGGCTGTCTTGCTGGGAAAAAGCACGCGCAGTGTACCGTCAGGTGCGACCTGTCCGGCGAAGGTCTGTCCCCATATTCCCTGCGCTTCCCATGGATGCGCCTCGGCGTGCCACAGCGAACCGTACTGCACTATCTGCCACGCCTCCGGCAGATGCGCTTTCTGGACAGGGGCGCGAAACAGTACCTGAAACGTTCGGTTGAGCGCAACCGAGGTCGCGGGCGCATACACGTACCCTTTGTATACAAAAGCCGGAAAGAACTCCGCCAGCGGCGGGTGAAACACGTCGCTTTGCGGATAGAGCAGAAGTCGGGGCGATGTGTATTCTCTGTCAGGGTATCTGGAGGTCATACACGCCAGCGCCCACGTGCCGCCTGCGTTGTGTGGAGTGCTCATCATGTGCAGGATGAGCCAGTCGCTGCGCCGTCGGATCAGTGTGGAGGCGTAAACCCGCACATAGCGTCCCAGCAGAGGTTTCTGATGGGTGTCTTCATGGATAGGGTAGGGAACACGGTGAAACGGTCCCTCCGGGCGTTCTGCCCAGGCATAGGCGATACCTCCTCGTTCGTTAGCAGGGTCAGCCCAGCCGTAGACCATGTGATACTTTCCCGCTTCGTAGACGATGGAAACATCTACTGTTCCGCCCGGGCGTTTACCATCTCCGTCAAAGCTGTGGGCATCGCCTTGCAGAACGACGCCTACCTCCTCCCATATCCCTCCTGCGCGCTCTCGCAGACAGAGGGTTCCTCCGGGTGGCCAGTAACCGCGCGGGTAGAGGCTGATGTAAGCGTACCACCTGCCCGAAGGTGGGTCGCGAAACAGGAAGCCGTTCACGGGCCAGAGGTAGGGCGGCTTGCCTGCGTGAATGGGGTTTCCTGCTTCGCGCTCAAAGGCGTCCCATGAGGGGTCTCCCACAACAGGATGATGTAGCCACTGGTCACGATGGCGTGATTTCGCCAGGTCGGGCGCTGAAAGATTCATGGGCAGGTTGCACCTCCAGCCATTTCTCGATGAACTCCACTATCTGCCCATAGTAGTTCTCCGGCTGGTCCACCCGCGCCTGCACGTGTCCACTGCCGTTAGCAACCCACAGCGTACGCGGCTCGCCCGCTGCCTGATACAGGGCGTAGGCGTGTTCCACAGGTACCAGATGGTCGCGGTCACCATGAATGAGCAGCACCGGACGCGGGGCGATTTTACCGATTTCGCGCACCGGCTCAGCGTGCGACAGGGGGGTACGGGTGAACAGTATCGCCACGTACTTCACCGGTCGGCATAGCGTGCCCAGTACTTTGCCGAGGCCGGCTTCCCACCAGGTGTTCGCGACTTGCGTCAGCCGGGCGTACGCGCTATCGGTAATCACCGCACCGACTCGTTCGTCGCGAGCAGCGGTCATGATGGCAACAGCTCCACCCATCGAGGAGCCGAAAAGCAGGATAGGCAAACCGAACCGGGCAACGAAGTCTATCGCACCGAGCGCGTCCTGAACCTCGCGTGCGCCGATGGTGGTGGTGCGCCCACCGCTTTCGCCATGTGCGCGGAAATCAAACAGCAGGCAGCTGAAGCCTATGCGGTGCAGTTCCAGCGCAACGCCCAGCACCTCGCATCGGTTTGCCACGTAGCCATGACATAACACCGCTACCCCGCGAGGGCGCGGATGGGGTATCCACCACCCTGAAAGCGGAGTGCCGTCGCGTGAAGGAAAAGCGACAACATCAAATGGAATCTGCACATCGAAGGGGGTCAGAAATAGCGGGGCGCGCGGTGGATGTGTCGCCGCGGCAGCAAGCAACAACCACCAGAACACGAGCAGCGCACCTGCTATTGCCGCCACCCAGAGCATGGGCTGTTACCCCGGCTTGCCGTCGCGTCCGCGCCGCTTCCAGTCGCCCTTGGATGGCGGGAAGAACATGCGCTCCTTCCACCACTGATTCCAGCGTTCGAACTGCTCTTTATCCAGAATACGACGCAGCTGCTTCTGGTTCTCGTGATGCACCCTGAGCAGGTCTGCCTGTACCTGGTTAATACTGCGGATGAGCCGCTGTGCTTCGCGCTCGTCGAACTGATACTGTTGGTACAGCTGCATCAGCTGCATTCGTTGCTCATGCAGCTTCGTTAGCAACTGGCGTAGCTTCTCTTCCGTTTCGTTCATCAGGTTCGTCAGGCGTGTGCGTTGCTGTGGCGTGAGATTCAGTCTGGCGAACAGCGCCTCGCGGTCAAAGAATGCATGCGGCGGTTGCCCCTCTGGGGTGCGAGGCGGTGGAGGCGGCTGCACCTGCGCCAGCACGCCGGAAATCACCAATCCGCCCAGTAATAGCAGCAGTATCATCCCTGAAAAACGCCGGATAGTCATCTCGATTTCCTCCGGTTTTTACTCTCCCCAACCGCTGAGGATAATCTGTGTATTTTCGTTCAACGGGTCATCTACGACCGCCGATTGCGCATAGGATACAACTTGTACATAGCCGGACAGGTTCGCCGTTTCTTGGTGCGTTGGTATTCTGTTGGGTATCCATGTCCACAGTGCCAGCGCGACAATCGCCGCCGCGGCTGCCCAGCGCGATTGGGCGATGAGCCGACGGTTCCACCACAGCCACAGGCTCACCCGTTCGCGGGTGCGTGCCGGCTCATGTAGTCTGGCCTGTACGCGCTCCCACATCCCTGCGGGCAGCGTTGCCGGTTCCTCGCGCAGCAACCGCAGCAGAGCGCGCTCTTCCTCAAGCATGTTCTGGCAGTCCGTGCACCGATGGAGGTGCTGTTCTATCGCCCTCGCCAGACGAGGTGCACATCTGCCCCGAAGATACTCCGTTAGATTGATCTGAACCTTTTGACATCTCATGGTATGGCGCCTCAAAACCCTCTGAAAGCAGAATGTCGCGCAGCTTCCGTCTCGCACGGAAAAGCCTGGATTTCGCCACGTTGCGCGGGATGCCGGTGATGCGCTCGATCTCCTCCAGCGAATGCTCCTGAAAGTGGTACAGCTCCACCAGCATTCGGTCGGCAGGGGGGAGCTGCTCGATACTTCTATGAAGCAGCTCATTTCGCTCGCGCCCCAGCGTTTCGCGCAGGGGGTCTACCCCGGCGGGGTCGGCTTCCTGCCCTAGCACTTCCAGCGATTCGGCGGCAATAGGCTCGCGCACTTTGCGACGGCGCAGAGCATCTCGCGCCAGGTTCGCTGCGATAGTGTATATCCAGTTGCGCACCAGCCCCCTGTGCCCGAAATGCGCAGCGTGTTGCCACACTTTCAGGAAGACCTCGGTCAGCAGCTCTTCAGCCTCACTGCGGTTGCCCACGATGCGCTCGATGAAGCGCAGTACACCTCCACCGTGTCTCTCCATCAGCAGCCGCAGGAAGTCGGGCTCCCCTCTGGCGCAACCCTGCAGCCAGAGTTCGTCTTCCCTGTCTCGCTCGGAGGGATTTGTCACCGGTGTTCCCCCTTCAATGGTTCCATAATGAAAGACGCATCGGTACCGCTCTGGTTGCATTCGCCGGTTACAGCGAGTGCCTTATCCAGAGTTGCCAGCATTTTCTGAGCTATCCTGGTCGTCAGCGTACTTACTCCGAAACGACCACCGTGATGTTGTCGATAAGACGTGCCGCCCCAACATGTGCCGCCAGCGAAATGAGTACCTCGCCTTTGAGCGTCGTCAGAGGCTCCAGGCTTTCGGCGTCAGCCACGTCCACATACTCGGGCTTCACCAGCGGCTCGGTGGCGATGACTTTCTCCACCAGTTCCTTCACTTTCTTGCCGTCGCGTTCGCCGGCAAGAATGGCATCGCGCCCGGCGCATAGCGAACGATACAGTACGGTCGCGGCTCGGCGTTCGTCTGGTTTCAGGTAGACGTTGCGTGAGGACATGGCTAATCCATCCGGTTCGCGCACGGTTTCGCAGGGCACAATCTCTATGGGGATATTCAGGTCGTGCACCATGCGCTGAATAACCTTCAACTGCTGATAGTCCTTCTTGCCGAAGTAAGCGCGGTCTGCCTGCACAATGTTGAACAGCTTGGTGCACACCGTCGCCACGCCGCGAAAGTGTCCGGGGCGCGCCGCTCCTTCCAGACGGCGTGTCACCTCCAGCACATCCACGTAGGTCTGATAGCCCTCCGGATACATCTCCTCTGCTTCGGGAGCGAAAAGGAGGTCTACGCCTGCGCTTTCCGCCATCGCTGCGTCGCGGGCGAAGTCGCGCGGGTATCGCTGAAAGTCTTCCGAGGGACCAAACTGCGTCGGATTGACAAACAGGCTGACCACGCACAGGTCACACTCTGCCTTGGCGCGGCGCATCAGGCTCAAATGTCCCTCGTGGAAATATCCCATCGTGGGCACAAAGCCAACCGTTTTCCCATCCGCGCGAGCGAGTTTCATCCATGCCCGAACTTCACGAACGGTCTTCGCTACCTGCATCAGAACGCATGCTCCTCCGTCGGAAATTGTCCAGTTCGAACCTCTTCCGCGTACTGCTGAAGAGCTTTTGTAATGGTTTCGCCGATGTGCGCATAGCGCTTCGTATGCTTAAACGGCTCCCCCGGCACCAGACCAATCAGGTCGTGCAATACCTGAATCTGTCCGTCACAGTATGGTCCGGCTCCAATGCCGATGGTGGGTATGGTAATTTGCTCGGTGATTTGCTTTGCCAGCGCCGCCGGAATCAGCTCCAGCACCACCGCGAACGCGCCCGCCTGCTCCACGATGTGCGCATCTTCTATCAGTCGCTTGGCGGCCTCGTCGGTGCGTCCCTGTACACGATGTCCTCCAAAGGCGTGTACCGATTGGGGAGTCATGCCCAGATGCGCCAGAACCGGTATGCCGATGCTGACCAGCCGGTGAATGACTTCGGCGACCGGCTCACCGCCCTCCAGTTTTACCGCCTCTGCACCGCCTTCCTGAATAAATCGCCCCGCGTTGCGCACCGCCTCTTCCACCGTAATCTGGTAGCTGAGATAGGGCATGTCCGCCACCAGCAAGGCGCGCGGTTTCGCGCGGGCACATGCCTTTGTGTGATGAAGCATCTCTTCCATCGTCACCGGCAGCGTGGTGGGATAACCCAGCAGCACCATCCCCAACGAGTCGCCAACCAGAATCAGGTCTACGCCCGCCGCGTCCGCGAAGAGGGTGGTGGGGTAATCATAGGCGGTAACCGCCACAATCTTCTCACCGCCCTTTTTCTGCCGGATAGCGGGCACAGTTATCTTCTTCTCCCTGCCTGGCATCATCATCACTCCCTTTCCTCTTGTGATTGTACACTCGAAACGGAGATAGCGCAAACGGTACGAAGAGCGAAAGGTTATCCGACAGGGGTTGGCGAAACATTTCCATAGCACCCAATTATCAATCGTTAAGGGCAATCACAAGGGGTTGCCCCTACAAATTACCCATCGCAGGGGCAGACCTTGTGTCTGCCCTCTCGGTTCGCGATAGGGCGTGGAGGCAGGGGGATAATGCCTCGTGTCGTTCGTGTGCCTGCGCACTACTACCAGCAGTTCGATGCGGACTACACTCTGGACGTGCCTGCTGAGGGATACGGTGGCTGGAAAACGGCCGAGATAGAGGTAGACCTGGCTCGCACCGCCGTAGTAGTGATGCACGCCTGGCATCCTCGCACGCGGGAGGAGTTTCCGGGCTGGTATCGGGCGGTGGAATACCTGCCTCGCTCGGCGCAGATTTGCCGGGATGTGTTTCCCCGGCTGCTGGGCGGTGTGCGCGAGGCGGGGATGAAGGTGTTTCATGTGGTAGGCGGTGGCGATTATTACCGGCACCTGCCCGGATACCGGCGCACGCGCGAACTGGCGGGCGACTCGCCGCCGCCACCGGAGCGCATCGAAGCGGACCCGTATCTGGCAAAACTACAGCAGTTTCGTGCCGAAAACGTTTTTGTTGGGAGGCATAACGAAGCCGACGTGCGCCGCGCGTTTCAGGAACTGCGTTTTGCCACCGAAGCGGAGCCTCGGGAAGATGAAGAAATCGCCGAGGAGGGCCATCAGCTGTTTGCTCTCTGTAAACATTATGGTATCAGCCATCTGATTTACGCCGGCTTTGCTATCAACTGGTGCTTACTCCTTTCGCCTGGGGGCATGGCGGACATGTCGCAAAGAGGGGTGATGTGCTCCGCTTTTCGGCAGGCGGTTACGGCGGTGGAAAACAGGGAAACCGCCCGACAGGAGCTGTGCAAGCAGATAGCGTTGTGGCGCGTGGCGCTGGCGTTCGGTTTCGTGTTCGACGTGGATGAGTTTCTACGAAGCCTGCTGTTGCCACAAGGAGCAGAAATGGGGAACATCGGAGGGCAGCGTGAGTAACAACGTTTATGCGGACGTTATAAGCACCCTGCCGGGCGTGGTGTGGGAGTACGACCGCCGCAAGCGCGCGTTCACCTTAATCAGCGACTACGCACGGGTGTTAACCGGCTACCAGACAGAGCGCTTTTTGCAGGACCCCGGCTTCTTCTTTCAGCAGATTCATCCTGATGACCTCGAGCAGTTTCAACTGTTGTGGGAGCAGCTGAAACAGACGCATCAGCCGTGCACGTGGCGGTTCCGCCTGCACAGTGAGGAGCTCCCTGGCGGCTGGCGATGGATGCAAGCGGAAATTGTGCCTGTGCTTAACGAGTCGGGCGAACTTGTTGCCGTACGTGGCGTTTCTTACGATATCCATCGCGAGATGGAAACCCAGCGTCTGCTGGAACGGCGCACGCAGCAGCTGGAGGCGCTCATCCATTTCAGCAGTCGGTTCGTAGAGGTGCAAACAGAAGAGGAGGTCGTGCGCGTGCTGCGCGAGTTGATGCGCCAAACGCTGGATTTCGAATATGTCGCCGTGTACCTGCGCAGGCAGAACGGCATCATTGAGAAAGCGCAGGTGGTCGGGGATACGGTAGTATGGGAAAGCATGGAGCTGGAGCTGGTGGAGGATGTCACGCGCCTGCGAGATGTGCTTTTGGGACGCATCCCGTACTTTGTGTCACAGGACGCGCTGAGGGATGTTTCGGATATCGAGCGAGACCTCTGGGTGCAACTCCTCGGTAGCGCAGACAGGGTTTTCAGTAATGCAGTGGTGCCCATTCGTGGACGCACACAGGTGCTGGGTGCGCTGGCGGTAGACCGTCGTGATACGGGCGAGCCGATTACCGATAGCGAACTGTCCATGCTGCTAACCATTGGACGGTACACCGGACTGGCGCTGGATAACGTGCGGCTGATGCAGGAGCTGCGCGTGGCGGAAGAGAGGTTGCGCCATCTGGTGCAAAACCTGCCGGTCACGGTGTGGGAGGTAAACCTGGCAACGCGAGAGCTGGAGTTTGTGAGCGGGTACGTGGAACAGTGGCTGGGTTATACGCCTGAAGAATGGCGCGAAAATCCTGCCCTGTACCGTTCGGTGGTACACCCCGAAGACATAGAGTTGTTCCGGCAAATCATTAACCCGGACGCTTCCTCTGTGCCACAGCCTATAGAGGTACGCTTGCGCGACAAAAAGGGCAGGTGGCACTGGTGTCGCATCCTCTGGACGCTGGCGCGGGAAGAAGGGCGCGCCCCTGTTGTTCGCGGCGTTACCACCGACATTACAGCGCAGAAGCAGGCAGAGCAACAACAGCTGCACCTGATGCGCCTGCGCTCGCTGGGCGAGATTGCCAGCGGTGTCGCACACAACTTCAATAATCTGCTCATGGGCATTCTGGGCAATGCAGAGCTGCTGCAGTCGTCTCTGCAGCACGACCCGGAGTTACTGCGGCGTGCGGAGATTATCGCGCAGCTGGCACATGACGCTTCTGCGATTGTTCAGCGAATGCAGGGCTTCTACAAACTGCAACCGTCCTCTCGCCGTGAGCAGATAAGACTTCGGGCGTTGCTGGATGATGTGGTGGAGTCAACGCGACCGATATGGCATGACCTGGCAGGGCGGCGTGGCGCAAAGATACAGGTGCACCTCCTTGCGGAGGCGGACCCGGTTGTGGAAGCCAGTCGTAGTGAGCTGCATGAGGTGTTTACCAACCTCATCATCAACGCCTGTGATGCTATGCCGCACGGAGGCACAATCACCCTGACACTGCGCGAACAGAACGGGCACGCACTCGTCGAGGTTGCGGATACCGGCGTTGGCATGACGCCGGAGGTACGGGAGCGCTGCTTCGATGCCTTCTTCACCACCAAGGGCGAGGGAGGCAGTGGACTGGGGCTGAGCGTCTCATACCAGATTATCGCTCGACACTCAGGGCAGATTACCGTCTGGAGCGAAGCAGGGCAGGGGGCGGTATTTACTGTGCGGTTGCCTGTGGCGAAGGAAAGTAGAGTGGTGAAGCAAGGTTCTCCCCAACCACTGCCCCCATCCGCGCTGCGAATCCTGGCGGTGGATGATGATGAGGCGGTGCGTGTAGCCATACAGCACTTGCTGGAGGCAGACGGTCATCGGGTCACTACGGTTCCGGACGCCGGCAGCGCTCTTGCCGAGTTCCAGAAGGAGGGTTACGATCTGGTGATCCTTGACCTCGGGATGCCCCACCTGGATGGGATTAGCCTGGCACGCCAGTTCAAGGAGAAAGCCCCTTCCGTTCCCATTATCCTGTTGACCGGTTGGGGCGACCAGCTGCGCGAGGATAAACCGCCTGAGGTAGACATGGTACTGGCGAAGCCGGTGCGCCGCGCTGTGCTACGCGCTGCCTTAACACAGCTCGTGTGCCGGTAGGGGAGCGATGCGCAACTTCTGGCGGGCAGAGGTGTCGGAATCCATCGGAGTGGCTGAAAGACGATGGGACGCCGGACTGCTCGTCTTATGTTTGAGCGTCATCGGGACGCTATATGCTTACAACCATCAGCCGTACAGCCTCGCGAGCTGGTTGGACCCTTCCGCTCAGCGCATCTACCGCTCTCACGAAGAGTACCTTCTGGTCAACTGCCTGATGCTCTTGCTGCCGTTGATAGCCCTCGCCTCGTCGGGGGGCAAACTGCGCTCGTACAACGTGGGTGGAGGCAACCGATGGGGGTGGGTAGCGGCAGGTGTGTGTTACCTGATGATGCTACCTCTGCTCTGGTGGGCGTCAGCACGTCCCGATTTTCAGCATACCTACCCGCTATATCGCCCGGCGCGTTACGCGATACCAGCCCTCCTGTATCACGAGCTGACCTATACCTTCTATCTGTGGTGCTGGGAGCTGTTCTTTCGCGGTGTGTTAACGAGCATTTGCTGGCGGTGGCTGGGATGGACGGGCATCGTGCTGCAATCGCTGGCTTTTGCTGTGCTGCACGTGGGCAAACCGGTACCGGAGGTCTTCGGTTCTTTCGTGGCAGGCATGGTACTGGCAGGCATCGCGGTGCGGGCTCGTTCGTTCGTGCCGGGCTTTGTGTGCCATGCGCTGGTGTCAGCAACGATGGATGTCTTCGTGCTGATACGCACGTAGTGTCTCTTCAAACGAGGGAGGTATCTCTATGTTAGGCGTTATCGTCGGAGTTTTGGTGGCGGTGTTGTTCCTGCTGCTCAGCCTCCGAATAGATACCAGCGGTGAACGCCCGCGCACCACATTGCGCAACCCTGCATTGTTGATACTGGGCATCGGGCTAACTGTTTTCTCCGCCGCGTTTGCTAATCACTGCTTCCTGACCGTGCCTGCAGCGTACGTTGCTACCGTGTATGACCCTCTGCGTGGCGGAGTACAGCCAGCAGAACTGCCTGAGGGGTTCCATTTTGTGTTGCCGTGGTGGAAGACGGAGCTGTGGCGCGTGCAGACGCAGGAGTACACCATGAGCGCGGTGCGCACCGAAGGCGCGGTCATCGGCGACGATTCCATCCACTGCCAGACGAACGAAGGACTGGGACTGAACCTGGATGTGACCGTGCTGTTTCATATTGACCCCAAAGATGCACATGTTCTGTGGCAAAAGGTGGGGGAGGAGTATCAGCAGGTGCTGGTGCGTCCGTATGCTCGTAACGTCATCCGCATGGTGGTGGCAAAGTACTCGGTAGTGGATGTGTACGGGGTGAAGCGTCACCAGATCGAGCAGGAGATTACCGAGACGATGCGGCAGGCGTTTGCCGAGAAGGGGATTGCGCTGGAGAGCGTGTTGTTGCGCAACGTGGAGTTCGCCAATCCCGAATTTGCCAAAGCCATCACCGACAAGCAGGTCGCGGAACAACAAATCCGCACCGAGGAGCAGAACCTGCGCAGGGCGCAGATTGAGAAGCAAACGGTGATAGCGCAGGCGAAGGGCGAAGCGGAAGCCATCCAGCGCCGGGGCGAAACGCTTCGGCAGAACCCCGAGGTGGTGCAGTACGAGCTTGTGCAGAAGATTGCCCCCAACGTGCGCGCGCTGTATTTGCCGCCGAATTACCTGCCTGTATCACCGCGACCAGGAGGACGATAGCGATGCGAGAAGCCATCTTGTTTCTGATATGGTGCGTTATCGCCGCGCTGGTAATGGGGTTCCGTCCGGAGCGGTATCGTCCGGCGCGGTTGTGGACAGGCATCATCGCCGGGTTGCTGGCGGTATTGCTGCTCAGCAAGATGTGGGTGGAGGTTCCGCCCGGACATGTGGGCGTGAAGTTTGACCCCTTCGCGGGCGGTATTCAGGAGCGCGAGCTGGGTGAGGGCTGGAGCCTCGTGTTGCCCTGGCAGACGGTGCAGCTGTTCAACGTGCGCACCCAGCAATACACGATGAGCAGTGTACGCGACGAATCTGCCGGCACGGACGACGCCATGACTTGCCAGACCAGGGAGGGATTGAAGGTTAAGGTGGATGTAACCGTGTTGTTTCGCATCAGCGGAGAGGGGGCGGATCGTCTGTGGCGCAGTGTGGGACCGAACTACGTGAACACCATCGTACGTCCCGCTACGCGCAATGTGGTACGGCTGGTGGTGGCTCGCTATGGCATCATGGAGGTGTATAGCAACGCCCCGGAGACGCTGACCGCCGCCAGTCAGCAGGGCATCATGCCCTACGTGGGCAAACGCCAACAAGTGGAAAACGAAATCTACGCGGAGCTGAAGCCCAAGCTGGAGGAGAAAGGCATTACGCTGGAGCGTGTACTGCTGCGCAACGTCGCGTACGAGTCCGCAGACTTCGAAAAAGCTATCGTCGACAAACAGGTAGCCCAGCAATCTGTCATCACCCAGCAGTATAAACTGCGCATTGCGGAGATTCAGGCACAGGCGCAGGTGGAGCGCGCCAAGGGGATGGCGGAAGCTATCCGGTTGCGTGGGCAGGCGTTGCGCCAGAACGGCGCGGTGGTGGGGCTGGAGTTCGTGCAGAAGCTTCCGCAGGATGTGGAGGTGCGCATCCTGCCCGGTGGCACGGTAATGATGATGCCTGCGCCTGCAGGGGCGCTGCCCTCCAGCACAGGAGCTATCGAAGCCCCGCGACCGGGAGGGCGCGCGTTACAGAGGGGAGGGAGCGGAGAGTAGAGCGAAGAGCGAGAAATACTCCCTCCTGAACCCTTTGGTCGCGACGGAACGCGACCCTCCGATGCTATTACGTGGAGGGCGAGGCTCCGCCCGAGCCGTAGCCGCAACCTTCAGGTTGCGTTCGCGTTACGCAGGCTCTGTTTCCTTTGTGACGCCCCGTTCGTAGTGGAGCACCTCAGTGCGCGTTCGGGGGATGTTACGTACCTTCCATCACCTTCTCCACTTCCGTCAACAGGGATGTATATCCCTGAATCATCTGCCCCTTCTCACCGACGAAGAGCAGATAGGTGGGTGTGGAGGTAATCCCCAGTCGCTTTCCCGTGCTCAGGTCATCGACAACCGCCTGCATGACCTCTCTGCTCTTCATGTCCTTGTGGAACTGCTCCATGTTCAAGCCGAGCGAGCGTGCGAACTCCTCGAGTCGCTTACTGTTCGCATCCTGCTCGTTGAAAATGAGGTCCTGCATCTCCCAGAACTTGCCCTGTCGGTGCGCCGCTTCCGCCGCCTGTGCGTACAGCATCGCTCGCTCGTGGATGTCCAGCGGGTAGTGTCGATAGACCAGCCGAATCTTGCCCTCATATTTGAGCAGGAGCTGTTCCACAGCCTCGCTGCCTCGACGACAGGAAGGGCACTGCAGGTCGCTGAATTCAATAATCACCACGCGGGCATTCGGGTTCCCCTTCTCGGGTCTGCCCGGCGCCAGCACATCGTTGAGCTTAATCTCTGTCTCCCTTACCGGGGGCGGCTGTGGGGGGCGAGTATAGTAGTTCAGGGCAGCCAATCCCGCGCCCACAATCAGAACAAGCCCCAGCATCATCAGCAAAAAACGTGTCTCTGATTTCATGTTCCCTCTATGCCTCAGATGGTATGGTTAATGCCTGCG
>BEHS01000024.1 GCA_002898895.1 bacterium HR16 | reverse complement strand
GCAAATCCCTACCGTGCAACGCCTCCTGCCTGGGGAACGGATAGAGATGGACGGCGGGCGGGCAGAGCATCTGGATTTCATCTTTGAACCGTCCGCCGACGAATTGCTCAACCGGCTGCTTCCGCGCTACGTGTTCAACCTGGTCTTTCAGGCGTTGCTGGAGGCTACCGCCAGCGAGCATGGCGCGCGCATGACCGCTATGTCCTCCGCTACCGACAATGCGGGTAAAATGATATCGACGCTCACTCTCAACCTGAACCGCGCCCGACAGGCGGCGATTACCAAGGAGATACTGGAGGTGGTGTCGGGAGCGGAGGCGCTGAAGGAGAGCGAGTAGCCCATTCGCCCGGAGGTGATGGCGATGTTCCGCCGTGTCTGGTTGCCCCTGCTGGCGACGCTGGGTGTCGTGTTCACGCTGGGATGGGGATTGGCACAATCTCCCGACGTGGTGCGCCTGCCAGTGGTCTTCACCGAACGCGAGGCGGTGATGGTGGCTTCGCGCGAGTTCGTTGCCCCGCCGGAGGTGGTGAACGGCAAGTGGTCGCCTGATGGACGATATGCTATTGTGGTACGTCGTTCGGTGCGCCCTGCTATGCCACAGAGTGAGCCGGAGCGTGTGCAATGGTCTATTCTGGTGTGGAACCAGAGCCAGCGACGCGCGACAGAGGTATGGAAGGGAACCGTTGAAGACGGACACAAACTGGTGCAGGAAATCCACTGGATGGCCGGTGCACCTGTCGCGTTGCTGCAGATGCACGGCGGTGTGCGCGAGGTAGCAGAGAACGTTGTGGAGGAAGTTACGGTTTTTGCCCGTTTACATGCATCAACCGGTACCTTGAAAATCTTAGGCGAACCGGGCCGGTGGTTAGAGGTCAATGTGTCGCCGGTCAAACCGTTTGCCTTGCTGTTGGGGCGAGAGGGCTACCAGGTGCTCCGGGCGGACGGTGCGCTCGGTGCGCCCATCCCTTATGAGCAGGTGTTCGCGCCGAGTGAATCCCGACGCCCTTCGTGGGCGTGGATGATAGGAACGTGGACGGCAGACGGCACGAGACTGGTAACCGTGCTGCTCGGCAAGACGCCTGAGGGGAAGCCTGAGAGGAAGTTCATCCTGATAGACCCTCTTGCGGGAAAGAGCCAGCCTGTTTCGCAGGAACCTCCTCTCTATGAGCCTGCGCCGCGTCGCCTCCCTCTGCGGGTGGAGATGGTGGAGGGCGAGCTGAAGGCGGGGGATAGCGTGGCAAAGGTGCGCTCTGCGTGGCTGGTAGGTGCGAAAGGGCGAGCGCTACTGTGCGCCGACGCGCAGGCTGCCGACCTGTCGCCGTCCGGCGATGCGGTATGGTACATCTCGCAGGGGGCAGCGTGGGTAGCTCCTCTGCAAAAGCTCAACCGCGAACAGTACGAGGCGATGCACCGCGAGGCGTTGCGCGAAACGGTTCTATCCAACGCCAAGCAGATTGGGCTGGCGCTGTTGATGTACGTGCAGGACTACGACGAGACTTTTCCGCCCAACACGGGCGACGTACAGGCGATTTTAATGCCCTACGTCAAGAATCAGGAGATATTCAACTTGCCCGGTACGAACTTCTTCTACCTGATGAACATGGAAGCGCTGGGTAGTATCGACAAGCCAGCAGAGACCATGATGGGCTATATTCAAACCCCTTATGGACGCGCGGTCATCTGGGTGGATGGGCACGTGACCTGGCAAGGCGAGTAAGGCAGGGATGGAATGATGGCTGTTGCCTTAGAGAAGAGGACATATACGATAGACGACCTGTGGGAATTATCCCACAGGTCGGATAAACGCCTGGAGCTGGTGAAGGGGGAGCTACGAGAATTGGCACCCGCAAATGACGAACACGGATACGTTGCCAGCCAACTATTGCTGGTTGTAGCACAGTTTGTGAAGCAGCATCGCCTGGGCTACACTTTCGCAGCGGAGACGGGCTTTGTGCTCTCGGAAGAGCCTGCTACCGTGCGCGCACCGGACTTCGCTTTTGTCTCACGTGAGCGTGCTCCGGAAGACTGGTCGCGCCATTTCGCTCGCTATATCCCCGACCTGGTAGCGGAGGTGGTCTCGCCCAACGATACCTTTACGGAGGTGACTGAAAAAGTAGACGACTGGTTGAGAGCGGGGGTGCGCGTGGTGTGGGTGGTGGACCCCGCCCAGCAGACGGTGCGCGTCTACCGTCCTGACCAGCCGGTTCGTGTGCTTCGCGCGGAGGATACTCTGAGCGGCGAAGAGGTGTTGCCCGGTTTTGAATGCAAGGTCTCGGAGATATTCGCCCGGTAAAGGCAGGGATGAAGCGATGGCGGTTACCGCTGAGAAAGAGATATACACCTTGCAAAACCTGCAAGAGATTTCTCGCACGGTTACGGGGCGGTGGGAGGTTGTTAGAGGGAGGTTGCGAGAGTTGGCACCTGCTAACTTCAAGCACGGTGTTATTGCCGGTCGTTTATTTGCCCGCTTATATCAGTTTGCCGAGTCGCATGGTGTCGGCTATGTGCTGATGGCGGAAACGGGTTTTATTCTGTCTGAGGAGCCTGTTACCCTGCGAGCACCCGATGTGGCTTTCGTCAGGCGCGAGAGGGTGCCGACGGGAGATTTGCCGGAGCAGTTTGCTCACTTTGCTCCGGATTTGGTGGTCGAGGTTCTCTCTCCTTCAGACACCTACTCCGCTCTTGCAGAGAAGGTCGGCGACTGGCTGGAGGCGGGAGTAGCACTGGTGTGGGTGGTAGACCCGCAAGGCAAAAAGGTATATATCTATCGCAAGGAGCAACCGGTGCGCGTCGTGGGTGACGACGAGATACTTTCAGGCGAGGACGTACTGCCCGGCTTTGAGTGCCGGGTTTCAGAAATCTTTACATAGACCGCACTCATCTCTGACTAAAAGGAGGTACAGGCAATATCGATGGCAATAGGCAAAGTGTCGCAGGTGATGGGACCGGTCGTGGATGCGCGTTTTCCGGCAGGGGAGCTGCCCGCCATCCTGAACGCGGTCACTATTGACGACCCCGAACGAGGCATCCATCTGGTGTGCGAGGTAGCACAGCACCTGGGCGATGACATGGTACGCTGTATCGCGCTGGACTCCACCGATGGGCTGGTTCGCGGTATGCCTGTGGTAGACACAGGCGGTCCGATTACCGTGCCGGTGGGACCCGAAACGCTGGGCAGAGTGTTCAACCTGCTGGGTGAACCTATCGACGAGCGCGGACCGGTTAATGCCCAGAAACGGATGCCCATTCACCGTCCTGCACCGCCGTTCCCCGAGCAGTCTACCACCACCGAGATTCTGGAGACGGGTCTGAAGGTCATCGACCTGCTGACCCCCTTCAACAAGGGTGGTAAAATCGGCTTGTTCGGAGGTGCGGGGCTGGGCAAGACGGTGTTGATTCAGGAGCTCATCCGCAACATCGCTACCGAGCACGGCGGTGTGTCGGTGTTCGCGGGAGTGGGCGAGCGCACCCGCGAGGGTAACGACCTGTGGCTGGAGATGAATCACTCCGGCGTCATCAACAAGACCTGCATGGTGTTCGGGCAGATGAACGAGCCGCCCGGCGCGCGCCTGCGCGTGGGCTTGAGTGCGCTGACGATGGCAGAGTACTTCCGCGACGAGCAGGGACAGGACGTGCTCGTGTTTATCGATAACATCTTCCGCTTCGTGCAGGCGGGCTCGGAGGTCTCCGCGTTGTTGGGGCACATCCCCAGCGCGGTCGGCTACCAGCCCACACTGGGCACCGAGATGGGCGCGCTGCAGGAGCGCATCACCTCTACCAAGCGTGGCTCCATTACCTCGGTGCAGGCTATCTACGTGCCAGCCGACGACCCGACCGACCCCGCACCGGCGACCACCTTCTCGCACCTGGACGCCTACGTCTATCTGGAGCGACGTATCGCCGAGAAGGGTATCTATCCGGCGGTAGACCCACTGGCGTCGATGTCGCGCAACCTGGACCCCAACATCGTGGGAAGGGAGCACTATGAGGTGGCGCGTGCGGTGCAAGCCATCCTGCAGCGCTACAAGGAATTGCAGGACATCATCGCCATCCTGGGCATCGACGAGCTGTCGGATGAGGACAAATTGCTGGTGGCACGCGCCCGCAAGATCGAACGCTTCCTGTCACAGCCCTTCTTCGTGGCGGAACAGTTTACCGGCAACCCCGGCAAGTACGTGTCCATCGCCGACACCGTGCGCTCGTTCAAGGAAATCGTAGAGGGCAAGCACGACGATTTGCCGGAGCAGGCGTTCTACATGGTGGGTACCATCGAAGACGCCGTGGAGAAGGCACAGCGTCTGCTGGCACAGGCGTAGCGAGGGCAAACGATGGCGAAGGTTTTCCATCTGGAAGTTGTGACCCCGGACCGCGCGCTGTTGTCGGAAGATGTGGTCAGCATCGTGGCGCCGGGGGTGGAAGGGTATCTCGGTGTGCTGGCAAACCATGCGCCGCTGGTTACCGAGCTAGACATAGGCATCCTGCGCATCCGGTATCCCGACGACACCGAGGAGAACGTGGCGGTCTCAGGGGGGTTCATGGAGGTCGCCAACAACCGGGTACTGGTGCTGGCGGACGCCGCCGAGCGTCCCCAGGACATCGACATCCAGCGGGCGAAAGAGGCGCTCATCCGTGCCCGTCAGCGACTACACGACCCCACCATGGACCACGAGCGCGCTCGCGCTGCGCTGGAGCGTGCCATCAACCGCTTGAAGGTTGCTGGGGTGGAATTAAGCAGGGATTTGGAGGCAGATTAGCTCTTCGCGTAACACCCCCACCGCCATCGCGGTGGGGGTGTTCATCATGCTGCTACTTCCCCATCCTCTTCATATTCTGCAGACACATCTCGATGGTCTTCAGCGGAGGATAGGCGTACGTCTCCTGTTCCACAATGTACCACTCGGTCTTGCCGATGGTCTCGCACAGTTCGAAAATCTCTTTCCAGTTGATGTCACCCTCGCCCAGCACCGCGTTGGGGTTGCTCTTGGAGTACTCCTTCAGGTGAACCGTTGCGGCACGACCCGGGTACTTGCGCAGGAAATCTGCCGCCTTCGCTCCGGCGTGCATGGCGTTGCCGGTGTCGAACTGCATCACCACGTCTTTCACGGTGTTGCCGAAGAAGGTGTCCCACGGCAGCTCCCCGTCTAACGGCTTGAATTCGCTGGTGTGGTTGTGGTAGCCCACGCGCATCTTGTAGGGCTTCACCTTTGCTGCGATCTCGTTGAACAGTTTGGCGGTGTCCAGCCACGCCTTGCGCGAACTGGTATATTCGCCCGGTAATCCAGGCACAATCAGGAACTTGTTGCCCAGAATCTGGTTGAACTCGATGGTGCGATGCAGTTCGTCACCCAACAGGGTGTTGATGCCGATGTGCGTGCCGCAACACTTTAGCCCGTTATCATCCAGCAGCTTGCGCAGGTCTTTGGCGCTGTAGCCATAGTATCCGGCGAACTCCACGCCCTCGTAGCCCATCTTGGCGATGGCGGCAAGGGTGCCGGGCAGGTCCTTTGCGCAATCATCGCGCACGGAGTACAGTTGAACCGCAATCGGAATCCGTTTTGCCATCGTATCCCCTCACAGTTGCGAAGAGTTGTACCTTCACTTTCCCTTCACGCACAAAAAACTCCTGCCGATTGGGCGAAGAGGCTATTGACAATTTGCAGAGGGGGCGATAAAATGTCCATGTAACCGATTACGCAGTATCTTCTCGTGAAAAGCACTACAATCTTGAAAGCGCAATGCGTGGAGGAAGGAGGGTGCAATATGGTTCGTGTGAGGACCTGGTTATACGCGGTCGTCCTGCTGCTCTTGCTTGTCCCCCTGCATGCCGCGCCCATCTACACGGAGAACTTCGAAGGGGCAACCCAGACGGTAGACTGGGACCAGAACACAGGAGGGAGCTGGCTGGACCTCAACGTGCCTTTCCAGGCGACTCTGCCTGCTGACTGGATTTACGGCAACGACGGCTGGGGACTGAGCTCCGGCTGGGATGTCATCAGCCTGCAACCCTACGCTTACGAGGGACGTTCCTTCCACTCCTGGGCGATCTATGACTCGCACAAAGCCGCCTCGCCCACCATCTTTCTCAATCCGGGCAGGTATCGACTGTCGTTCTGGCTTCGTATGGGCTCGCTGACCCCCCAGGACGATGTACCGGGCGGGGCGACGTGGGTGGAATGGGGGGTGTTGAAAAAGGAGAACGGGCTGGACGACCAGCAACCCGGCGCACCCGGATGGAGCAAATCGCCCATACCACAGGGGGAGCGAATCGGCTGGACGTACTTCACTGTAACCTTCGATATCGCCACTGCAGGGGAGTATCGCGTGGGCTTCAAGGTCGGCTCTATCACCCCTCGTGGCGTGTTTGCCAACGTGGACAACCTCGTACTGGAAAGCGCGGTTGCGCTCAGCGGCACGGTTACCCTCGGAGATTATGGGGGCGATTACACCCGGCAAAGCGTCACCGTCCGCGTGTTGAACCCTGCCGACCATAGCGACGTGAAGGCGGAGGTGTCCGTACCTCTGGCATCCGATGGAGCATACGAGGTTACCGATTTTAGTGTAACTGCCGGCACATACGACATCGCACTGAAAGCTTCTCACTGGTTGACCACCATTGTATCGGGCGTGACCCTGCCCGGCGGAACAGCAAATGCTACTCTGCGCAACGGCGACATCGACGGTGATGATGAAGTAACACTGTTCGACTTCGGTGCACTGGTGGCAGCTTTCGGTAGTGTGCCCGGTGATAGTAACTGGAATCCCAATGCGGATTTGGACGGTGACGAGGAGGTGACGCTATTCGATTTCGGCGTGCTGGTGCGTAACTTCGGAGAAATCGGAGACCAGTAAGAGGAGGGGAGGTCTATGAAACGCCTTGCTCTGCTCCTAATGCTCTGCGTGAGCACAGCGCTTCCCGTCTTCGCGCAGAATCTAGTGGTGAACGGTGATTTCGAAAGCGGGTTCTACACCCCGATGGGCAATGAAAAGGTTGCCAATGGGTGGTCGTGGTGGGATGCGGGGGTGGTCAACCCCATCTACCCCGGAAGCACCCATTTCTGGCAGGTGAGCGGTGTGCCCGGTAATGCACAACGCATCATCAGCGGGCAGATTGCCGGGCAATCGTTTCGGGGAGGCGTCTACCAGGTCGTTAACGGCACTGTGCCCGGGGTACCGCATGTCTTCTCTTTTGACTACCTGGTGGCAGGCACTACCGACCCGGGTGCAGGACAAGAGCGGCGCATCGGCTACGACTTGACCGGCGGCACGGATCCGAACAGCCCCAGCATCGTCTGGGTTGTGGTGGAAGATGCTACCGGCGGTAAGCCCTGGCAACACTTCGAGACCACTATCGTGCCCACCGGCACCAGCGTAACCATCTGGACGAGAGTTGGCATCTACTGGCCCATCGCCACCACCTATATGGACATCGATAACGTGGTGCTCAAGCCAGTCGGTTACACCATTCGCGGGAAAGTGGCTCTGGGTGACTTCGGTGGCGCGCTTTCAACAGTGCCTGTTGAGGCGCAGCTGCGCACCGCGGGGAGCACCGACCCCATCCGCACAATCATCCTGACGCTGGACGACGCAGGGAACTATGCTATTCCCGATGTCGCGCCGGGCAACTACGACGTTGCCTTTAAGGCGAGCCACTGGCTGCGAGCGGTCGCCAGAAACATCCAGGTGGTCAATGCGGACGTGGACAACGTGGACATTACCTTGACCAACGGCGACATCGATGGCGACAACGAAGTAACGCTGTTCGACTTCGGTAATCTGGTGGCTGCGTTCGGCAGTGTGCCGGGCGATAGCAACTGGAACCCAGACGCTGACCTGGACGGGGACCTGGAGGTCACTCTGTTCGACTTCGGCGTGCTGGTGCGCAACTTCGGGGAGATAGGTGAGGAGTAACACAACATCACGAGGCACCGATCCGAACAATCGGTTGCATATACTCTCACGAAAGGAGGAAAACGTATCATGAAACGACTCGGTCTGTTGCTGGTGCTGTTGGGAGCCATCGCCTTGCCTGCCCTTGCGCAGAACCTGGTGCTCAACGGCGACTTTGAGGGCGGGTTCTCCAGCGTAGGCGGTGAGACCATCGCCAACCAGTGGTCGTGGTGGGACGCGGGCACGGTGAACCCCGCTTACCCCGGCAGCACCCACTTCTGGCAGGTTGGTGGTGTACCCGGCAGTGCACAGCGCATCATCGGCGGTCAAATCGCCGGACAATCGTTCCGGGGAGGCGTCTATCAGGTAGTCAGCGGTACGATTCCCGGTCTGCCGCATACCTTCTCTTTTGACTACCTGGTAGCAGGCACTACCGACCCCGGCGCCGGGCAGGAGCGTCGCATCGGCTACGACCTGACCGGTAGCACAAACCCGGACAGCGGGGACATCGTGTGGGTGGTAGTGGAGGATGCTACGGGCGACAAGCCCTGGCAGCACTTCGAGACCACCATTACGCCCACCGGTACCAGCGTGACCATCTGGACGCGCGTGGGCATCTTCTGGCCCGTTGCAACCACCTTTATGGACATCGACAACGTGAGCCTGGTGCCTGTACCGGAGCCTGCCGGCTTGGCGGTGCTGGGTGCTGGGCTGGCGTGGTTGTGGCGACGGCGTAGGGTCTAAGCAACGAACTGCTGGGGCGCGGCTTGCCCGCGCCCCAACCCGGTGGAAGGAGGCAACAGAGGATGAACCGGAAAGACGCCTTTACGCTTATCGAACTGCTCGTGGTGATAGCCATTATCGCCATTCTCGCTGCGATACTTTTCCCGGTGTTCGCGCGTGCGCGGGAAAGCGCGCGTATGGCGCTGTGCCTGACACATGTGCGTGAACTGGGCACGGCGTTGCGTATGTACACTCAGGACTACGACGAGACTTTCCCAAAAGCAGGTTCCTGGATTGCTGCCATCACCGACCCGCCGATTTGCGAGCGGGATTATGACCCCGTAAGCCGGCGCATTACCTGCCGTCAGCGTATGGTGGATGCACTGGAGCCATACGTGAAGAATATTCAACTGCATCGTTGCCCCAGTGATACGGGCTTATCGTACGGCGGATTCTGGCTGTTCGTGCCGCCGTGGACGGAGCGACCGCTGTGGGACCCGGAGGTGCTGGGACCACGTGGGGGACCGCTGAGCAGTTACCAGTACAGTGCGTGGTCGCTCACCTGCTCACTGGGACTACTTGCCACATCGCAGCGATCGGAGCGCGGCTACTTTGGACCCTACACAGGGCTGCCCGACGCGAAGGTTGCTGTGCCCTCCCAGTGGCTGGCTATCGGCGAGATATGGTTCTGGCATCAGAAAGACCCAAGCACGGGCATCGCCCGCAAGAACTACGCCTTTGCCGACGGTCACGCTAAGCGACTCAATCAGGACACGCTGGGCGAGCTGGACAGCAGGCTGATCTCAGAAGGGTATGTGCGGCTGGTGAGCACACAGTGGGGTTCGTTCCAGCCCTGTCAATGAATCGACATGCCATAGCAAAGGAAGCAATCTCCCCCCAACGTACGGGATTGCTTCTCTGGCGCTTGCAACGACACGATGCCTGTTCAGGAGGGTGGGTAGTATGTTGCGCTACATCGCTTTGTGCGTTGCTTTTCTTCTGCTGCTGGCTTATGCGTCTGCTTTCGCGGACGGCTGGATAAGCGGTAAGGTGACCGATATGCTGGGGCGGGGGGTGTACGAAATCGCCGTGTGGGCGAGCTCCAGCGAGACCGGCTACACCTATTCCGCAAGCACTGCTACTGATGGCACGTATACCATCGCTCTGCCTGCGGGCACTTATACCGTCGGCTTGCGTGACCCGTTTCACTTTCGCATCCGGATACGCTACGGTGTAGTCGTGCGCGAGGGCAGAACCACACCGTTGAACTTCACCCTGTACAACACCGTCTGGACGGATGACCCCATCTGGTTCGTGGACTGGCATCGGGTGTACGCCCAGAGTTTCATCGCCGACGGCACGTCGGTGATAAAGGTGACGGCGCGGGTAGCGTCGGAGGCGACCACCATCAACGTTTCTATCCACGAGGGTGGACCCGACGGAGCCCAGGTTGGGCCGACGCGCACCCTGTATGCGGGCAGTAGCGGCAGGGGAACCGCTTCCTGGCACGCAGGGGAGGTACCGGTAATTCCCGGCAGGCAGTACACCGTGGTGCTGCGCCGACCGGATAACGCCCTGTGGTCTACCTACATGAGCCGCCCTCTCTACTTTGGCGCGGATGCCTATCCCGACGGTTATACCACCGTGGATGGCGTGCCGATGCCGGATCTGGACCTGGGAATCACCATCAGTTGTGACAACGATGGACACTCCACCTTTTATCACGTTCGCCACAATAACGGCGGGCAGTGGGTGGGCGAGGCGGTGCAGAGCTTCGTCGCAAGGGGAAGCAGTCTGACCTCTGTCAGCTTTACCACAGGCGGTGTGAGTAACGTCTGGTTCGCGGTGAGCGTGCATACCGCCCCCTCTGGCGGTCAGACCGTTGGCGCGGTGCGTTATGTACGCGGTTGGACGGACAACCCTATGATGGTGTGCTGGTCGCCCGGTGAGGTGCCGCTGACGCCCGGGCAAACCTACTACCTGCGCATTCGGCGTACCACAGGAGAGGGGTTCTACATCTACCTTGCCAACAACGCCTATCCTGACGGGGTGGTGTATCTGAACGGAACCGCTCAGCCCGGACTGGACCTCGGCAGTTGTGTGATGACCGCGGAGGAGTACCCGGGCGCGGTAAAGCCCGAGTTACAGATGCATAGTCTGATGACCACCAGCGTTACCTCGCGCGGGGCATCGCTGTACTGGCGCACCAGTGCGCCAGCCGACTCGGTGGTGGAATACGGCACAGACACGCCGTATACCCAAGCGGTTAGCAACCCATCTTTGACGAACATCCACGAAGTGAGCCTCAACGGATTAGAACCGCACACTCTCTACCACTTCCGGGTGCGCTCGCGAGTGGAGGGCTATATTGAAGGCTTAAGCAGAGATAACACCCTGCTCACCCTGCCGGAGATGCCTAACCTGTTAGTCAACGGCGGTTTCGAAACGGGCACGACGGCGGGGTGGACCTACTTCGGCGCATCAGACGGAGTATATGAGGGTCCCTGGTTCAAGGAGCTGCGGGCGGTGGAAGGGCGATACTTTATCGGCTGGGCGACCAACGGCGGCACGCGCAACGGCGGCGTGTGGCAGCGCGTATCGGCAACACCCGGCAAGGAGTACCGTTTCAGCGCGTGGGCATGGACATGGTGCCTGAATATCCCCATGTACAACCTGTCGGTGCGCATCGGCATAGACCCCTTTGGCGGGACCAACCCCGATGCGCCCGGTGTGGTGTGGACGCCGTGGAGCGTGAACTTTGACCGCTGGCATCCGCTGTGGGTGCGGGCAACTGCGCGGTCTAACTATATTACGGTTTTTCTGCAGGGGCATGCCGATTCGCCTGCCGAGTGGAACATCTACGCCTTCGACAACGCGGTGCTCACCGAACGGGTGCAACGATTCAACGTGAGCGGCAAGGTAACACTCAACGATTTTGTCGCTTCGCCCGAAGGTATCCCTGTGGAGGTACAGTTACGTCCAGCAGGTAACACTGAACCGTTGCGCACGGAGATACTGACGCTGGATGCAGTGGGCAGCTATGCTCTGCGCGACGTGGAGCCCGGCGAGTACGACCTCGCCTTTAAGGCAAGCCACTGGCTGAGGTCTGTGGTGAGAGACGTGCAAGTCACAAGCACGGATGTGCAGGGCGTAGATATACTGCTGGTCAACGGCGATATCGACGGGGATAACGAGGTGACGCTGTTCGACTTCGGTGCACTGGTGGCAGCTTTCGGCAGTGTGCCCGGCGATAGTAACTGGAATCCCAATGCCGATCTGGATGGCGATGAGGAGGTGACGCTGTTCGATTTCGGCGTGCTGGTGCGTAACTTCGGGGAGGTGGGAGAGGAGTAGAGCAACCTACCTGTGGGTCGTAATAGCGTGCGCCGACGTACAGCATAGCCCCCATCGCCATCGTCGCGGCAGCCCATGTGCTACAGGGTTCCCCAAGGCTACGATTGTTTTGGCGGTGAAATAGCAATTGCCCTCTTCTTATCTCTGGTATCCCTCAACGTCCGATAACGGGAAACCTTGTTGCAGAAAGCACCATATCGACCACAACGAATAACAGCCCGAGTAGAATGGACGCAATCCCCCACCACCGTGTCAATCGTCCAGCATATAGCGCTCCGTAGAAACGACGCTGGTAGACCCTAACACGACGTTTTGTCTTATACCACACGTAGACCGAGCCAACAGCCCCCGTCATACATATCATGCTCCGAACCGGAGCGGGTATCCATTCACTAAACACCCCCCACATGAAGGCCCAGGGCAATAGCACGAACAGTAGAAACCAGAGGTCGAGCATCACGTCCGAATCAAAGAAACGCTCGTATATCTCCCGGTACAGTTGTAGAGTTGGTTGTGCCAAATAACTTCGTTCACCCCTGAGGACCATTTCCACGCCGGCTAGGATGAACAGTATACCAGTTACCCACATTCCCCATATCCCCTTACCGCGGGTATCTTGCCCGTGCCCCACGTACAAATTAGGGTGATGACGCTTAGAAAATCCAACGGATCTTGCGCGATGTAGTCCCAAGAGCTGATAATACTTCCATTAAGAGAACGCAGATTGCCTCCTGCAGAGGTGTTCCGCTAACCAGCTCGGCATGGCTCATTCAGCTGCCCTTCCTCCGCGACCAGACATTGGTTGTTCCACTTGCTTCTGTAATCGGGGACCTAGCGTCACATACAAAAACGTATATACTAAGACGACAAAAGCCATTCCCCAAGCATTGTGGAAAAACGGAGAATGAAACCGAGGGTTGATCCAACTGTATATCTTGAAACCACCTATCAACCCCACCAGTCCCGACAGCCAAACCATTACTTTCGGAGATGCTCGAAAAAGTTTGTCCTTCATCGTTATCGCTCCGCACATATAAACTTACCTGCTCTACCAGTATCGGCTTCGTAGGAGCAGGCGTGTGATATCCTCACCTTCCGGGAAGCTTCTGGAGGCCTCGGGGTGCGACTGCGCGTTTCCTGTCAATCCCGTACCCGTTCGCCAGCATCCCGAATAAGGTCGCCTGTTGCAAGCCCAACCCCTGCACCGATGTGGCCACCTATCGGAGCGCCGGATAGAACACCCGTTCCCATGCCTGCGCATCCGCCGGGCAGACCTAGTCCCGCTCCAATAGAGCCACCTATCAATCCTCCAGCAATGCCGCCAGCAGTACCCCGGAACCAGTCTCACGGGTCGTAATACCGCGCGCCGAGTATGAACGGGTTATAAAGTATACCGCTGTTCTATCTGCGTTTCACCTAGGGCAGACGTACGGTGAACGCACCTTATCGCGTCTGGAGGCGTTATCAGTGGTTTCTTGCCATGGTTGTCGCTCTTTTCAGCAGCTGTTGTATCGCGCGATATTCCGCCCCCCTTTTTCCTTTCACGAAGTCCACTGCAGTAAAGCCGCGCTGGTCGTGCAGGGTAACATCTGCCCCATGAGATAGCAGTAACTGCACTAAATCCAGCCTGCCGTCACGGCTGGCAATCATCAGTGGAGTGACGCCGCTATCTGTGCCTCGGTTTACGTCTGCACCGTGTTCTAAGAGAATTTTTGCTATCGCCTTTTCCCCTCTCTCTACTGCAGCCAGCAATGGGGTAGCCCCGGTAGATCCCCGAACGTTGGGGTCAGCACCAGCAGATAACAGGCTGAGAACTATCAGGGGATGCCTAGCTAAAGTCAGAATAGTCTTCACAATACGCTCCATTTCCTCACGCCCCTTCTGCCAGTCCGACTCATGCACATACCAGAAAACCGTTACCACGCTATCTTTCAGTGGGACGGCGATATGCTTGCCCCGAATGGATGCTTTGCCTGCCTGAGTTCGGCGGAACTCGATAACGTGTGCCGGTTTGCCGCTGGCTCGTGTAGATGAATCTGCCAGCAGTGAAACTCCATCAAGGCTGAGCACCGCACGTTCCAATAACTCCACCTGCCTTTGCGGGGTAACCCCCTTTGCTACCGACTCCTCCGAGACAGAAATGAAACGGAAGCGTTCCGTACCTTTTCCTGTGCGAAAGGTAAGTTCACCTCGCTTTTGTTCCCATCCTTTGGGGATGGTAATGGAAAGCCTCCCTGATGTAACGGTTCTTTCTGTCTTCCCACCCTGTGCCTCCGCCAGCCTCCGCCACTAAGGCAGCGATGATCGTTAGCATCGTAAGGGCAAGGTATGTTTTGTTTAGGTGGTTTCGCATGTGCATCCCCTCCCTCATTGTGTCATCCGACGGTATACCAAAGATTACCGCCCTTTCCGCTTTTTCAAGTCTGCAAGGATACCGTCGATGTCTTCTCCAGACCGAATGCGCTGCATGACTGTATCAAATTCTCGCTGCACCTGCAGTTCCTGTATCCGCTCCGTCAGATCACTGTAGCCAATATACAGAATAAATGCGAGAAAGAGCAACATTCCCCCGTCAAACGCAATATGGACGTGAACGGGCATCTCTACCGGTGCCCAAAAGGAGCGTATCCGCATAGGCAACAAAGCAGAGCATCCCAGAGTGAAGCAGTTCCGAATGTCTTGGAGAAGCATGATAACGAAAATGAGCATGACACCTCCCGCAAAAGCAATGAATGCCATACGATACAGGCGCAGGAAGGTCTCCTGTCTTTTCTGTTCGGTATGTCGGGGGGCGGTTGGCATACCGCCCCCGGGTAGCTGCGATCCCATAGGGGTTATCCTCTGCTAATCCCATCGCCCATTTTCGTCCATGTAGTCTTCTACGTGACGCCGATATTTAAGCACAACGTCTACCCCTTCGGCAAGAGCATCCATGCCGCCGATAATAGTGGTAGCCGCCCCGAAAGCAGAGCCAAACCCCGGCAAGCGGACTTCGTTCATCAAGTCATCTCCTGCTTCCCCAGCGAAGCGCTCGATAGGCGTATCCTTCGGATCGAGACCGAAGTGTTCCCCGATCTGTCCTGCAATCGAGCCTATGATCCGATGAATAGCCTCCTCCAAATGTGTCCACACGGATCCGCCCGCATTACCGGCTCGTGCTCGCAATACAGATACGGGTGCTCACTGAGCACCGCATCGCGCGAGGTGAATCGCCCTACCTGCGGGTCGTAGTAGCGTGCTCCGGCGTGCAGTAAGCCTGCATCACCGTCATCGCGGTAGCCCTACTGTGCCACTGTGCTCCCGAACACCTCGGTTGTCAACGTGCCGATCACCGCTTGACTGCTGTCTACCGTCGCGCGGGTGGTACTTGAACCAGAACGCCATTGAGTTCTTGCGGCTATTATACACGAGGGCGTGGGGCAATGTAAGATGATTAAGCGATGAACTGTTTGAAAAAAATCATGGTTTTTAGCGAGATTTGCTGACTTTCTATCACTGCCTGCGGGGTTTGCGCTTCCGGCGGGATAGCGTGGGGCTAGTTTTGCAGGGGCTGCACGTACACCCGGTGCACGCGCCTGCCGCGCATTTCCACCACCTGCATCTCATACTCGCCAAGGAGTACGCGGTCGCCCACGCGCGGAATCGAGGAGAGTTTGCCCATCACATAACCTGCAACCGTTTCAAATGCGCCGTCCTCTTCCGAGACCTGCACGCCCAGCTGACTCGCCAGCTCGTCCAGCTCCACGTTGGCTTCCACCAGATACCTGTTGTCGCCGAGTTTCTGGATGCGCGGCTGCACCGGCTCGAACTCGTCGTAAATCTCGCCCACAATCTCTTCGATAACGTCCTCGATGGTTACCAGTCCGGAGGTGCCGCCGTACTCGTCTACCACAATCGCCATGTGCATCTTCTGTTTCTGGAACTCGCGCAACAGCTCGTCTATCGGTTTGCTTTCGGGCACGATCAGGCAATCGCGGGCGATGTGTTTCAGTGAGTCGATACCGTGCTGGCGGGCGCGATAGAGGTCTTTCACGTGCACGATGCCGATTACCTTATCGGGGTCGCCTTCGCAGAGCGGGAAGCGTGTGAAGCCGTACTGTTCCGCCACGCGCAGGTTCTCCTCCATCGACCAGGTGGTGGACAGGTACACCATATCCACGCGAGGCACCATCACGTCCTTTGCCCGCTTATCGCCGAACGAAAAAACATGTTCCATCAGCTCCGCCTCCGTGTCTTTCAGCGCGCCTGAACGCCGCGAGGAGGCAAGCAGAAGACGCAGCTCCTCCTGAGAGTATGCCTCTTCGGGGGAGGCGGGAGGGATACGCAACAGGCGCAGCACCAGCGACGCACAACCTGTCATCAGCCACGTCAGCGGGTAGAGCAGGCGATGGAACAGATTCAGAGGGGGAGCCGTCCACAACGCGGCGGGTTCTGTGCAGCGGATGGCAATACTCTTAGGAACCATCTCGCCTATTACCACGTGCAGGAAGGTGATGGTGAGGTACCCGATGAGGAAGGCGGTAAGGTGTACACTACGCGGCGAGGTTACACCGAAGAGCGTCAGCAAAGGCTGTAGTTGTTTGGCAGCCCAGGGCTCCGCCACCCATCCCAGTCCAATACTCGCAAGGGTAATACCTACCTGCACCGTGTTGAGGTAGGCGTCGATATGTTCCTGCGCGTGTTTAGCAATGCGAGCACGCCAGTTTTGCTGCTGCACCAGCTCTTCCAGTCGCGTGGCGCGCACCCGCACCAGCGCGAACTCCGCAACCACAAAAAAGGCATTGAGCAGAATCAGCGCGACAATCAACAGCGCTTCTGCAGAGAGCATCCTATCCCACCTGCGAGGCGTTTACTCTGTTGCCTCGCACGTGTTGCTTTCACCGTCGTAGTAATGAAATCCTACGTGGGAGCATGGAATGCGCAGGCGGCGTAACCTACCACGTGTCTGGTGTCCGCGCCCGGCACATCGCCGGAGGTGTAGTGGCACAGCACCTCGCCCTGCGTAATACCCAGATGGCGCAGAGCAAACAGCATGACCGCAGTGGGCATTACCCCGCACATGCTGATGTCGCGACGAAAAACCTCCTCTATCAGCCGCTCGCCGTCCACCTCACGCACCGCCTGCAGGGCGAATTCGTCCATGCGGTACGCCTCGTCGCGTGGCACGTAGTGCATCAGGTCGGTGCTTGCCAGAAGCAGGCGGTGGTGCGCCGGGTCGCCCAGCAAGGATGCCAGCACCTTGCCCAGTGCTTTCAGCACCTCGACGGTCTCGCGGTCGTAGAACACCCTGCCGAAGACAATGGGCACGATGCGGGAGTTGGGCGCGACCGTCTGCAGGAAAGGCAACTGCACCTCCAGCGAATGCTCTGGCGCGTGGGCGTTTTCGTCCTCACGCACGACAGGGGCTTGCTCCTTGATGGTTTCGGCGGTGGCGGTATCCACAGGCACTTCGCCCAGCGGCGTCTTAAATGCTCCGTGCGAGACGATAGCGATGGGTGCGCCGACAGCACGGTGGTTGGGACCCATCAGGATGACCGTCTCGGGCGCGCCGTCTTCGGCGAGGTGAGCGTAGGCGTGGGCAGCAGCCGCTCCCGAGTAGCGATAACCTGCATGAGGACACATCAGCCCGCGCAGGGTGCGCTTACCGTCGACTGCAGTTTCGGGCAACCGTCCCGGTCCTAGCGGCGACAGGAAGCATTCGCGTATCTCCTGGCGCAGTTCGAACGCACTGTCGGCGTAGAACATTCCTGCAACGGCAGGTGGGCGTATCATGGCTCTCCCTCCTTTTTGCCGAGCAGTTTCTGAAGCTGCTCTAGAGGATTCGCCTGCTGTTGTGAACCCTCCTGCAATTTCTCAATATCCTCTATGGGAATAACGATGGAGTTCACGCCATCCAGGTCCAGACCGCGTATGTCCAGCACCAGCCAGCCCTTTTCCGACTGTCTGCCCTCGTGCGAATGGGTCACACGCATCCGATTTTTGGGAAAGTTCATCTGTTCTCCCCCCTCAACGTCGTGAGCTGCTCACCGCCCGCACGATATCGCCCTCTTTCACCTCCTCCGCATCCTTCGCGCGGCGGGTGAAGCGCAGTTTCGCTCGTTCGTCCTGCACATCGATCACCTTCGCCGTGCCCAGCGAGACGGTATCTGTCCAGACGACCTGCCCCTTCGAGTTACGCACGGTGGAGACGCGGAACACCTCATAGGTATCGCCTACACGCACGCCCTGGAACCGCCCGCGGTCGATAATGAACTCATCAGGGGACATGACGGCGATAACCTCCGCCTCAGAGGGGAAGTAGACGGCGATTTTCTTCGCGATGTCATCCACTGCCTTGCGCGTGGCGCGTCCAATCTGGCTCTCCGCCCATTCGCGACTGCCGAAGTCCACGCCGGCCAGCCAGTCGAACAGCTTTGCGCCCACCAGCGTGAGGTCGTTGCGCGTCTCGCGTCCTTCGCCCGTCTCCGCCATCAGGATGCGCCCGGTGCGCACGTCGATCAGGCGCACGTCCGCTTTTACCCGGGCGGTACTGCGTTTTACCCGCACGCCCACCGAGAACTGCGCGATGACGCCGCCCAGCTGGCTTTCGTCGCGGATACCGAACTCGGTAATACGCCCGCCGAGGATGTAGTCCACGCCCAGAATCTTGCCCATCTCCACAGCGGTGGCTGGGTCAACGATGCCCGAACGAGCCAGCTGTTGCTCGCGCAGAACCGCCTCCAGCTGCGAGCGTTCGATCACCTCCAGCCCCATCTTCACCAGCGCGGTGGTCAGCATGTCGCCGATGACGTTGCCCAGCTGCGCGGTGCGGTACTCCATCGGCGCGTCGAACGACAGCACCGCGATACGCTTGCGGGCGCGTGTCGGCTCTTGCGCCCATGCGCTTATCGTCACCAGCAGTGCCAGCAGAATGAGTGCTATCCTGACCTTCATCCCTCTCACCTCCACATACACTGTAGCCGCAGGCTTCAGCCTGCGCGAGAGATATCGCAACCCGGCAGGAGCCTCGCCCTCCATATCTATAGACGCTTCTGTCACGGCGAATGCATCACTATTTCATCCATACCGCATCCATTTCGCATACAACGCCCGCGTCTCCTGTATAAACAGGAAATCGCCCCCTTTGTGCGGAAGTGAAAGAAGCAACATTCCCGCAAGGAGGTTGACCAATGGCAGCATCTTCTGAGACCCGCAAGGTGATTGTGCTTATCGGGGACGGGATGGCGGACCGACCGCATCCCGCCTTAGGCGGCAAGACCCCCATCGAAGCCGCACATACACCGAACATGGACCGTCTCGCCGCCGAGGGCGAGACCGGTTTGATGGACCTGATTGCGCCCGGCGTGCGCGTGGGAAGCGATACCGGACACCTCGCCCTGCTGGGCTACGACCCGTACGCCGTCTACACCGGACGCGGACCCTTCGAGGCGCTTGGCGTGGGCATGGAGGTGCGCGGTGGCGACATCGCCTTCCGCTGTAACTTCAGCACGGTGGACGAGAACATGGTGGTGCTGGACCGTCGCGCCGGACGCATCACCGAGGGAACCGACCAGCTCGCAGCACAGGTGAATGGCATCTTCATCGAAGATGTGCAGGTGTTCTTCAAGGAGTCGGTGGCGCATCGCGGCGCGCTCATCCTGCGCGGTCCGGGGCTATCCCCCAAAATCACCGATGCCGACCCGCACGCGGAGGGCGAAAAGGTGCACGAGGTGCAGGCGATAGACCCCGATGACGCCGCCGCCCGGCGTACCGCCCGTATCGTGAACCAGTTCGTGCGAATCAGTTACGAGAAGCTGAACAACCACCCCGTTAACCAGAAGCGACGCGAGCAGGGTTTAAAGCCCGCCAATATCATCCTGCCTCGCGGCGCCGGCGTTGCACCGAGTATCCCCGACTTCAATACCCATCATCATCTGGTCGGCGCATGTGTGGCGGAGACAGGGCTGATTAAGGGTATCGCCCGCTTTGTGGGGTTGAAAGTGCTGGATGTGCCCGAAGCCACCGGCGGTCTGGACAGCGACGTGATGGCGATGGGGCGCAAGGTGGCGGAGGCGTTGCAAGAGCATACCTTCGTGCTGTGCAATGTGAAGGGACCCGATGTAGCCGCACACGACCACAACCCGCAGGCGAAGGTGGACATCATCCAGCGTATCGACGCCATGCTGGGCTGGCTGTTGACGCAGATTGACCCCGCCAGCACCTTTATCGTGCTCTCCGCTGACCATACCACCGCCTGCTCCTTCGGCGACCACACGGGTGAGCCGGTTCCGATTGCGCTGTGGGGACCGGAGGTGCGCACGGATGATGTGACGCAGTTCGGTGAGCGGGCATGTGCGAAAGGCGGATTGGGGCGCATCCGGGGCAAAGACCTCGTGCCCATGCTGACCAGCCTGATGAACGTTCAGGAGAAGTTCGGTGCCTGAGTTGCCTTCGGTCGCGGTTTTAGGAGCGGGGAGCTGGGGCACTGCGCTGGCTCTCCTGCTCGGCAAGAAAGGGGTGCAGGTAGCGCTGTGGGCACGCGATGCCGAATTGGCGGAGACCATCCGCCGCGAAGGGCAGAACCCGCGCTACCTGCCCGGTTTCACTCTGCCTTCTTCTGTGCATCCCACCGGCGACATCGCAGAAGCGGTTCGCGAAGCGCAAACGCTGGTGTTTGCCGTGCCAGCAGGCGCACTGCGCGAGGTGGCGTCCGCCGTTCGGGAAAGCCTCTCTTCTCCTCGGCTGGTTATCTCCGCGGCGAAAGGGCTGGAGGCGGACGGCAGCCGCCCTTCGCAGGTGTTACAGGCAGTGCTGGATGATGGCTGTGGCAATATCGTGGCGCTTTCGGGACCGAATCTCGCGCTGGAGCTGGCCCGCGAAATCCCGACCGCAACGGTGGTGGCATCCGCCTCCCCCGACGCAGCGAAAGAGGCGCAAGCGCTGTTTATGCATCCCTCCTTCCGCGTGTACACCAACCACGACGTGACGGGCGTGGAGCTGGGCGGTGCCTTGAAGAACGTACTTGCCATCGGCGCGGGCATCAGCGACGGTATGGGCTTCGGCGATAACTCGAAGGCGGCGTTTATCACGCGCGGACTGGCGGAGATGGTGCGACTGGGCGTGGCACTGGGGGCAGAGGAGCGCACCTTCATGGGGCTATCGGGCGTGGGTGACCTGTTTGCCACCGCAGCCAGCCACCTCAGCCGCAACTGGCGGGTGGGCTACGGGCTGGCGCAGGGTAAACCGCTGGCGCAGATTCTACAGGAGCTGAAACAGGTCGCCGAGGGTGTGCCCACTACCTTTGCGGTATGCGGGCTGGCGGAACGGCTGGGGATTGAGATGCCCATCGCGCATACCATCCGCGCGGTGCTGGATGGACGCCTGAACCCTCGCGACGCCATCCGTGAGCTGATGCTTCGCACCCCAAAAGAGGAATGGTGGAGCGGCAGGTAGGGGATGAGTGGGCGGGATATATTTCGGAACAATCGTTTTTGTTGGGAACAGAGCTTGGCAAAGTGTGTTAAATATATTATGTGCGTATGTTACAGTGGAGACGTATCGTGAAGGAGGTGGTGAAGGTTGAGTAAGGCAGAGATTCGCTTCGGTACCGACGGTTGGCGTGGAGTGATTGATGACGATTTCAACGAGGCGAACGTGCGCCTGGTGGCGCGGGCGGTGGCGGAGTACCTGCACAGCGCGAAACCCGAAGGACACGGTGTGCTCGTCGGATACGATAACCGCCTCAAGTCGGAGGTCTTCGCGCGGGTAGCGGCGGAGGAGCTGGCGCGGTGCGGGATACCCACCGTGCTCTCCGAGAGTTCGCTGTCCTCGCCTGCGCTGTCGTTCGCGGTGCATCACCGCAAGGCGCAGGGCGGTGTGATGATTACTGCCAGCCACAACCCGCCGCAGTTTAACGGCTTCAAGTTCAAGGCGAACTACGGCGGCTCTGCCCTGCCCGAAATCACCGAGCAGATCGAGGCGCACCTGCAGAGGATTCTGGCGGGCGAGCAGGTGGCTATCCGTACTCCAGCCGAACTGCGCACCGAGAACCTCACCACCGAGTACCTGCAGCACCTGAAGACGCTGGTGGAACTGCCTCGCATCCTGGATATGGGCTGGAAGGTGGTCACCGACGCCATGCACGGCTCCGGTGCGGGCTACCTGCGTACCCTGCTGCAGGGCGGACGCACACAGGTCATCCCCATTCGCGAGGAGCGTGACACGCAGTTCGGCGGTGTCAATCCCGAACCTATCGCGCCAAACCTCGGGATGCTGATGGAGACGGTTGTTCGCGAGGGGGCAGACATCGGTATCGCGCTGGACGGCGATGCCGACCGCGTGGGGGCAGTGGACGAGCAGGGCAACTTCGTGGACAGCCATCGCATCTTTGCCATCGCCCTGTACCATCTGGTGAAACGGCGCGGCTGGCGCGGGCGTGTGGTGAAGACCATCTCCACCACCAACATGATCGACGCCTTGTGCCGGCACTTCGGGTTGCCGCTAACCGTCACGCCTATCGGTTTCAAGTATATCTGCGAGAATATGTTGCAGGGCGATGTGTTGATTGGCGGTGAGGAGAGCGGGGGCATCGGCATCCAGCACCACATCCCCGAGCGCGACGGCGTGCTGATGGGCTTAATGCTGCTGGAGGCGATGACGCTGAGCGGGAAGAGGCTCAGCGAGCTGGTGCAGGAGGTGTTTGACCTCACCGGCGAGCACCATTACAATCGCATCGATCTGCACCTGGAGCGTGAAGAGATGCCCGCCGCCCGCGAGCGTGTGGCGCAAACCGAAGCACGCGAGATTGCCGGATTACCTGTCCGGGCTATTGACCGCATGGATGGTACCAAGTTCCTGTTCGAAGACAGCGCATGGCTGCTGTTACGTGCGTCGGGTACGGAACCGGTGGTGCGCATATACGCCGAAGCCTCCAGTCCCGAGCTGGTACGGAGCCTGCTGACCGCGGGCGAAGCGCTGGTGCGGGGTGAGTGAGGGAACCTAAAGGTCGCGCTGCACGTGCTGGTACTTCACCACAGACGATTTTGGATATTGGCAAACTGGTTTCGCCTGCCTGTCATTTTGAGCGAAGCGAAGCATCTCAGAGATGCTTCACTGCGTTCAGCATGACAAAAAAGAGGAGATGCTTCGCTCACGCTCAGCATGACAAGAAAACGTGGTAATCCTGTCATTCTGAGCGAAGCGAAGAATCTCGTGTTAACGACAGGAGGAGATGATTCGCTGCGTTCAGCATGACAAGAAAACGTGGCAATCCTGTCATTCTGAGCGAAGCGAAGAATCTCGTGTTAACGACAGGCTGAGATGCTTCGCTCACGCTCAGCATGACAGAACGGACTGAAAAACGTTTGTGCGGTCTCCCCGCCATTGAAATGGCGGGATATGATGACAATAAACCTGTCTTCACAGGTTTTTTAATCCGCGCAGGCGGATTTTGCTCCCCTCATAGCCCGTGATTTCAATCGTGGGGATGGCTGGATGGCGAGGCTCCGTCCGAGCCGTACGAAGCACCCTCATCCTGACCTCCCCCGTGGACGGGGGAGGAAAGGCTCCCCGCTCGCGGGGAGGGCTGGGGTGGGGGCGAAACCAGTTCAGCCGGAGTTTACCCTCCGGACAAGGTTGTACAGCACCGGGTTGTGCTCTCACCAACCGTACCGCTCCGGTCCCCAATCTTTCTCTATCAGCTCCTGCTTGAGCAAAATCAGCCTGCGGCTGGGCACATCCTCGTACACCACCACGCCCGGTCCGATGCAGGTGTACGCCCCGATTTTGACGCCCGGCTGGGTAATCACGTTCACCCCGGTGCGGCTGAAGTCGCCGAAGTAGGTGGCGTCCGCGCCGTGAATGGGGAACTCGCGCCTGCCCTTGATGCGGTGGATAGTCTCGGCATCGTCAAAGCGCAGGGTCCCGCATACCGTTGCCGCGCCGATGTCTACGGATTGACCCACGACGCCCGAAATCTCGCAGTAGTGGTACAGGTATGCGCCGTCGAACATCACGCCGTCCAGCTCCGCGCCGTGCCCCACAATGCATCGGTTGCCCACCACGCTGTACGCGCCGATTAAGCAGTAGTCGCTGACGCGCGTGTGGTCGCCAATCGCCACCGCATCACCCACAATTGCGCCGTTCACCACGCGCGACCCCTTGCCGATGAACACGTTGCCCTCTATCACCACGCGGTTGCCGATTTCGCTGCCCTCTCCCAGCACCACAAAGCCCTTTATCTCCGCACCGTCGTGAATGCGAGCGGCAGGGTGAATCCGGTTCTCCGACAGGCTCCGACTCATCTCGTCCAGCACGCGACGGTTCGCCTCCAGAATGTGCCAGGGTTTATCCATGTCTACGAGGTAGTCTTCCACCTGCACCGCCGGCACCTCTTCGCCTTCGTCCAGCAGAGTTTGCACGCTTTGCGCCAGCTCCGCTTCCGCAGGGGGCATCCCACCGACTGGCACATGCGTCATGATGCCGGGGTTGTTCTGGATGACGGGGATGGCTTTCGGGGAGAAGGCGTAGACGCCACACAACCGGTGTTCGCAGTCGCGACTGTGTCCTTCCACATACTCGATGCGCCCGTTCTTCACCTTTGCACCCAGCCAGTCAATCCGGCGTTCGGGGGGTACGATGGGCTGTACCAGCGCGACCGCCGCCGAGTCACTGCCTCTGGCGACTTCCAGAAAACGGCTCACCGTCGCTTGCGTCGTCACCACGTCCCCGTAAACCACTACAAATGGCTGAGAGGCGTCCAGCAGGGGCAACGCTGTCAGCACGCAGGCAGCTGTGCCCGGCGTACCCTGCACATTAACGAAGGCGATTTCCAACCCGTTCAATCCGTGCAGTGCCGCGCGAACGGAGCCTGCGTGCATCCCCACCACCACGACCGCTTTACGAATGCCCGCCTCACGCAGCTGCCTCGCCAGTCGGCGCACTGCAGGTTCGTTCACCACCGGTGTGGCGCATTTGTTGCGCACTTCGTTGTAGGGCCAGATGCGGCTTCCCGCACCCGCAGCGAGAATGATAGCCTGGTTCAACCCTTGCCTCCTCTATCCAGCACGTTGGTAACAGTTCTCTTCAGCGCGCACCAACTGAAATCTTCACCACCCTTCGAAAGCCTCTTCAGCCAGCGTACTCCAGTACATGACGTTCGCCCTCTCCAGCAGGCGGTTTGCCTCCTCCTCCCGACCCATCATCTTGAGCGCTTTCGCCTGATAGCGGTACTCCCGGTGGGTGGTGGCACGGCAGCGCACGCATTCCTCCCAGTACTGGTTAGCCAGTTTCTCCCGTCCCAACCGGCGTGCTGCCACACCTGCGTAGAAGAGAGGTACAGCATCGGCAGGGCGCGACGGTTTGCCCACTCCCAGGTGGTGCGGGTATTCCAGCGCCTTCTGGAAGCATTTCAGCGCACCCCGCCAGTCCCCCCAGTATGCCAGTTCGATGCCTTTGCCTATATACGCCTCTACCCAAATGGGGCGTATGGACGTTTCCCCTTCGGCAACGTGGAAGATACGCGAGTGCAAAATCTCTATCGCCTTGTCGTACTGACCATCTTCCACCAGCAACTGCGCGTGTAGCTGCGCCATCCGGTTTTCCCGCAGCACCTCCGGAGGCGCATGGTATAGCCTCTTCAGCGCGGAAGAGGCGGCCTGCTGCGCTGATGCTATCGTCTCCCGCTCGTACCACAGATAGTGGTCGTGTGGACGGAGTGAGACGGCTTTCTGGTAGTAGCGCCCTGCGACGCCATGCAAACTGCAGTAATCTGCCATCATCATGCCGATATTACGATAGAGCGTAGCCAGCGGCGGTAAGCCCTGCGGAGGAGGAGTGGTCAGACAGGTTTGCGCAAGGATGCGCCATGCGCTACGGAAGCGATACTCACTTATCTTTTCTGCAGGAATATCGCCTTGTGCCACCGCATCGTCCACCGCTTTCGGGTTCAGGGCGCGTAGCCACTCCTGCAACGCCTCGCCCGGTCGGCGATGCGCCATCAGCCAGTTACCCAGCGCGTAGTGCGCCAGCGGGTCGCCCGGTCGAAGCGCAAGCACCTCCTGCAGGGCGAGGTAGTCTTCGGTGCGCCAGGGGAATAGATACTCGGTGTCACTGCGTGCCGCGAGCAGGGCATGTTCTACTGCCTGCGCGGGCAGTCCCTTCCTCGCGTAAGCCAGAGCCAGCAGGTAGTGCCCCATCGCCGTTTCGGGCAGTCCCAAACGGGGAGGCGCTTCCAAAATGCGGATGGCGTCGTTGAGACAGCCAGCGTTCAGGTAGTCACAGGCGACTTCCTCAAAAGCATGGGGCTGGACAGCCAGCGGGCGGAGCAGGTTCACCGCGTCCGCTTCGGGCGAGGCAGGCGTGCTGAGGAAAGCTTCGGTACGCAATAGTGGCTCCAGCGGCGCCAGCAGATGTACTTGCAAGCGCACCTGTGATGCCTCTTCCGGTTCTCCTCGCAGGCGCAGTACCACCGCCCGCATCATCCATGCCTTGATGTCCGCCGCGTTATACAG
>BEHS01000023.1 GCA_002898895.1 bacterium HR16 | reverse complement strand
CACGATGCTTGGGTCGTCGGCGATGAACCTGTGGTCATCGTGGACTTCCAGGGGATGATTGACTACGCGAAGTCCCTGTAGACTGCAAATCAGTGCTCGTGAATAGTGCATAACGCCAGCTAACTACCGGTTCCGGCGGGCGGTCCACTGCATCGCTGCTGAATCGAAGTAAGCATTAGACGGCTAAATGCATCGTTGAACGATCCAACAGGAGGCAAAGGAGATGCAAAGTAACAGCGATGTTGTCCGCCGATTCGTAGAAGAAGTTCTGAACCAGGGAAACCTTGATGCTGCCGGGCAGTTCTTTTGGGAGGACATGGTGGAGCAAGTTCCTCTTCCGGGCCAGGGGCCGGGCCTTGAGGGGTTGAAGGACGTGCTGCGGGGGCTGAGGACGGCGTTTCCCGACATGCATTGGACGATCCATGAGCAGATTACCGAGGGCGAAAAGGTGCTGTCACGCTTCGAGTGGACAGGCACGCATCGTGGAACGTTTCTCGGCGTGCCTGCCACGCATCGACCTGTGGTGGTTTGGGGCATGGTGATCGACCGCTTCGAAGGCGGAAAAATCAAGGACACGCGTATCATCATGGACGCGCTCGGACTGATGATGCAGTTGGGCATGATCCTGTCGCCAAAGGCATAACGCTGTCTAACCCGGCGATGGAGAGGACTGCTGCATAAACGGCGAGTTATTAAGGCGGACGCCGCCCACCGGCGTCCGCTCACCGTTCATTCGTTAAGCATCGCTTTACAACTGGAGTTTGAACAAACCCCTTTAACCCCTCCAGTCTAACAAATCCCTCCAATCTGTCCAGCGTTTGGAGCGACCACATGATGTATCTATCGCTTTCGTGGCGGGAGCACCATGATGGCAGCGGAACACAGGGGAGCCGTACAGCAAGTGCCCCCTTCCCTCGTAGGGAAGGGGGTCAGGGGGTTAGGTTGAGCAAACCTCTCCCTCGTCCTCTTATGAGACGGGGATAAGGGGGAAACTGCCTAATCCACCCGATAGGGTGGACCGGGTTCCGGTATCTCCATCTCCTCGGGGGAGATGGTGTACCGCTCCACCAGTCCGATGATCGCCTGCGCCAGTACTGCGCTTACCGTATCGGTGTCGGCGGGCTTGGACAGGTCGCGCAGCAGAGGCGACTCTTCGGAGATGTATCCGTGACTGATGAGGAACTGCAGGTCCTTGAACGCCCAGTGCTGGGGCTTCACCGGTACGGCGATGGAGACTTTGGGCGTACGTGCTTTGAGGTCTTTCAGGCTTTCCTCCACTTGACGCATAAACCGCGCCAGAGTCACCGCCAGTTCATAGCGGGTCACCGGCTGGTCGCCGCGAAACGTGCCGTCGGGAAACCCCTTCATGATACCCTTCGCTACCACTTCCTTCACCGCGTCCGCCGCCCAGTGGTCGGGGGGCACGTCTTTGAATTCGGTGGTTTGTGCGGGTGCGGGAAGCACAACGATGGCTATAGCTATCAGAGCTATTGCGCCAGTGTAACGAGCCGTGCGGAACATTGAGAATACCTCCTCCTGTTTAGAACTCTGCCGAAACCACGTTGCTTTCGCGGATGGCGGCGAACTCTTCCAGAGCGCGTCCCGTGCCGATAGCCACACACGACAGCGGGTCTTCCGCCACCTGAGTGCGGATATTGGTTACCGACTCCAGAAGTCGGTCTATACCGCGCAACAGCGCACCGCCGCCCGTGAGGGTGATGCCGCGCTCGATGATGTCCGCCGCCAGTTCGGGCGGAGTCTCTTCCAGCACCGAGCGCACGCGCTCCACGATGGCGTTAATCGGCTCCTGTAGCGCGTCGCGAATCTCCTCCGAGGTTACCGTAATCGTCTTGGGCAACCCGGCGATAAGGTCGCGTCCGCGCACCTCCATCTCCAGTTCCTTCTCCAACGGGTAAGCAGAGCCAACTTTTATCTTTATTTCTTCGGCAGTTCGCTCGCCAATCATCAGGTTATATTGACTGCGGATATAGCGTGTGATAACTTCGTCCATCTTATTTCCGCCAACCCGTACCGAACGGCTAATCACGATGCCTTCCAGCGAGATGACCGCTACATCGGTAGTGCCCCCACCGATGTCCACCACCATGTTACCGCCCGGCATACTGATAGGCAATCCCGCACCGATAGCTGCTGCCATCGGCTCCTCAATCGTATATGCTTCGCCTGCGCCCGCCTCGCGCGCCGCCTGAATCACCGCCCTGCGTTCTACGCTGGTCACACCGGAGGGCACACACACCAGCACGCGCGGCTTGAAGAAGCGTCGCCGCCCGCATACCTTCGCGATAAGGTACTCCAGCATCTTCAGGGTGGTGGTATAGTCGGCGATCACGCCGTCCGACATGGGGCGAATCGCCACAATATGCCCGGGTGTGCGCCCCAGCATCAGGCGAGCCTCCTCGCCGATGGCTAATACCCTCTTGTTCTTTGTGGAAATGGCAACAACCGATGGCTCGCGCAAAACGATGCCCTTACCTCGCAGATAAACCACAATATTCGCCGTTCCCAGGTCAATGCCCAGCTCAGGAGTCAGGCGGAACACACCGGCACCTCTTCCACAGCAACCGCAACGGGTTCTTCACTCAGCCGCAGGATTTGCGCTCCCAGCGATTGTAGCTTCGCCACCAGTTCCTCATAACCGCGGTCAATATGGTGTATCTCCTCAACGGTCGTCTCGCCTTCCGCGCCGAGACCGGCTATTACCAGCGCGGCTCCTGCTCGCAGGTCGGTCGCTTCTACAGTGGCGCCGTACAGTTTCTCCACACCACGCACCACCGCCGTGCGGTTCTCCTGCTCGATGTCCGCACCCATCTTGCGCAGCTCCTGCACGTACCGGAAGCGACGCTCGTACACCGTCTCCGTGACAATAGACACACCCTCCGCCACGCACAGCAGAGCGGTCATCGGTTGCTGCATATCGGTGGGGAAGCCGGGGTGGGGCATGGTCTTGATGTTAACCGCTTTCGGTCGCCCTTGCAACTGCACGTGCACACCCGCTTCGTCGGTTTCTATCTGCACGCCCGCTTCCTGTAGTTTCAGCAGCACGGGTGTCATGTGGTCAGGGTTAGCATTGACGATACGTACCCTGCCGCGCGTCATCGCAGCGGCGATGGCGTAGGTTCCCGCTTCCAGCCGGTCAGGGATAATGGTGTATTCGCCGCCGCGCAGGCGGGATACGCCCTCGATGGTGATACGCCGTGTACCGTGTCCGTCGATGTGCGCGCCCAACGCGATGAGGAAGTTCGCCAGGTCCACTACCTCGGGCTCTTCAGCGGCGTTCTCTATCACCGTTGTGCCCTCTGCCAGCACCGCAGCGGTCATCAGATGCTGGGTGGCACCCGCGCTGGGATAGTCCAGATAGATAGTGTTGCCTTTCAGTCGCCCCGCTTCGGCGGTCACGAAATCGCCGTCCATCTCCACCCGCGCCCCCAGCAGGCGCAGTCCTTTGATGTGGAAGTCCACCGGTCGTGCGCCGATGTCGCAGCCGCCGGGCAGAGGCACCTTTGCGAAGCCGAAACGCGCTACCAGCGGTCCGGTAACGCTGAAAGAAGCTCTCATACGGGTCACCAGGTCATGGGGGGCTTCGAGGTGGCTAATACGGCTGGCATCGATAAGCAGCGAGCGGGGATGGATAAACTCCACAACGGTTCCCAGTCGGCGCAGCATCGCCATCATGGTGTAGATGTCGGTAATACGGGGAAGGTTATGTAAAATAACCGGCTCGGACGCCAAAACCGCCCCTGCCATGATGGCAAGCGCGGCGTTCTTGCTTCCGCTCACGCAGACTTCGCCCTGTAAAGGTACGCCCCCGGTGATAGTAATGCGTTCCAAGTAAGGAGTCCCTCCTGAATATCAAAGGTAGGATAGACACAATTCCCGAGATTCACCCTGAATAGTATACAGAGGACGTACTTCCAGTGTCAAGGTGTTGCTGGCAGGAACTTCTTGCCTGCTTGTGCAAAGAGAATGAGGAAGGGAGGTTTGCCAGATGAGACACACCACACAATGGATAGCGATATGTCTGGCTCTGCTGCTGGTAGCGGGCACAGTCTCTGCCGACAAACGCGCCGAGCAGCAAATCCGCGCAGAATACAACAAAACCACCCGGTACTCCAAACAGAAGAACGTGGATGGTCTAATCCGCCAGATGGCGCCCGATTTTCTTTACAAAACGAAAAGCGGGCAAGTGCTCAACAGGCAGATGGTGGAAATGGCGATGCGAGAACAGTACGCCCATGTCAAGTCGGTGGACAAGCGCACCACCACCATCAAGAAGATGGAAATCAAGGGGAACACGGCGCAGGTGACTACAGCGGAAGAAGTGGTCTTTACCTTAGTGGATGTGCAAGGGCGTCGGCACAAGGTGCGCAGTGTAGCCACCACCCGCGATACATGGGTGAAAACGCCTCAAGGGTGGAAAGTCAAGATGACGGAGGTTCTGAACGAAAAGACCTTCATCGATGGCAAGCGTCAACCGGGCAATTGACTTCGCACCTCAAACCGGCTATATTAAAGCGTGGTGAACAAGCACGACGAGGGAAGAGATGGATAGCGAGAAACAGAAGGCGATACTGGAAATCCTCGAGCAGGATGCCCGCACCACGCCAGAGCAGATTGCTGCCATGCTGGGCGTAGACGCGGAGCAGGTGAAGCAAGCCATCCAGCAGATGGAATCGTCCGGCGTCATCCGCCGCTACAAGACGGTGATTGACTGGGACCGCTTCGGTGAGGAGCGGGTGTTTGCTTTCATCGATGTGAAGGTCAGCCCTGCGCGGGAGGTAGGCTTCGATGATGTGGCGGAGCGCATCTACCGATTCCCGCAGGTGCATGCAGTGTATCTGGTGTCGGGCGACCACGATTTGCGCGTCATTGTGAGCGGGCGCACGATGAAGGAGGTAGCGGCGTTTGTGGCAGAGCGTCTCGCGCCACTGGACAGAGTGCAGGCGACCTACACGCAGTTTGTGCTGAAGCGATACAAAGAGGATGGCGAGGTGTACGCCGAAACCGAAACCGACCGCAGGCTGGTGATGGCACCATGAAACCTCTCTCGCAAGCGGTGGCTTCCGTTCCACCGTCGGGCATCCGTCGTTTCTTCGATGTGGCGGCGCAGCTGGAGGATTGTATCTCGCTGGGCGTCGGTGAGCCCGATTTCGTCACGCCATGGCATATCCGCGAGGCGGCTATCTGGGCGATTGAAAAAGGCTTCACCACCTACACCTCAAACTATGGACTGTTTACCCTGCGCCAGCGCATCGCCTCGCACCTCAAGGCGCGCTACGGGGTAGACTACTCTCCCGAAAGCGAGATCATAGTGACCGTCGGGGTGAGCGAGGGGCTGGACATCGCCATGCGCGCCCTGCTGAACCCGGGCGACGAGGTGATTTTCTTTGAACCGAGCTATGTCTCCTACGCGCCCTGCGTGCTGTTTGCGGGCGGTAAACCGGTACCGGTACCCACCGACTACCGGCAGGGCTTCCAGCCCGACGTGCACCGCCTGCGTGAGGCGATAACCCCGCGTACGAAGGCGGTTTTGCTCTGCTACCCCAACAACCCAACGGGCGCGGTGGCTTCTCGCGCTGCGCTGGAAGAGGTGGTGCGGATAGCTGTAGAACACGACCTGTATCTTATCACCGACGAAATCTATGACCGGCTGGTGTATGACACCCAGCATACCTGCGTCGCCTCACTACCCGGTGCGGCAGAGCGCACCATACTGCTGGGTGGCTTCTCCAAGTCCTACGCGATGACCGGCTGGCGTATCGGCTATGCTTGCGCCCCCGCGCAGATTATCGAGATGATGATGAAGGTGCATCAGTATACCATGCTGTGCGCGCCGATTGCCGCCCAGAAGGCGGCGGAAGAGGCTCTGGAACGCGGCGAGCCGGAGGTGGAGCGGATGCGCCGTGAGTACGACCGCCGTCGCCGGCTGATTGTGGAGCGGCTGAACGAAATCGGTCTGGAATGCGTGCCACCGCAGGGGGCGTTCTATGTGTTTCCGTCCATTCGTTGCACCGGCTTGCGCTCGGAAGAGTTCACCGAGCAACTGCTGTGGGAGGAACGGGTGGCGGTGGTCCCCGGTAACGTCTTCGGAAACAGTGGCGAAGGGCATGTGCGGTTGTCTTACGCTACCTCGCTGCCGAAGATAGAGGAGGCTCTGCACCGTATCGAGCGGTTCGTCAATAAACGCAGAAAGTAACGGTCAGGAGGCAGATATGTTCGGCAACTTACGAAGGGGGGCGATGATACTCTGGGCACTGGTAGTACTGGCAACAGGAGCACACGCCGACAGAGTAATACTCACCCCCTCCGCGTATAACCTGCCGCCCGGCAGTGCGAAGCTGGAAATCGCCCGGCGCGAAAGCAAGGGGGGATTAACCCATTACTGGGCAAACCTCGGACTGATTGGCGGAATAGAGGTGGAGGCTCTGCGTCTGGAAACGCGCACACGACATGTGGACAGCCTCGGTTTGCAATACAACATCCTGCCCGACATCGGCTTTACGCCAGCGGTATCAGTGGGCGTGCGCGATGTTGCTAACAGAACAGAAGACGGCATTGCCTTCTACTTAGCGGTCGGTTATCGACTGCCCTATATGCCCCCAAACCCCTTTATCGACGAGATGTACCTGTTCGGCGGTATCGGAGCGGGAGGTATCAGGGGACCGTTCGTGGGGACGGAGATACGGACACCTTATCGTATCCTGCTCAGCGCGGAGTACGATAGCCGCGCATGGAACGCCGCCGTATCGTGGGAACCCGTGCCCTTGTTGAGACTGCGCCTCTATAGCATTGACGGTGAGACCTACTACGGCGCCTCTCTCGCGGTGAGCTTCTAACGGTGAACGACCTTCAGCGTTTCATCGCCTGTATGGAGTACGAGCCTGCGGACCGCCGCCCGAACCACGAGCTGGGTGTGTGGACGCAGACCGCTCTGCGCTGGCAACAGGAAGCCCCGGAGGCGGTGAAGGATTTCACCTGGAACTGGTTTCATGGAGAAGACGCACTTGGGCTGGACCGTCGCGAATATATCCCTGTGAACTTCGGCTTTATCCCTCCCTTCGAGCCTCAGCTGATTGAGGAGACGGATAAGTACGAAATCTATCGCGACTCGCTGGGCATTGTGCGTAAGGCGCTGAAAGAGGGTGCTATCGGCGGGGCACGAATGTGCATGGACCAGTATCTTGCCTTCCCTGTAAGCAAGCCCGAGGACTTCGCTGAGGTCAAAAGACGCCTCATTGCCGCCATCCCCGAGCGCTATCCCGCCGACCTCGACGCCCGCATCGAGCGGTGGCAAAGGCGCAACTGCCCGCTGATACTGGGTGAAAACTGCGCCGCGAACGGGTTCTACTGGCGTGCGCGGGAGTTTATGGGCACAGAGGCACTGTCGTACGCCTGGTACGATTACCCCGACCTGATGCATGAGATGATGGAGTTCTTCTGCGACTTCATCATTGAGACCAGCCGTCCGGTTCTGGAGAAGATTCGGGTGGATTACTTCACCCTGAACGAAGATATGTGCATGAAGAACGGTCCCCTGCTTAGCCCGGAGACATTCCGAAAGTTCATTTTTCCGCACCTCAAGCGGATGGTGGAGTTTTTCAAGGCACATGGCACTCGCTACTTCGCGGTGGATACCGACGGCGACCCAACGCCGCTTATCCCTCTACTGCTGGATGCTGGGGTAGATGTGCTCTGGCCTATTGAGCGGGCAGCTGGCGTTTCCCCCATAGAATGGCGCCGTCGTTTCGGCAAAACGCTTAGGCTATGGGGCGGAGTAGACAAGCGGGTACTGACACAATCCCGCGAAGCCATCCGGGCGCATCTGCGCGAGTTCATCCCCCTGATCGAAGAAGGTGGCTTCATCCCAACGGTAGACCACACTGTGCCGCCGGACGTGCCGTGGGAGAACTTCTGCTACTACATGGAAATGAAACAAGCCCTGCTACAGGGAGATTTCGACAAGCTGGGTTAGGTTCACTCCCATTCGGTATGGAACGTGCCCGGCTTGTCCACACGCTCGTAGGTGTGTGCCCCGAAGAAGTCGCGCTGTGCCTGGATCAGGTTCGCAGGCAGGTTGGCGCGGCTCATGCTCAGCAAGTAGTCTACCGCGCTGTCCAGAACCGGCACGGGGATACCGCAGGTGTGCGCCACATTCACCACCTTTTGCGCGGAGGGCATGTTTTCCAGCACGTAAGCCTGCGCTTTCGGGCTAAGAAGCAGATGCGGATTGTCACCGCCCTCCTGAACGATTTCACGCAGGAAGTTCAGCATCCGAGCGCGGATGATACAGCCGCCCTTCCAGATGCGCAGCACCTCCGACAGGTTCAAACCGTAGTCGTAAGCACGCGACGCCTCCCACAGAAGCCATAACCCCTGCGAAAAGGCGAGAAACATGCTCAGGCGCAGGGAACGCTCTACTGCCTCTATCAGGGTGCTCGTATCCAGAGGACATGACTGGCGCAGCGCGTCGGAAATGGCTTCGGCAATCTTCATGCGGTCCTGCTTGAAGTGCGACAGGGTGCGGGCAAACACCGCCGTCGCCAGAGAGGGGGTCGGCACGCCGAGGTCTAACGCTGCCTGCGCCGTCCACTTGCCTGTGCCTTTTTGCTCCGCTTTGTCCAGTATCGTCTCTACCAGCGGCTTACCCGTTTCCTCATCGGTTTTGCGCAGTGCCTTGTAAGAGATTTCCATGAGGAACGAGTTCAGCTCGCCCCGGTTCCACTCTTCGAAGAGGTCGGCGATTTGAGATGTGGACAGCCTTGCGGCAGCGCGCAGCACATCGTACGCCTCCGCAATCGCCTGCATGATGGCATACTCGATGCCGTTGTGCACCATCTTGACGAAGTGTCCTGCACCTCCGCGTCCCAGATAGGTGCAACACGCCCCATCTTCGGTTTGCGCCGCAATGCGCGTGAGAACCTCTTCCACCAGCGCGTACGCTTCGGGAGTACCGCCCGGCATGATAGAGGGTCCCTCCAGAGCTCCCCGCTCGCCGCCGCTGACGCCTGTGCCTAAGAACAGCAGTCCTCTGGCGGCAAGTGTCTCCATGCGCCGCTCGGTGTCGGCGTAGTGCGAGTTGCCCATGTCGATAATCAAATCGCCGCTGTCCAGCAACGGGATGAGGGTTTCTATCATGCTGTCCACTGCCGAGCCTGCCTGCACCATCAGAATTATCTTGCGCGGTCGCTCCAGGCTTTGCACGAAGGTTTGCAGGTCGTAAGTGGGGGTAATCGGTTCCTGCTTCAGTCGCTCTCTCACGAACGCTTCGGTGCGTGCGGCGGTGCGGTTGTATACGCTGACCGAATAGCCCTTTCGCGCGATGTTCAGCGCGAGGTTCTGTCCCATCACGCCCAGACCGATGAGACCGATGAAGTTACCTTCTGCCATCTTTCCAACCTCCACCTGTGCATTAGCCAGCGGAAGCCAGAATCCCTGCAGGGGCGTTTGCTGCCTCTGTCACCTTCGCTCCTTGCGCACTGTGGCTCGTCGTATCAGCATCTCTTGCGCCGAAGCCAGTCTGAAATCCGCGCCGTTGGTGCGATTCGCAAAGCGGGCATCATTCAGACTGACGCGGAAGGTGCGCCAGCGTCCGGTGTTGCTCAGGGTAAAACTCTGCGCAGGCTTAAACGCGCCTTCGCGCACGCTACCGGCAGGGTCGGTGGAGTCGTACTCAATAGTAAAGGTTCCCTCACCGTCCCATATCTCTACCTCGATCTGCAGAGGTGTGCCTTCGTCGAAGGCGAAACTGTCATCCACATCGAAGTAAGCGTAGCGCATCACTCCATGCCGATTGGGCAGGGTTCTCCACGCGGAGACGCCCCCTGCTTCGGCAGGCTCCATCAAGCCGTCGCCGTTAGGGTCACTATGCAGACGGATACCACGCTCTACGGGGCGTCGCTCCAGCAAGATAGAGACCTCCTGTACATTGGCGTAAGCTCCTTGCGGGCGCAGCTGTACCCCTCGTCGGAACATGTCGGCATAACGGGCGTTGAGCCTCACATACTGGTCACCGTACTCGCGGGATGGGCAGATGTCCGTGCCTTCGTGGAGCTCGTTCCACGTTTCAACCATCACGATAAAGGGACGGCGTTTGGGATTCATGCGCAGAATCTGCTCCCAGCTGCGCTCAAAGAACTTGTCCCCTTCGCGGTCGCGCACCAGAGGCTGTCTGCCGGGCACGGCGGAGTGGTCGTATCCCGGTCCGATAGCCGCCACGTCCAGAATCTGGGGGTTTAGCGCGCCTCCCCATGCATACACACTGTCGGTGCGAACCCTGTTCCACGACGCCTCGCGCACGATGTAGGGGCGGCAGCCGAAGTCTTTCTCGAACTGCGTGTAAACGAAGTCGATGGCTTGCTGGTTGTAATCTTTCGCAAAGGCGGCGGCGTAGAGGAAAAGGAGCGGGCGGTAGTCTACCATCGCCCAGAGTTTAGGGGGCACCATCGAGAAGAAGTCACGGATGGAAACGTAAAACCATTCCTGCCCCTCGCGCGTGGTGAGGTCGGCATGGTAGTGGTCGGCGTTCCATTGCAGTGTGGAGGTGTCGTAGAACATCCCGATTTTAGGAGGGCGGCGTTTGGCAGTGAGCATCTGCTCCTGCGCCTTGACCAGTGCCTCCAGTCCTTCAAAGCTCCAGTACAGCCCTTTGCCTCGCTGGCGGTCGGCGGGGTTGCCCCAGTAGACGGGCAGGATAAAGTCAATCCCCGCCCGCAGGATATCTTCCATCTCGCGTCGATGCCATTCGGGCGAGCGGTAGCTATAACCCCTGGGGTTGGCGGGATGGTCGGTGAGGGCGTCGGTGCCATCGGGGTCAATGAAGTGTTCCCCCGTGTTCACGTCGTACCAGTAAAAGTAGTACGTGCCCACAATCGGCTGTCCGGAGCGGTAGGTAGACTGCGCGCGAATGGTGGACGGCTTGTGTCCGATGTACTTGCCCATCGGAGGTAGTTGGAGAAAGCGATCAGGCATTGTCGGAACCCTCCTCTTTACCGTTGCCTATCTTCTCAGCGAACTTCTCGTCAAACCGGCGGATGATGTCGCGAAACTCTTCGGGAAGCAGACTGAGAACGTTCTGCACGATGTCTTCCGGGATTCTCTTGTAATAAGCGGCGGCAATTCCTCCTGTGATACACGCCAGGGTATCGCTATCGCCGCCGAGCGAGACCGCCAATCGCACCGCGCTCTCGTAGTCGGTGCTCTCCAGGAAAGCGGCGATGGCTTGTGGCACCGTTCCCTGGCAGGTTTCATCGAAGCCATAGGAGGGGCGTATCTCATCCAGTGTGAAGTGGAGGTCGTAACCGAAAGTGCGGGTAACATACTCCCTGATTTGTTCTTTGTCATGACCTGTTCGCGCCAGGAAGATAGCGGCGGCGGTCGCCTGTGCCCCTTTGATACCCTCCGGGTGATTATGCGTTACCTCCGCGCAGCGTTTCGCTATTTCGAGAACCTCTTGCAGGGTGGAATACGCAAAGCCAACCGGACTGACACGCATCGCCGAGCCGTTGCCGTAGCTGCCGTATGGACTCGGGTCCGGCACGTATAACCAGTGGTGGAACCAACCACCGTATCCGGCATGAGGGTACTTGCGCCCATACTCCCGCATCACACTTGTGAAATCTTTGCCGGTCAGAATGCTATCCGCCACTGCAACGGTAAGCACCGTATCATCGGTGAAGTGCGGCCTGGAGCTGAGCAACGGAAATTCGGTGGTCTTGATGCGACGCCACTCATAGGGTGCACCGATAACGTCACCGGCAATCGCGCCGATGATAGTGGGAGTCAGATACGGCATTTCTCCTCTTCCCTCCTGTCTCGATGATGTCTATCAATATTCGACCGCAAGCGGTAGAGCACCTGTTAGCCACTTGGAGGGCAAGGATCCATCCGAGCCGTTCGTTTTTAGTCGCGACGGAGCGTGACCCTCCAAAAATTTCAGATTTGACGGAGTACCTGAGGCAGGTTGATATTACCCCCTAATCCATACTGCATGAGCTGAGGTATCCGCAAGCGGGGCAGACCTGCTTGCATCCGTGCAGCGGCTTCATGGTGTATCCGCAGACGGGACAGGCGAGGTAGGAATGGGCAGAAGGTACCGACCCAGGAGAAGGCAGAGGCTCCTGTAAACGGGGTTGCAGCTCCGGCGTCATCTTTTCCGGTGGGCGGACAACAAGCGGGTAAACGCGCGCCCGATGCCCTTCGACAATAACGAGGCTGCTCATCAGTTTCGCCTCAGGTAATTTCTCCAGAAGTGCCTGAAGCGTCTGTATCTGCACGCGCGGGCGGGGGTCACCTGCCAGCAGCAAAATCGCCCCCGGGCGCCAGCCTCCCTCGCGCGAAATCAAGCGGGTGAACGCCGGTGACGCGCTGACCAGCACCCGCCCCTCGCGCCAGGCGGTTTGAACCAGCGTACTGTCATCCGCTCCGCGCAGGATGGGGTCGTCACGCACCTCGCGCACATCGTGCCCTGCCTTGCGCAGCCACGTTGCTACCTGCGCGCTGATCTGGCTATCTACCAGCAACTTCATCGTCGCTCTCCAATCTTTCCGCCGCGGCGAGCAGTGCCAGCCGAAGGTCCTCCTCGCTGAGCTGGGGATAGGCGCGCAGAATCTCTCGGTGGCTCATACCCGACGCGAAGCAGCGCAGGATGAACGAAACGGGCATCCGCTCCTCGGGAATGCTGAGTACGCCTCCGCAAACCCCGGGTTCCTTTCGCACGCGCTGTTGGGCGTAGAGACTCATCTTGATGCGCTCGGGGATACGTTAATCTACATTACTATTTTACCTCTTTCGACTGACGGAGAGGAACGGTGGTTCTGCTGTAACTTGCCCTGCCAAACGCAGAGCGTGTATAATGGCGTCAGGATTCTGGTCGCTCTAACGGGAAACACGGGATGGAAAATAGACCCTTGATACTCTCTGTGGATGTCGGCACGACGAACATCAAAGCGGGGGTAGTGGATGCCGACGGTCGGGTGTTGCAGATGGTTCAGCAAGAGCTGCCCCTGGAGCGCGACGAAAGCGGCAGGGCGGAGCACGATCCACATCTGCTCTGGGATACATTTCGTACGGTGGCGCAACAGGTTGCCGGAGACTATAGCCAGCAAATAAGTGCGCTGGTGCTCTCTGCCTATCAGCTGAGCCTGCTGGCGGTGGATGAACAGGGCAAACCGCTCACCGGAATCATCACCTTACTGGACACGCGCCCACAGCAGACTTACTCTCGTCTGGCGAGCCGGATGGACGCGCGTCAGCTCTATGAGCGTACCGGCTGCCCACCACTGTTTCACTATCCGCTTTCCAAGCTCTTCTGGTTGAAGACAACCCGCCCCGACCTCTTTGCCGGCGCACGGCGGTTTGTGGGGGCAAAAGACTATCTGATTTACCGCCTGACCGGGCAGTGGGTAACGGAAGCCAGCCTGGGCACGGCAACCCAGTTGATGAACCTGCACACCCTGCAGTGGGACGAGGTCGCGCTGGGGTTATTGGGGCTTGATGCGGAGCGATTGCCGGAACCGGTGGAGGCGGATAAAGTGCTGGCGTCCTTGCCTCCAGAGGTCTGTGCGCAGCTGGGCTTACCGGAGGGATGTCAACTGGTGCCGGGCGTATACGATGGAGGCGCGGTGGCCATCGGCATCGGTACGATGCTGGAAGGAACGGGTGCGGTGAACCTGGGCACGACTGCGATGTTGCGAGTAGCACTTCCGCGTCCGGTGCTGGACGGCGACCCCGCTATGCGATTGCAGACCTGCTACCTCGCCTGCGGTAAGTGGTTCCCCGGCGGCGCCATTAACAACGCGGGCATCACCCTGCGCTGGCTGCGCGACAACGTGCTGCATATCGACTACGAGACAATGAACCGTGAAGCGGAGAGCGTTTCCGATACGGCGGGATTGTTCTTCCTGCCGTTCCTCAGTGGCGAGCGCAATCCGCAAATCGGCAACGCGGCGTCAGGGGTGTTCTTCGGACTGCGGGGTTACCACACACGCGGACACATAGTTCGGGCAGCAATGGAGGGGGTATGTTTCGCGCTGCGTATCGTGTACGATGCCCTGCAGGAGAACGGCGTGACACCGCAGGAGATACGTATCGGCGGCGGAGGGGCGCGTTCGCCTCTGTGGATGCAGACGATGGCAAACGTGCTGGGCATCCCCCTGCAGGTCAGCCACGTGGAGGAGCCGGCACTGGTCGGTTCCGCTATCCTGGCATATACTGCTCTGGGAGTGTACCCGGACGTGGTGCGGGCAACGAAGGCAATGGTGCGAACCGGCAGGCAATACCTGCCTCAGCAGGATGCAGTGGAGGGCTATGCGAAAAATTATCGCTTCTTCCGCCGGTTGATGCGAGATCTGGCGGATGCTTTCAAGGAACATGCATCCATGTAGCCGCAGGCTTTAGCCTGCTACCACAAACCGTTAACCATGAAGGAGGGAGAAATGGGCTATATCGAGGAGCTGTTCTCGGTCAAAGGGAAAGTAGCACTGTTCACAGGCGGTGCGGGCGTGCTGGCGGGCGCGATTGCCAGAGGTCTGGGCAAAGCGGGAGCGCGTATCGTACTCACCGACATCGCGCCGTTAGACGAGCGCGTGCAGGAACTGCGCCAGCAGGGCATCGAGGCGCACGGCTACCGGATGGACGTACTGGACAGGGCGGACATCGAGCGGGTGGCAGAGCAGGTGAAGCGCGAAGTGGGGGCGGTAGACATTCTGCTGAACGCGGCAGGAGGCAACATGCCCGAAGCCTCCACCTCGCCCGAGCGGAGCTTTTTCGACCTGCCGATAGAGGCATTGCAGAAGGTGGTGAACCTGAACCTGTTCGGCGGGGCGATACTGCCCGCTCAGGTGTTTGCCAGACAGATGCTGGAGAACGAGTGGGGCGGTGTCATCATCAATTTCTCCTCCATGTCGGCGTTCAAGCCGTTGACGCGCGTGCTGGGCTACTCGGCAGCCAAAGCGGCGGTGAGCAACTTCACGCAGTGGCTGGCGGTGCACATCGCGCAGGAGTATTCGCCCAGGGTGCGGGTGAACGCCATCGCGCCCGGCTTCTTCCTGACCAGGCAAAACCGCTACCTGCTGCTGGACGAGTCGGGCAACCTCACGCCGCGCGGACAGGCGATCATCGCGCATACGCCGATGGGGCGATTCGGGGAACCAGATGACCTGATAGGCACTATCATCTGGTTGGCATCGCCTGCGAGCGCGTTCGTGACGGGCGCAGTGATTCCCATCGATGGAGGGTTCAGCGCGTTTGCGGGAGTGTAGGCGCACACTCCCGCCAGAGGCTAAAACTGGAACAGATTGTCGGGCAAGCCTTCGTTCACGTGCAGGTCTACGTAGGTGGTAACCCCACCCAGCTTGCCTTCGGCGTTGTACACCTCTACTCGCGTGGGGATCCAGATACCCGGCGCTGCTTCCACCGGGTTCTTGTAGTAGAAAATCGCCATCAGCTTGCCCAGCTGGTTGTACCACTGTCGCTTCACGACGGTGCGCGTTTTGCCGTCCATCCAGACGATATGCTTGGAGGTATCGTCGGAGTTGGCCCAGGTGAGCTCAAACACCGGATAGCGCACCCCGCCCTCGTGGTCATAGCGCAAAAACTTTGCGTTCACCAGCTTCATGAAGCCGGGCGTGAGGATACCGAAATCCATGAGCGACTGTCGCTTGCCCGGCGCATTGCTGATGTCGTCGGTGCTTTTGATAGGACCGGCGGAAACGTGCTTGCGGTTCCCGTTGATGATATAGACCACGTTGACTACGCCCACTTTGCTCTCCAGGCGCATCTTGGAGGGTTCCTTGTAGCGGGCGGTCATCTGTTTGATACGGTACGAGTTGGCAAAATCTTTGTTGATTTTCTCCAGCTCGCGCTGGTTAGCGGTCTGCTGTTTGACGGTAGCACGCAGGTCGTGCAGACGGGTTTGCACGTAGTCGTTAATGTCCTGCGATTGCGCCATCGCAAAGCTGGCGCACAACCAGAGTATTCCAATCCATAGAAGTTTCACTTTCTGCATATCGCTCTCCTCTGCTTGGTAAGGGATGCCACTCTGCTTTTTCCCAATGTATAGACGAAGCACATCTGCTAGCGGTTATGCCCGGTGGGCTACTCCAGTCTCTTTAGCCGTTCCAGCAGCTTCGCCTGGCGTTCCAGCAGCTCCGCGTGGATCGTCCGTTCCTTCTCCACAACCTCTTGTGGGGCGCGTTGCAGGAACTGCTCGTTGCTCAGTCTGCCGTTCACGCGCTGCAGCTCCTTCTCCAGCGAAGCGAGCTCCTTCTGCACCCGCTGGCGCTCCCGCTCGATGTCCACCGCCTCCAGCTGCAGGTACACGTCCGCCAGGTCGCAATGCGTTGCCACCGTCTTCGCGCCGTCGGGCAGGTGCTCCACGATGGTCATCGGCTCCACGCGCTGCAGGGTGCGTATCACCGCCTCGTGCTCCCGCAGCAAGCTGCCCGCCTCCGGTGAGGTGGGCACCACGAACACGTTCGCCTTCAGCGAGATATCAAAGCCTATCTCCGTGCGCAGGGCGCGGATGGCTCGCACCGCCTCTATCAACTTCTGCATACGCTCCTCCGCTTGTGGGGCGTTCCATTCGGGATGCTCCACCGGGAACGGCGCGATCATAATGCTCTCACCCTCATGCGGCAGACTCTGCCAGATTTCCTCGGTAATATAGGGCATGAAGGGGTGTAACAGGCGCAGGGTATGCTCCAGCACCACGCTGAGCACACGCTGAGCCACCTCGCGCTCCGCACCACCTGCGTTCAAACGAGGCTTGCACATCTCGATGTACCAGTCGCAGTATTCATCCCACAGGAAAGAGTAAATGGCTTTCGCCGCGTCGTCCATGTCGTAGTTTTCCAGCGCGGTGTTGACCGTGCGGATGGTGCTGTTCAGACGGCTCAGTATCCAGCGGTCGATATCGGTCATCTGCTCATTCGTGGGCAGGGACCCGTCAAACCGCTGGCGGAACTGCTCGTCAAGATTCATCAGCACAAAGCGCGAGGCGTTCCAGATTTTGTTGCAGAAGTTGCGCGCTTCCTCCACCTGGCTGTGCCTGCCGTGCTGGATGCTGGCAAAGCGAATGTCCTGTCCCTTGGCGGTGCGCACCAGCAGGGCAAAGCGCAGGGCATCCGCGCCGTACATCTCTATCAGGTCCAGCGGGTCCACGCCCGTGCCCAGCGATTTGCTCATGCGCCTTCCCTGCTCGTCCAGCACAGTGGCGTAGATGTACACGTCGCGGAAGGGCACGTCGTTCATGAAGTAGAGCCCGGTCATTATCATGCGCGCCACCCACAGGTAGATGATGTCGCGCGCGGTAATCAGCACGGAGGTGGGGTAGTAGGTCTTCAGGTCTTCGGTCTTCTCGGGCCAGCCCAGCACCGCATGGGGCCAGAGCGCGGAGGAGAACCAGGTGTCCAGCACGTCTTCATCCTGCTTAATGGCTTTGCCCCCCGCCTTCTGGCGAGCTTCCTCCTCCGAGCGAGCCACGATATACTCGCCGTCTTCGGTTGTCCACACGGGGATGCGATGTCCCCACCACAGCTGGCGCGAGATGCACCAGTCCTTGATGTTCTCCATCCAGTCCAGATAGGTGCGCGCGTACCGGTCGGGAATAAAGCGGATACGCCCCTCTTTCACCGCGTCGATGGCGGGCTGGGCAATCTGCTTCATACGCACGAACCACTGCTCGGAGAGCAACGGCTCGATCACCGTATCGCAGCGAGCGCAGGTGGCCACGGGAACCACGTAGTCCTCCACCTTCTCCAGCAAACCCTGCGCCTGCAGGTCTTCCAGCACTTTTTCCCGCGCCTCGTAACGGTCCAGCCCTGCGTATCGCTCGCCAGCCTCGTCGGTCATGCGACCGTGCTCGTCGATCACCACCACCTGCGGCAGGTTGTGACGCAGTCCGCACTCGAAGTCGTTGGCGTCGTGTGCCGGGGTCACCTTCACCGCCCCTGTGCCGAACTCGGGCTTCGCATAATCGTCGGCGATGAAAGGTATCTCCCTGCCCACCAGAGGCAGGATGATGGTCTTACCGAAAAGATGCTGATACCGCTCATCGGCTGGGTTGGCGGCAACGGCAGTATCGCCCAGCATCGTTTCAGGACGGGTGGTCGCCACCACCACGTAACCGGAGCCGTCCTTGAACGGATAGCGGATGTAATAGAGCTGGGACGGCTGGTCTTCGTGCTCCACCTCGATGTCAGAGAGGGCGGTGAGACAGCGCGGGCACCAGTTAATCACGCGCTTGCCACGGTAGATATGCCCGTCTTCCCACCAGCGCACGAAGCATTCCATGATGGCGTTGACATAGCCTTCGTCCATTGTGAAACGGGTGCGGCTCCAGTCAAACGAACAGCCCAGTCGCTGGAACTGGGTAAGTATCACACCGCCGTACTCGCGCACCCAGTCCCACACGCGCTCCAGAAACTTCTCCCTGCCCAAATCGTGGCGTGTCAACCCCTCACGACGCAGTTGTTTCTCCACCACGTTCTGGGTAGCGATGCCTGCGTGGTCGGTGCCCGGCACGCAAAGGGTGTTATACCCTTGCATCCTGCGCCAGCGGATGAGTGTGTCGTGGATGGTATAGCACAGCGCGTGTCCGATATGCAGCGACCCTGTGACGTTGGGTGGGGGGATGGTAATACAATACACAGGTTTATTCGCTTCCGAGCTGGGTGCAAAGTAGCCCTTCTCGCTCCAGTATCGATACCATTTCTCCTCCACGTTCGTGGGGTCATACACTTTCGGGATACTGGTTGTCTCCGCCATCCGTTCGCACGCTCGTGTAGAAAAAGCCTTCGTGTATCAGATTATACTGCAGGTTACAGGCGGGGGGCAAGGTGTGAGAACCGCCGTAAAGCGTACATCCCTTTTTGCCGAAAATAACCTTTGGGGAAAAGAGGATGCGTGCATGAGGTTTTCTACGTGGCATAACGCGGTTATCGGCGATTCATGCACGCCCACCCGTACGGGAAGGGGAGAGAAAAGCATGCGTTTCATCGCCATTCTCTGTACTGTCCTGACCGTCCTGTGGGGGAGCGTAGCAGTAGTCCACAGCGATCCCGCGCCGACTGCTCCGGACCTCGCCCAGCTCAGTATCGAAGACCTGATGCAGGTGGAGGTCATCACCGCATCCAAAAAAGCGCAACCGGTGCGCGACGTGCCGGCTTCGGTATACGTCGTCACCGCCGAGGACATCCACCGCATGGGCGCAACCACTATCCCTGAGGCGCTGCGTCTTGTGCCCGGCGTGCACGTTGCCACTATCGACGCCAACAAATGGGCGGTGGCGGTGCGCGGGTTCAACGGACGCTACTCCAATAAACTGCAGGTGCTCATCGATGGACGCAGCATCTATACGCCTTTCTTTTCGGGGGTGTACTGGGATGCCCAGCCTCCGTTGTTCATGGAGGATATCGAGCGCATCGAGGTCATCCGCGGACCGGGCGCGTCGCTGTGGGGAGCCAACGCGGTCAACGGCGTCATCAATATTATCACCAGATCGGCGAAGGACACACAGGGTACGCTGTGGGTATCGGGCGGTGGAGGCGAGGAGAAAGCCTTCGGCGGGGTACGCGTCGGCGGGACGATCGGCAATGAGGGCTACTACCGGGTCTATACGCTCTATCGAGAGCATGACGCTTTTGAACAGGATAAGGCGTACACCCGTAACAACGACGGCTGGCTGGTAAGGCGCAGTGGCTTCCGTGCGGACTGGAACCGCACGGAGAACGAGAACTTCACCCTGCGTGGCGAGGCGTATGGGGGGCGTGTCGGACAACGGCTGAACATCCCCGATTTTACTCTGCCGGGCAGTCGCGTTGTGGATGACCGTTACACCATCTCCGGCTACTACCTGATGGGTACGTGGAACCGCCAGCGAGGCAACATCACCGACACCCTGCATCTGTACTACGACCATTACGCCCGCTCGCCTCTGGAGTTCTCGGAGATTCGCGATACTTTCGACCTCAACTGGCAACAGCGGGTACAGATAGCAGACAAGCACGACCTGCTATGGGGTGTGGAGTACAAGCACACCTCAGATAAGACTCGCGGTAACTTGATGAACCTCACCCCCTCTATCAGAACAGATCATGTCTTTGGGGTCTTTGTGCAGGATGATATCACCCTTAACGACCGCACTCGTTTAACCATCGGCTCCAAATTGGAGAACAACAGTTACACAGCGTGGGAGGTGCAGCCCAACCTGCGCCTGTTGTGGAAGCCAGATGAGAGAAGGGTATGGTGGGGAGCGGTGTCGCGTGCGGTGCGGATGCCTACCCGGGCAGAACGCGCTATCGCCATCGATGCCTACTACGAAGGGATGGTGAGCGGCTTGCCCATGTTCTCCCGCGTCTACGGCAGCCCCAACTTCCGTTCAGAGGAGGTCATCGCTTACGAGCTGGGCTACCGTTGTCAGCCGCATCAGCGAATCTCGCTGGACATCTCGGCATTCTACAATGTGTACAGGAACCTGCGCAGCTTCGAACCCGAGGACCCCTTCCTGGAGAACTCGCCAACGCCGCACCTGGTGTTGCCGGTGTACATGGGCAACAAGCTGCACGGGCGAACCTACGGCTTCGAGCTCTCCGCCAACTGGAACGTTACCGACTCGTGGACGCTCAGGCTGGGCTATGCGAATCTGACCTACCGTCTTCAGCACGCCCCGGACAGCAATGACCCCTTCAATTTGCATAGCGACAGCACCAGCAACACCCCACGCCACCAGTGGAATATCAGTTCGCACCTGAATCTGCGGGGACGCTGGCGCATAGACACTTATCTCTTTTTCGTAGACCGGCTGTTCGGCATGGATTTTCTGCCCAGCTACTACCGGCTGGACCTTTCCATCGGCTGGCATCCCACGAAGGATGTGGAGCTGAGCCTGGTGTTGCAAAACCTGCTCAGGCGCGACATCCGCGAGTTCGAGCATCCGCTGTGGGAGCGCGATAGCATCCCGGAAAAGGCGATATACGGGAGGGTCACGTGGCGGTTGTAGATGGGCAAAGTGGTGCGAAAAGCAGAGCCAGAAACTGCGCGATAGCCCTGTTTGCCGTCGCCAATGTGCTCGCCATGGCGCTGGCACAGAACTACAAAGAAGCAGAAGTGAAGGCCGCTTTCCTCTACCACTTCACTGGCTACGTGGAGTGGCCCGATAGCGCGTTCGAGAGCAACTCCTCTCCGTTCGTCATCGGTGTACTGGGCAAGAGCGAGGTGCATTCCTCACTGCAGAGCGTGGTTCGAGGAAAAGACTGGCATGGAAGGGCTTTCGTGGTCAAGCGTGTGGATACCGCGAAGGAGATGCGTGAATGTCATGTACTGTTTGTCGCCGGAGCAGAAGCCAAACGCCTCCCGCAGATTCTGGAGATACTGGACGACGCGCCGGTGCTGACCGTCGGCGAGAGCGAGGGGTTCGCGCAGAAGGGTGGTATGATCAACTTTTTCATAGAACAGAACAGGGTGCGTTTTGAGATTAACCCTGATGCTGCCAAACGGGCACATCTGACGATTAGCTCTAAACTACTTAATCTGGCAAGGGTTGTCAGACAGTAGCGGAGGTTCTATCGTCTATGCTACAAAGATGTCGTCTTTCCATCAAGTGGAAGCTGGCGCTGGCAACGATGCTCAGCTCGTTGCTGGCTCTGTTGCTCGCATCGGCAGGGTTAATTTTTTACGACATGGCAGCGTACCGCCGAGCCGAAACGCGCGAGGCGCTTACAATGGCGCAGATGCTGGTACCCAACGTGATACCGGCGGTCACTTTTGGCGACAGCAAGGCGTGCACGGAGGTGCTGTCCTCTCTGAGTAGTCATCAAGAGGTTGTTGCCGCGGCGGTGTACAACCCGGATGGAACCATTTTCGCCTCCTATTTGCGCCCGGGAACACCTTTATCGGTGCTCACTACCACGCCTCCAACGCGGGGACATATCCAGAGGGCAAATTACATCGAGGTCTTTCTGCCTCTCAAAGACCATTCGGAGCCGTTAGGGGTGCTCTATGTCCGTTACGATTTGCGGCAATGGTGGTCGCGTCTGTACAGTTACTTCCGCTCTCTGGGGATCTTGCTCGTAGCATTTGCCTTGCTGGCGTTTGTGCTATCGCGCCATTTCCAGCGCTGGATAGCCGACCCTCTCCTGCGGATGGCCAGCGCAATGCGTCACGTTTCAGAGACGAAGGACTATTCGGTGCACATTGAGGTTCCTTCCGCTGACGAGATCGGTGCGCTGGCACAGGGTTTCAACCAGATGATTGCGGAGATTAAAGCGCGGGAAGCGGCGCTGCAGAACATGAACGCCGAGCTCGAGATGCGCGTGCAGGCACGCACCCAGCAGCTACAAGAGGAAATCGCCGAGCGCAAAAAGACCGAACAGGAGCTGATACAGGCGCGCGAAGCGGCTCTGGAGGCATCCCGGCTCAAATCGCAATTCCTCGCCAACATGAGCCACGAAATCCGTACCCCCATGAACGGCATCATCGGCATGACCGAGCTCCTGTTGCAGACCGACCTGCGCGGCGAGCAGCGCGAGTATGCGGAGACCATCAAGTACAGCGCAGACGCTCTGCTCTCCATCATCAATGACATTCTGGACTTCTCCAAAATCGAAGCGGGTAAGATGACCATCGAAGAGATGGACTTCGACCTGCGCAACGTGGTGGAGGAGGTGGGTGCAACCTTCGCCCGCCACGCTCACGAGAAAGGTATTGAACTGCTCACCGCGGTACCGCCCGATGTGCCCGCCGTCCTGCGCGGCGATCCGGTGCGCATCAGGCAGATACTGAACAACCTCACCTCGAATGCGGTCAAGTTTACCGAGAGAGGAGAGGTGCTCATCAGCGCGGAGGTGGTGTATGAGACCGATTCGATGGCGATGATACGCCTTTTGGTGAAAGATACCGGCATCGGCATCGCGCCCGAACTGCAGACAGCCATCTTCGAGAGCTTTACTCAGGCGGATGGCTCGGTCACACGCAAATACGGCGGCACGGGGTTGGGATTGACCATTAGCCGACAGCTGGCGGAGCTGATGGGAGGCAAAATCGGGGTGCAGAGCGAGCCGGGCAAGGGCAGCACCTTCTGGGTGGAACTGCCTCTGCAGAAAGCACAAGACGGGGTATCGGCAGACTCTTTTGACCGCAAAATAGCGAGTCTGCACGTTCTGGTAGTAGACGACAACGCCACTAACCGGCGTATCCTGCGAGAGCACCTTCAGTCATGGGGATGTTCGGTGCAAGAAGCAAGCGACGGGCAGGAGGCATTGCACCTGCTGACATCTGCGGCTCCTTGCCCGTTCGACGTGGTGGTGCTGGACTACCAGATGCCGGACATGCACGGAGTGGAGGTCGCCAGACGCATTCGCTCCGGGCAGAACAACCCGGGATGTAAAATCGTTCTGCTGTCCTCTGTAGGCTCGGCGTCAGGGCAGGAGGCAGATAGCGTCGATGTCTGGCTAACGAAACCGGTACGCCGTTCCCAGCTGTACAACGCGCTTTGCGAAGTGGTCGGTATCGAAGCCGACCGTACCTCATCCGATGTACCCTCTGCGGAGCGACGCACATCGGGCGTGCGTGTTTTGCTGGTAGAGGACAACGAGGTCAACCGCAAGCTGGCTCTGCGCATGTTACAGCGTCTGGGGTGTTCGGTGGATGTTGCCACCAACGGACGAGAAGCGGTGGAGATGACCGCGAATCGCGCATACGACATCGTGTTCATGGACATCCAGATGCCCGAGATGGACGGCATCGAGGCAACCCACCTTATCCGTGAGAGGGAAGCGTCTACAGACAGGCATCTGCCCATTATCGCCATGACCGCGCACGCGATGGAGGGCGACCGCGAGCGATGTCTCTCCGCGGGGATGGACGACTATCTCAGCAAGCCGGTGAAAATAGACCTGCTGGCGCAAATGGTGGAGAAGTGGAGCCCGGTGCGGCGTCGCGCGCACGCACCGTTAGACGATGAGGGGTTATCGGAACGCTTCGCACAGGAGGCTCGCTGGCTTGTGCAGGAGATGATGCAGTCGGTGACATCGGGCGACCGCAACTACGCGCTGGAACTGTTGCGCTCCCTGAAGCGGTTGAGTGTGGCTACCGGCGCGAAGGAATTGGAGAAACTTTGTGAACAGCTAGAACAGCCCCTCTCACAAAAGACGCCAGAGGAGATACTACCCGAAATGGAGGCTTTACAGGAACGCATGAAGGTATTCACTATGGACACAGTGGAGGAGCAAGCGGCATGAGGGTACTCATCGCCGAGGACGACAGCGTTTCGCGACTGGTGCTGCGGAAAGCGCTGGAGGAGATGGGCTACTCGGTGCTCGCTGCCAAAGACGGCGAGGAGGCATGGGAGCTCTTCCAGAAGCACCCATTCCCGCTGGTTATCTCTGACTGGATGATGCCGGGCGCAGACGGTATCGAACTCTGTCGCAGGGTGCGCTCCTTGCGAGAGAAGGGCTATACATACTTCATCCTGCTGACCGCACGGGATAGCAAAGAAGACCGCCTGCACGCTATCGAGTCCGGCGCGGATGACTTTCTTTCTAAACCGCTGGATCGCGCCGAGCTCGCTTCGCGCTTGAGCGTTGCTCGACGCATTCTGGACATGGAGCATCGCCTGCGCGAGGCGAACGAGGAGCTCGCCCGCCAGAAGGAGGAGCTGGAGCTCAAAACGCAGGCTCTGGAGATGTCACAGGAGATGATTCAGCAGGCGAACCTGCGCTTCCGCGAACTGTTCGAGAACGTGCCTGTTGCCTGCTACACTTTTGACGCCGGCGGGGTCATCTACGAATGGAACCGCGCCGCCGCATTGCTGTACGGCTGGCAGGAGTACGAGGTGCTCACATGCTCCATCTTCGACACCATCATCCGCGAAGAGGACAGGGAGCTGATGCAGGAGCTGATACAACGGGTGATGCGTGGGGATGGAAGCACTGTGGAAAGCGTAGACCGTTGCCGGGATGGGAGCACGCGCTATGTGTTGCGAAGCCTGTTCCCCTTGCACGGCTCAGCAGGGGAGGTGGTCGGCGGCATCTGCGCCAGCGTGGACATCACCCAGCGTGTGGAGTATGAACGCGAGCTGCGTGCGTTGAACGAGCGGCTCGAGAGCCTGGCATTTACCGATGCGCTGACCGGGCTGCTCAACCACCGTGCTATGCAGGACCATCTGGCAGAGGCTTTTGCGAGAGCGAGGCGCGGAGAGGATACCTTCTCGTTCGTGCTGCTGGATATCGACCACTTCAAGCGATTTAACGATACCTACGGGCACCAGGCGGGCGATGAGGTGTTGAGGCTGGTCGCGCAAGTACTGCAGGACAATACACCCTCCGACAGCCTGGTGTCAAGGTACGGCGGAGAAGAGCTCAGCGTACTGCTACCCGGATACAGGTTGAAAGATGCTATCCCCGTCGCCGAGAACCTGCGACAGGCAATTGCGGCTGCCCCGAATCCTTATCGCCAGATTACCGCCAGCTTCGGCGTGGCGGAGTACATGCCTTATATGCATTCTCCTTCCGATGTGGTAGAGGTGGCAGACGCTGCGCTGTACGAAGCCAAACGCGCAGGACGCAACTGCGTGCGCCCACTGTTGGGAGGCGCTCACCGGCAAGCGGCGTGACAATCAGTGGCGTACCTGTTGCTCCTGCTGTATCTGCTCTACCCTGCTCTCCAGTGCAGATAGCCTGTGCTCCAGATGCTGCAGGTGGTCGTCCATGTTCAGCACATGGTCGGTATGCATCTGGCGCGTCTCCTGAATCTGCTGAGCCAGCTCCTCTATCCTGCGGAGCGTATGCTGATAGTTTCTGTCCTTTACCTCCGCTTTGATAGATGCTATCTTCTGCAGATGCTCCAGAAAAATCGCCAGCGCGCCTACGAAGAACACCATCCCGAAAAAGACGAGGGAAGCTTCCCAGAAGTTCACTTCCTTTCACCTCCTGCTGCCCTATTCTATCATACTTGCCCCGCTCGTGGGCAGGGAGAACATCGTACTGGGGCGAATATGGCACACGAAGGCGCAACATCAGGGAGGTCCGCAAGCATGGAAAAGGTACGCTTAGGGATTATCGGCGTGGGGGGGATGGGCTCCGCCCATGCAAAAATGGTGCAGGAAGTGGAGGAGGTGCAGCTGGCAGCGGTTGCCGATATTGACCCCGCCGTGGCGAAGAGCGTAGGCGAACAGTACAACGTGCCCTTCTTCACCGATTACAAACAGTGCATTGATAGCGGGCTGGTGGACGCGGTAATCGTTGCTACGCCGCATCCGGTGCATCCCGAAGTGGCAGAATACGCTTTTAGTAAGGGTTTGCATGTGCTGACCGAGAAGCCGATGGCGATTAACCCGGTAGAGGCGGATCGCATGATAAACGCGGCAAAGCGCGCGGGCAGGGTGTTCGCGGTGATGTTCCAGATGCGCACCGAGCGACCCTACCGCATCGCCCGTAAAGCGATGGAGCAGGGCGTCGTGGGGGAGATAATGCGCACGGAGCTGGTATCCGCGTGGTACCGCAATCAGGCATATTACGACTCGGCGGAGTGGCGCGCCACGTGGGTGGGCGAAGGCGGTGGGGTGCTGGTGAACCAGGCACCGCACGCGCTGGATATGTTCTGCTGGCTCGCCGGATTGCCTGCAAAGGTCACCGCCTCCACACGCACTCGCCTGCACGATATCGAGGTAGAGGACGAGGCGTTCGCCCTGCTGGAATACCCCAACGGCGCACATGGCTACCTGTATACTACCACCAACGAA
>BEHS01000022.1 GCA_002898895.1 bacterium HR16 | reverse complement strand
GGTACTTCTCGATCAAATCCGAAAAGCGGTTGCTCGGCGAGAGCACCTCAAAAACCACCTGAGGAGCAATGTTTCCCTCCTCCCACTGCCTGTAAGAGGGGCGATGCCCTTTGGCACGTCCGAATACCACCATCACGTCGGGTGCGGTGCGGATTTCAGGATGTCCTTCCACCGGATACCAGAACAGGTCGGCAGCGACGAACACATCCTCACGTTCCGCAAACAGTGCGCAGAGGTTATCATAGAGGTACACAATCGCTTCCAGCTGCTTTGTGTTATCTGCCATGGGCTTGCCATCACTTTCTGGATAAACGATTCTGGGCTTGCTTGTCGGGTGCACTGCCATTTTTCCTCACCGCTCGTATTATACCAGTTTATACGCTCGCCTGCACGTGTGTTTCCCTGTACAACAAAAGCGGGCGAAGCGAGAAGAAGGTGCTCCGCCCGCCGCTGGAAGGAACAATCCCTACTGCTGGAGCAGCTGCACGGACTGTATGACTTTCAGCTTCAGCGGTGCCTGCTCGCGCGCCTGAAGCCCGCCGGTGCGAGGTACCCCGGGCATCCCGGGTACTCCTGGTATGCCGGCGTATCCACCGCGCATGCGCCCAGCCATGCCGGAGGTCGGTCCCATCATCGGCACGCCCGGCACACCGGGCATTCCCGGCGGTGCACCGTAGCCCGTCGCGCCACGTCGTCCTGCGATCGCACCACCGGGTACACCGGGAACGCCGGGTACCCCAGGCGCACCTATTGCGCCGCGTCGTGCGCGAGTGCCTATCCGTCCTCTATCTTCCTCCTCGCCACCACCGAATCCAGCCATCGGAGCACCACCATACGGTGCGCCGTATGCCCCGTAAGGTGCTCCCATCATCGGTCCCATTGTCGGCGCGCCCATCATCGGAGCACCGGGCATCCCGCCTAAACCGGCAAGACGTGCGGGCTGAACGCCGGTTGGCACCTGCCCCTCAATCTCTATCGTTGCCTCGCTGCGCACCAGACGCCCTGCGTTGAAAGCAAACCACAGTGTTCTGTCCAGCTTCACCTTCGGGTCCTGCAAGGCGTAGTTGCTGAACTCCAGCGTGCCCGACAGCGTGCCCTCGTAGGTCTGGCGTATCTTCACGGTGGGATAACCGCCTTCCCACTCTACCCCTTCCACCTTGTTCTGCGCCAGCACCTTGCGCGCCCGCTCCACAGGCATATCCGGCAGCAGGATGTGCGCCCACGAGGTCCAGGTATCCCCTACCTTTACTCGCAGCTCAGGCAGGACGGGCAACACCATGACCCGGAACACGTATGGGTCGTTGGTGGTATCTACGTTCTGATAGATAACCCTGCCTAGCGGAGTGACAAACTGCAGTACCGCGCGGAACATCTCCTCGCCCAGCGTATACACCGGCTGGTTATATGCCAGCACCTGCTGTTTATTCGCACGCTGGCGGATGATGAAGGTATCGCCGCGGATGTCGTAGGCAAACAGGTTAAAGAAGGTATCCGCTTCGTAAGCCACCTGCTCGCCGGTAACGCCGCCGGTAATCTCCGCGCCCGTCTGACCTGCCAGCAGGATCACCTCGTCATGCTGTTTGTAGTTAACGTTCTCGCCGAGCCGGAAGCGATACTGCAAGCGCGTGCCGATAGCAGGCAGGCTAATCCCTTCCTGATTCGCCACCTGCACACGCACCTCCGCACGGTCTATCGCTTTGCCGTCGGGGTCGTACAGCACCACGGTAATGGTATGCTCGCCGTCCTTAACGGGCGTCGGCTTTTGCGTAGAGGGGTCTACGATCGGCACTTTGGTGTCCCAGATGTAGCGCAGGCGCGGTTCCTTATCGTCTCGCCGAGGTGCCAGCGAGGTCTGGAATCTTCCGTCGATGTAAATCGCAACGAAACCACCTTCTGGAATGCTGGCACGGGGCACCTCGATGCGCACCCGCTCGCGTACGATAGCGCCGTCCGCCGGACGCAGGATGTTGAACGGTGTTCCCTGCGCCAGCGCAAATGCTGCCACGCCTAGTACTGCCACCGCTGTTGCCAGCGCAGCTCTCCACACGGAATACTTGGGCATTTCCGTTCCCTCCCGGTTGTTCTCCACTATGATAGCCTCAGGTCGCGCGCAGAGAATAAACGTCCCTTCGCACTCCCTCTGCTTTTGGACGCCGAACGGTGCTGAAAGGTTACAGCGTCACTCTTTCTTTCGCGCAGGAAGGGTTCTATTCCTGCATCCGGGCTACTCGTCGCCTACCTCGCCGAAGTTGAACACGATCACCGCGAAATCAAACAGGGTGACCTCCGCATCTACGTCTAAATCCGCGTTGATGTTCCAGTTGGCATCATACGGGTCGCTTCCAAAGGCTTGCACCAGCAACCCGAAATCGAACAGAGTAACCTCGTTGTCGCCGTCGCTATCGCCGTTCACGAGGTAAACCTCCACTTCAGGTGCACCCGGCGCAATCGTCACCTGCGATACCACCCGACGTAGCCAGTGCATCCCGCGAAAGGCGATGTCGTACACGCCTTGTGGAGCGTTGTACAGGGTGAAGCGACCGGTCTCATCGAGATACACAACGTCACGTCGAACAGCGTATCCGTTCTGGCGAAGTTCGACCTCGACCGGCATACCCGGAGGAATTACCCCCGCGTCGCCCAGCCATACCTTGCCACTGAAGCGTACCCCCGCTGTCTCTCCTATCTTAAGGGTGAGGATATCCATACCGGTCCAAGGGGGGTTACCAAACTGTGAAGATACCGCTACCACCACGTTACCCTCCTCATCCGCCGAGGCGGACAGGGGAGTGTCGGCAGCCTCTGAACTGCTAATGAACGTCTGCTCAGAGAGCAGCTCCCCCGTTGCACTGTACTGGGCAACGAGTATGGGGGTTGGCGACGAGTATCCCGTTCCCACGCTGGCGAAGACCCAGAGGTTTCCTCGCGCATCTCTGGTCATGCAACGAGCGACCTCGGATTTGGAGGGATCGCGCTGCCGGAGCCAGACGAGGTTACCGTCGCTACTGACCTTGAGCAAAAGCATGTACCTCTGTAACGGGTAGCCGTACTGCTGCACTGCATCAATTGCCATGTACACATTACCGTCCTCATCCAGTGCAGCCCCGGCAAAATAGAAGGTGTACTGTGTGACCGTGTGCTCATACCGCCACAGCCTGGTTCCTTCAGGAGTGTACTTAATCACAACGGCTCTTCCGCGTGAGGTACCAATCACATACAGACTATCGCCCCGATACAGCACAATCGGTTGACGTGTTAAGAGTCAACAAGGGCGTTTCCTACCATGCCACTTCCCACACCACCACCTGATGAGGAGCAATGCTCAGCCTGCGCTCGAAGCGAGAGGAAACTGTCCGAACCTCGCCTGCATCGCTTTCTTCCCTCTTCTCGATGAGCCGTATCTGCTTCGCGCGGATACCGTATGCCGACGGGTTAAAGCGCATTGTCGCCGACACCGGTTCATCCGCCACGTTCACGAAGAACAGCACCAGCCTCTTCTTCTCCGGCATAGACCACGCGCCGGTGTACACCGCAGGCGCACTCACCCACCACTCGCCCTCCCACTGCCAGTCGGCGCGGACGGTGGGGATGTTGCCCTCTAATCTGGGAGGACGCGCCATCTCGCCGTGCGTGAAGAAATCGCGATATCGCCAGCGCAGACGCACTATCTGCCTCAGAAAGCGGGCGTTGTCCTCTTCGCGCACGATATTGGGGTCTATCCAGCCGATTTGCTCGCCGAACACAAGTTGCTGTGCCGCCTTCATACGCAAGGCAAGGTCTTTGGTGTTTCCACCACGATACGCCCGCCCGAACATCTGGATAGCCTGTGAGTACACGGCGGGAAAGACGGGAACCTGCCTCTCGTGTTGCCAGTGCCAGGTGAGGTAGCCGTCGAACCACGCGATGAACGGCTCGGCGTTGCATTCGGTGGTGAGGGCGCGGTCGGCAGGCATCTCGCTGCGAATGCGTTCCAGCATCCGCCAGTAGCCTTCGTTCCACCAGTGCCCACCGCCCAGCGGATGTCCATGCGAGGCATCAAAACAGAGCACCGGAGGCGCGGCGGCAACCTGGTCGATATAGACCGCGTTCACACCATACTCGCCAAACAGGCGCATCACGATCTCGCGCACCTTATTCTGCCACAGCTCGGTAGCGGGGCACATCACCGCCAGACGCACAGGACTGCCGTCTGCTTCTTTGCTGCCGTACATCTCGGTGTAAGGGTTGCCGTTCTCGTCTTTGGTGGCAGCGGGCCTGGCGACCGTGCTGAACTGGAAGTCCTCCATACCCTTATCGCGCGTGTCCCATAGCCTGCCGTTGATGTAGGGCATGACGAAGACACCCGCCCCTTTCAAACGCCTTACCCCGTCGGCGAAGCCTTCTTTCACAGGGAAATAGTGCGGGTAGTCGTTATCGAAGGGTATCTGGTGCCAGTAGTACCAGTGAAAACCCACCGGTACGCCGCAGTATTTCGCGAACTCCTCCACAGGCGGAACCACCTCTTGCGCTCCGCCGCTCGCCAGCGACCAGGCGGGCAGGTCACGCATCCACTCTCGAAACGTCTTCAGCGGACGCGGAGCGGTCCACGCGCTCACGCTACCCAGACGCGGAGAGGTGTCGTTCCCGCGTGGATACCAACGTGCCTCCTGCATCACCCACTGACGATAGACACGCGCCGCGTCGTACCAGTCGCCTCTGAGCAGCTGCCACACTGCCTGTCCGCCGAGCGCAAAGGAGTTGCCCGCCTTGCCCATATTCGGCACGGGATGCTCATAGATCATTCGCACACTGCGACCGGCGGGGTTGCTCTGCACGCCGATGTCTTTGGTACTGCCCATCGGGTCATGCAGGGCGAAGTACAGCCCTGTCGGACGCGGGCGTTGCGCGTATACCGCCAGCAGTTGCATACTGCACCAGCCGTTTGGGTAGGTACTGCGATAAGCAAAGTTGCGTCTCCACACGCCCTGCTGGATTTCGCCCGGACCACGTGGGAACAGCACCGCGGCATCGTCGCCCGGCTCCGCAACCGCTATCTGCGGGAAGGTTACGCGCCACAGGCTCCAGCGTTTGCTCTCATTGTGCACCTGCAGGCTCCAGCGCAGGGCATGTTGTCGGCTATCGGTATGTGCCTGTGCGGTCACGCGGATGCCTGCAAAACGCGCATCGCGAGGCTGGCTCCAGTTCAGTACAAAGCCGTCACGCCGTCGTTGCATCGACACCTTTTGCCAGCCTTTATCCGCGCTCAGGGCAAGCAAGTCGCGCGTTTCGGCATCTCGCACGCTCAGCGTGAACAGAGGAGGATTGTCGGCGGCAAGCAGTTCACGCTCACGTAACAGGTCATAGAGGCTCTGTAGACGGAACCCCTCGTCCGTCTGCTCGATGAGGATACCCAGTTCCCCCGCCGTGAACCGATGCCATCCTGAAGGCAACTGCCCGCTGACCACTCTCTCCGCTCCGGCAAAATCCCCCTGCGCTTCCAGACGCTCTGCCAGCGCGGCTGCCCAGAGCGCATACTGCCTCTCCCGCCCACGCAGGGACGACGCTTTCCGCCGAAAAGCTTCGATACGCTGGCGCAGCGCAGGCGTTGTCATCACCGCCGATACGGGTTGCCCATAGCTTCGCGACGCCTGCCGCACCGCATTCATGGGGTCTTTTGCCGTCCCTATCCACAGCCATGTGGAGACCTGCAGACCGGTGCTGTCCCAGCCCTGCCACGTAGAGTGCAGATAGGTACCGTATGCTCCGCGTCCATCGTGAATGAGCAGAGGCTGTCCCCACATGCCGATAGCGTCTTGTCCATCCGTGAGCACAGCCCATTCATCCAAACGGGCGGTTCCGCCGTCCGCAACCAGAGGCTGCTGGCGTATCGGTTCGCCGCCTGCCCAGCGGGTGAAGCTGGTATCGGGGAAGTTGAACTCCAGAAAGTGGAACTCGTCCCATGCGAAGGGCTGTTTCTGCTGCACCTGCGCTGTCACATACACCAGCGGCAACCGCCTGAACAGGAACCAGTGATACACCGCCGACGGCTCCGAGGGTGGACGCTTGCCGTCCGGCTGGCAATAGCGCGCCCGCACGCGCACTACCGTGCATATCTCGCCGTCCGAGACCACCTCCGCGCGCGCTTCGGGGTCAAAGCGCAGGTGGAAACTGCCCAGCGAATGATGGTGCACCCGGTCGTTCCACACAAAGGTATCCAGTCGCTTGCCCGTCGCCCGATAGAGAATGGCGGAGGGATAGCCTGCCTGCCGCGTATCGGTAAAGAGCATCTCGTAATGCTCGGCAGAGACAGCACGCGCCGGTTTGGATATGTCCGCGCCTCTTCGGCTTATCTGCAACCGCACCTTCCAGTCGCCCGCCCCCGGCAGTTGCGCCACAAGCACGCCTTCGCCGTCCTCGCCCGGCACAAACTGCACGGGAACCGGTTTCTTATCCGGCAGGGTCACCGCGCTCAGTGAAACAGCACCAGAACGCCCGATAAGGGGACGCAGCTTTACCGGAGATACCACCAGCCCATGTGAGGGCACACCACGAACAATCCACAACGCCTCTTCAGTGGATGCTACGCTCATACTGACCTCCATCAGGTTCCACAGGATAACGAACCAGAACAATCTCTTTTTCACAGCGCCCTTCCTCCCAGACGTGGTCCGCGCACGAAATTCGCGGAGGTACGGGGTGTCTCCTGCTGGCATCGTGAGCATACGATCAGGATGACAGGCTGTGTTCAGGCAATATCAGGCAATAGACGCAGGAAACACTTTCACCCCAGGCAAATATTTGATTATGGTACGGCAGGTGCAACCGTTTCCCTGTGAAAGGAACAAGCACGGATGAACAAAGAAAAGTGCTTCTACGAGACCCTGAAAAACCTCTTCATCGGAGTGCCCGTAGAGGGCGAATCGGGCTATATCAACCTGATGCGCATCAAGGCGCGCTACTTCGAAAGCGCCATGCGCCCCGAACTGCAAAAACTCATCGCGCAGGAACTCCAACCCTTCCCGGATTTCCGCGAAGAACTCTTTGACAAGCTCTACACCTTCTTCAAACGCTACTTTACCGAAAGCGGCAGCATCGGCTTTTTTTTCACCCCCTACCATCAGAGCGTCTACGAACAGGTGTACACCGACGACCGCGATGTGCTTCTCTTTTGGAAAACGCAACGGCTCTACTATGTCAAAACCGACAGGCTTTTTCAAAGTATGCAGATTGAAATAGACGGCTTCCGCTTCTACTTTGATGTTGTCGAGTTGGAGCATAAGAGGGCGAATGAAAAGCGGAGCCTCGTTTTCGAGTTCAAAGAGCGTCGCGGTGACGGAGTGCTAACCTTTACCGTGCACTACTCGGAACGCGGGCAACAGACCAAAATGGACGACATCCGCCGCGCCATCAAGGACGCCCTGAACTTACCGCGCTACACCGATGCGGTACCCTCTGAAGAGACACTGGAGCGCGCCTTCCGCACCTTCGAACGCCAAAACGAGGTGGACTACTTCCTCTGCAAAGACGCCCGGAGCTTCCTGCGCGAGCAGTTCGACCTGTGGATGTGGCAATACCTATTGGGTAAGCCGGGCGAAGAGCCGCAAACTGAGTGGACGGAAACGCGCCTCAAGCAGCTGCAAGCGCTCAAGCGCATCGCCTATCGGGTTATCGACTTCATCGCCGCCTTTGAGGATGAAGTGGTCAAAATCTGGAACAAGCCGAAGTTCGTGCTGCGTTCGAACTATGTGATTACGCTGGACAGGATACACGAGCGTTGCCCTGAGCTGGTGGAGCGAATTGCGCAACATCCGCGTTTTGCCGAGCAAATCAAGGAATGGCAGAATCTCGGCATGGTTGACTCCACCTTCACAGGCGAGGCTCTCTGGGAAAACAACCTCATGGGCAAGTCGCTGCACCCACGCTACCGCTTCCTGCCGATTGACACCCGCTACTTCAAAGACCTGGAGCTGGAGATCCTGAGCTTGTTTGAGAACCTGGACGACGCGCTGGACGGCTGGCTCATCAAAAGCGAAAACTACCAAGCGCTCAACACCATCCTGCCCAAGTTTCGGGGGAAAGTAAAATGCATCTATATTGATCCGCCGTATAACACAGGGAGCGATGAATTCATCTACGAAGACCGCGTTCGCCACTCCAGCTGGCTGACGATGATGGAGAATAGGTTCAAAATAGCCCGCGACTTTTTAATACAGAGCGGGATTATTTTTGTCAACATAGACGAAAGGGAACAGGCACGACTTGAGTCCTTGATGGAAGAAATTTTCGGGCACGGGAATTCTCTTGGCCCTTTTATCTGGCTGGCGCGAGCAGGCAAAGCTGTCACAGAAAGGCAATTGCAGGTAGCCCACGAGTATGTACTTTGCTTCGGCAAGTCAATTGCCGAGGTAAACCTGAAGCTTGTGGAAAGAAGGGTTACAAACTGCCGATATCGAGACGAACGCGGGGGGTATAACCGTGATCTTCTTCGCCAGTGGGGTGGGCAACATGATCGTCGTGAGGATCGTCCCACTCTTTATTTTCCAATTCCGACTCCATTCGGCGTCGAAGTTTATCCCAAAAGGCCAGACGGTTCTGAAGGTCGCTGGCGTGCCAGCCGTGAGCAGGTTGAAAAAATGCTACGGGAGGGGGACTTGGACTTCGTGCGTGACGAAACGACGGGAGAGATTACCGTGTACCGAAAAATACGGGAAGGCACGGTTACTCTATCCGCCCCCTCGAATATCTTGGACGACTGCGGCACATCTGCTACTGCTACAACGGAGATCAAAGCGCTGTTTGCTGATAAAGTATTTGACACTGCGAAGCCAGTCAACTTAGCAAAACGCTGTATATCGTTAATTGCAGAGGAGAACAGCAGCTACATCCTTGACTTCTTCGCCGGCTCTGGCACGACGGCGCACGCGGTGATTAATCTCAACCGTGAGGACGGTGGGCGACGCAAGTATATTTTGGTGGAGATGGCAGACTACTTCTACACCGTGCTGCTGCCGCGCGCCAAGAAGGTCATCTTCTCGGACAAGTGGAAAGACGGCAAGGCGCAACCCGACGGTAAGGGGATTAGCCATTTCGTAAAATACTACGAACTGGAGCAGTTTGAAGACGCTCTGCGCAGGACGCGCTACCTGGACGACGACCTTTTCACACATCCACAAGGAGAAGACCCGTGCCAATACATCTTCCTGCGCGACCTCAAAATGACCCACGCGCTGGAGGTGGATTTGGAGCAGGGCACAGTGACGGTGGACCTGAGCAGGCTCTACGAGGACATTGATCTGGCGGAAACACTCTCCAACCTGACGGGCAAGTGGATCCGGCGCATCCACCCCGCCCCTGAAGACCCCACCAAGCCCGGCAAAGTGGAATTCACCGACGGCACAGAAGCCGACCTGAAAAACCCCGACTGGCGGCTGATCAAGTCCCTGATTTGGTGGTGAAACCCGATGGGCAGGAGCGGTCAAAAGCTCCTGACCAAGCGTCTGAGGCAGGTCTAAAGTTGGCAATTACTTGGCGATTGCGGCGATTAAGCGAGGGATGTAAGGCTATGAACCGGATCCTGCTCCAATCGATGGTCGAAGCGATTGCGGAGACGAGCCTGCCAACCGAGTGGGCAGACTTCGACTTTGCCGCCTTCTCCGCGTCGAAAACCCTCTGGGGCTACCAGCAACACGCGCTCCGAAACGCCCGCAACGCGCTTTGGAAGTACTATGAGGATTTCGTCGATTATCGGCAGAACGAACCCCTTGCCGTCCACCAGCAGCGCAAAGAGCGCATGTGGCAATGGTATCTGGACAACGCGCTTCACGGCGATAGACTGGCAATTGAACTGCCCAACAAACCTCGCCTCGCCAGCCTGCTCCGAGAGTATTACGAAACCGAAAACAACCGCATAGACTATCAACACTTCATTAACCGCATGTCTTTCTGGATGGCGACGGGGAGCGGCAAGACGTTGGTGATTGTTAAGCTTATCGAGTTGCTGGCGCAGCTTACTGGGCGTGGCGAGATTCCTCCCTGCGACATCCTGTTCCTGACGCATCGCGACGATTTGCTGGAACAGCTCAAACGCCATGTGGACGAGTTCAACGCGCGCGGCGACCTGCAGATTATCCTGCGTGAACTGCGCGAATACGACGCCGCCAGGCGTGAAACCCCCACGCTCTTTCGGGGGCAAGAGGCCACGGTCTTCTACTACCGCTCCGACAACCTCAGCGACGAACAGAAAGAGAAGATTGTGGACTTCCGCAACTACGAGAACGATGGGCGCTGGTACCTGCTGCTGGACGAGGCACACAAAGGCGACCGCGAGGATTCGAAACGCCAGCACCTCTACGCCATCCTGTCGCGCAACGGCTTCCTGTTCAACTTCTCGGCGACCTTCACCGACCCGCGCGACATCGCCACTACCGTCTACAACTTTAACCTGGAGCATTACATTCAGGAAGGCTACGGCAAGCATATCGCCCTCTTGAGGCAAGAGATGCGGGCGTTTCGAGATGAAGACGACTACACGGGCGCGGAGAAGCAGAAGATTGTTCTGAAATCGCTGATGATGCTGGCGTATGCGCGGAAGGCGTATCAGGCAATCCAGCAAAATAGGGGAGATCGCTTTTACCATCGCCCGCTGATGCTGGTGTTGGTGAACTCGGTGAACACGCAGGACGCCGATCTGGAGCTCTTTTTCCAGGAGTTAGAGAAAATCGCGCGGGAGGGCGTCGCCGACGATGTGTGGGATGCGGCAAGGAGCGAGCTATTAGAGGAGTTTCGCGAGGGTGTTGTACCGGAGTTCGAAAGCGGCGTTAAGGCAAACATCGACGAGGCAACTTTGCAAAATCTAAGCTACAAAGACCTGCTCCAAGAGGTTTTCAACGCCCCCTCCAGCGCGGAGATAGAGGTTTTTATCCGCCCCTCCAATCGGCAGGAGATGGCGTTCAAGCTCAAAAACGCAGACACACCTTTCGCGCTCATCAAAATCGGCGACATCTCCAGGTGGCTGAAAGAGAAACTACCTGATTACGAAATCAACGAGCGATTCGACGATGAGGGATACTTCGCGCGGCTCAACGAGGACGACTCACACATCAACATCCTGATGGGGTCGCGTACCTTCTACGAGGGCTGGGATTCGAACCGACCGAATGTGATTTGCTACATCAATATTGGTGTCGGTGAGGACGCAAGGAAGTTTATCCTACAATCTATAGGGCGCGGCGCGCGCATCGAACCCCTGCCGCACAAGCGCAAACGACTGATTCCTCTGTACAACGCTGGCGAGGTAGACAAAGCAATCTTTGACCAGCTTAAACCCTATGCCCAGCCGTTGGAGACACTGTTCATATTCGGCACAAACCGCACGGCCCTACAAACCGTGATTCAGGAGTTACAAAAAGAGAGACTCGGTGCCAAAGAACGTCGTCTGGAGGGTGTTGAGGTCAATCCGGCTGTACGCGCTCGCCTGCTGCTGATTCCTGTCTATCGAAAGGTGGAGACGCCGTTGGTCAGCCAACGTGTCGTTGCGAAGTTCGTTATAGACGGCGAAGAGTTCAAACACATCAAACAGCTCGCAGAGGCAACCGACGAGCGCGTGCTGCTCTGTCTGACGGATGCTACGCCCCAACAGATTGCTTTGCTGAAACGAAGTGTCGAGACGCCAGACACCTATTACCGTTTCAACGGCACACGGCGCGGCGACCTGCTGCGCTTGCTGGGCCAGACCGTGCGTTACTTTGCGCTTTCGCCCTATGAAACTGAGGGGCTGAAACCGTTGGAAGAGGAGATACGTCACTTCCAGCAGATTCGTGTAACTCTGGAAGATATCGCCTCCTTACAGGAGAAATTGAACGCGGTCAGGGGCTATCCTGAACGGGTGCAGGAGGTACGCGCCCTCTATGGGAAAATATCGCCTGAGGAATATGAGGCGAAGAGCAGAGGGTTAGCCGCTAATCAAGAGTTTACCTATGACGGACAGAAAATCTCTATTAAGCACATTGCACAGCACTACTACCTGCCCCTGATTGTCAGTGAGAGCGAACGCGTGGAGTTCATTCGACACATCATCAGAACCAACAGCGAGCGACAGTTCGTTCGCGCCTTAGAAGGCGTTCTTGCGCAACCTGAGAATGCATTCAAAGAGCTGGATTGGTGGGCGTTTAGCAAGATAGACGAGAGCCTGGACGAGGTTTTCTTGTGGTACTGCGACCCCAACGCCAACCGCATGGCGAAATTCAAGCCCGACCTCATCTTCTGGCTCCAGAAAGGCAACGACTACTGGATTGTGTTCGTGGACCCGAAAGGCGCAGAACATATCGACTGGCAACGCAAGCTGGAAGGATATCGAGTGCTTTTCGAGCAGCATGGCAAGCCGAGGGAGTTCGTGCACAACGGCTATACCGTCCGAGTGCTACTGCTGTTTTATACAAGCGATTCCAACAGAATACCTACCACTGAGCGAGATTATTGGTTTGATAGAGTGGAGCAGCTGCCGGCCAAGTGTTGTGGCATAAAGAGTTGAGGATATAGAATATGGGCGCTTCCTCTATGGTACTCTGCCACACATGATTGTTTGGATATGGGCGGAGCCGTTCCGCTTGCTGTCATTCTGAGCGAAGCGAAGAATCTCGTTGTATCGCCACTCTGAGATGCTTCGCCGACGCTCTGCATGACAAAATAGGATGAAAAGAATCCCCCCACCATTGAAGTGGTGGGCTATGGTGAGGATAAACCTGTCTTCACAGGTTGTTCAATCCGCGCAGGCGGATTTTGCTCTGCTCATAGCCCATGATTTCAATCGTGGAGTTCAGCATGGTGAAGACGTAAAACCACCTTGTCTGCATCCAAATAATCACGTGTGGCGAACTAATAGAGCGAATAGTAGTTCGTCCGATTGACATGGTATCAAGGCTGGGCTATGATATTAGGGCCAAAAGTCAGCAACGCAATCAGGCTTCGGAAACCAGAGGTGAATCGCTATGGAGCAAAAGATTCTCGCCGCAAGCATGGTGGTGATTCTGATGGCTGCAACACTGTTTGCTCAAGCCGACCGTACCCGTAAGAAGCTCATCCAGTACGGCTGGGGAGTGCCAACGACCGCCTTTGTGCGGGCGAACATTTCCAGGATGGAAAGCCAGTGCCCTTTCTTTGACGGGCTGGTCATCAAGACCGAGGGCGGCTGGAAAGCATTCCCGGCTCACGTCTTCCGTAAAACCCCCTTTGACCGCCAGGAGTTCGTTGAAGACATCAACAACCTGCGAGCAACCGATTTTCGCCAATTTACCGAAAACTTCATCCTGATGTGGGGAACACGAGAAAAGGACTGGGACTGGTTTAACGACAGCGATTGGCGGAGCGCGGAATACAACGCCCGCAGGCTCGCCTATGTAGCCAAAGCGGGAAATTGTGTCGGTATCTGTTTTGACCCTGAACCCTACAATGGAAACCCCTGGCACTATCCCAGCTTGCCGAATGCCTCCAGTAAATCTTTTGCCGAATACTGGAACAGGGTTCGCGAGTGCGGTGCAAAGTTCATGAGAGCACTGCAAAGGGAGTTCCCGAACATCCGCATCTTGACGTTTTTCTGGTGTAGCCTTTTCAGCGACATCGTCGACATCCCTGACCCGAAGGAGCAGATGGAGCGTTTGTCCAGGCACCACTACGGCTTGCTGCCGGCGTTTCTGAACGGGATGCTTGACGCGGCAAACGAACAAGTTGTCATCATTGACGGCAACGAACCTGCTTACTACTACCGCGAACCGGAGCAGTACTTCCGGGCCTACCATCTGATGAAACAGCGCGCCCTCTCGCTGATTGCCCCCGAAAATCGCCGCAAATACACCCTGCAAGTGCAGGCGGGTTTTGCCCTTTACGTGGACCTTTACTTTGGCTTAGTGCCATTCGAATACGCCTGGGGACGAGTCGGTCACTTCTTGAAGCCTGAAGAAAAGGCAAGATGGTTTGAGCACAACGCCTATCATGCTTTGCTTACCAGCGACGAATATGTCTGGTGCTACAGCGAACGCATGGACTGGTGGGGCACTCAAGAGAAGTCACAATGGCATAACTTCGTTCCAGAAGGGGCTGCCGACGCGCTGAAAGCCGCGAAGCAGAAAGTGGAACAAGCAAAACCCCTTGGTTTCTCCATCAGGGAAACGTTAGCCGAGGCGCAAAAGCGAGCGGACGAAGCAAGGGAGAAGTAAACACAACGTACGAAGGGAGAGGTGTGTTCCCCTTACTGTCGCCTTCGTGTTTTACACCTGTTCGGGGTCGATGCCCAGTTCGCGCAGTTTCGCCGCCAGGCGTTCCGCCCGCTCTCGCTCCGCTTCCGCCTCACGCTGGGCACGCTCTGCCCGCTCTCGTTCCGCTTCGGCTTCGCGCTGCGCACGCTCCGCTATCTGTGCTATTTCCAGAAAGCTCAGCATTCGCCTGCCATCGGGCAACTGTAGACCCAAATCTGTCTCCAAACCCTTGCCGAAGCGAACTCCAAGACGCGGGCTTATCCAGCCGTCCATCTGCTCTATGGGCACGAAACGTTCCCCTTCACGACGCCAACCGTCCCACTCACCGGTATCCGGGTAGTAAATATAGTACTCTTCCACTCCATAGCGCTCGTAGAAACGCATCTTCTCTTCCATTCGGGAGAAACGGTTACCCGGCGACCATATCTCGAAGACCACCTGCGGCGGGATGTTCTCTTCTTCCCACTGCTTGTAGGAGCCGCGATGCCCTTTCGGTCTTCCAAACACCACCATTGCATCAGGCGCTTGACGAATATCCGGTCTTCCTTCCACAGGATACCAGAGCAGGTCGCCCGCGACGAACACCTGCGGGTTGTCGGCAAACAACAACTCCAGGTTCCCTTTCAGCGTCACCATACATTCGTACTGAACGGTATTGTCCGCCATTGGCTGCCCATCCGAGTCTGGATAGTGAATGCGCTGCTTGACCGTCGGGGATATCGCCATGTCACACACCCCCTCCCGTTGTGCTTGCACACATTATACCAAAGGTCTCTCCTATTGTCCTCTCGGTGCGTTCAGTGCCTCTTGCAGCATCCGCGCGCTCTCTACATGCCATATCGGCTGGATTTCGAACTCGGTAATGTTTAGCGGCGTCTCAATCTCCACCCGCGCCACGTAACGGTCCCCAACAGCAATGACCAGCGTGCGCCCTACGTTCTTCGCGGAAAACTTCCATAGTCTGCGCCGCCCCTCATCGGTCAGGCGCACCTTGACAACCCCGTACTCACCTGTCAATGGGGGTGGAGCGGGAGCGGTACGCAACTCGGCATCGGGTTCGAACTGCGCTTCGGTCAGCACGATAGGCGCACGCTCCAGCAGTTGCTCCACAATAATCGCCCTTGCGCCGGGGCGGATGGCAGGCTCTTCACCTGCCGAGAAAGACTTCGCCTGCACATCCCCCTTGCGGTAGACATACACTGTCTTATTCGCCACTATTGCCGTTAAATCGTCGGGTAGCGCAATAAACATCACGCGCGAGCGTTGCAAAGGCGGCTCCTCGATGCGCTGAAGCTGCCACCGGGTGAAAAGGTGGCTGCCGATGAACCACAGCGCAATCAGCAGGATGACCGGTATCACAAAACGCAGCGATGGTAAAGCACGAAACATACCTTCTGGTTCCTTTCCCGTGTTTTTAGTAAACGAACTCCCGAATGTCGTATGTTGCGCGTTGTACACCACGCGGTAGATGCAAACTCGCTTCTATCTCGCGTCGCTGTGCGCGCATCTGTTCGGGCGACAGGGGACGAATCCCTGCCTCCTTTGCCATCTGCGTGTATTCGCCCGCAAACGGCTCTATCAGCTCCGAGAAGTACAGAATATCCCCTGCGCTCCATGGCAGGCGGTTCAACAGGGCAACCGTCTCCGCAACGTGCCGATGCGCATAGCGGTCTCCTCCTGCCCCCAACAAGATAATGATTCCCACCGCTATGCCCGCCTCCTTGAGCGCATCCACAAGCTGTATGACCTCCTCGTTCGTCTGCGGCTTGTGCAGGAAACGCAAAAGGTCCTCACAGCCGGTTTCCACTCCTATATACACCCGCCGCACCCCCAGCTGTTGCAGCTCTCGCAATTCCGTGACGCTTTTTCGGTAACCGGTGAAGGCGTCGATGAAGGAGTACATGCCCTGAAAGCGCACGGGATGCTCCTCTCGCCACTGCTGCAGGTCGTCCGGAGAGAGGTCGTCGGGTTCTATCGGAAATGTCTCACGTATCACCTGCAGCAAGGGAACCAGCATCTTCTGCGGTGCCACCAGCGCGTTCGCATCGGCTAAGAATATGCGGTTGCGCAGACGCAGGGTGTCGCCGAAATACTCCTGCACCCTGGCGATGTGTTCGCGCAGCTGGTCAGGCGTCTTGATGGCAAACCGTCGGTCACGGTAGAAATCGCAGAACGTACAGCGGTTCCAGTGACACCCTTCGGTAACCTGCAGCACCAGCGCAAGGTACTGGTCAGGCGGAAGGATACTTACCGGCTTGTACACCTGCAGAAAGCGTTGCGCGTCCCGATGGTGAGCTTCTACATCCCAGCTACGCGCTTTCTCCAGCGCGTGCTTGCAGGTTGGGTCGCCATCCTGCGGAAAGAAGTCCAGCGCCTGTACCACCATCTGGTTCGCCCATCGCAGGATGCTATCCGCCTCATCGCTGCTCAAACGGCGCAAGTGTCTGGCGTCATCAGGTGTTACCCACTTGCATACCACTCGTCCGTCCAGCCCTCGCTTATAGTTGACGCCATCGATGTACGCCATCCAGAGCCTGCCCGCAGGGTCGAACGTGTACACCTCCCGCTCATCCAGCATCAGCGAGATGGCGTGTCGCTTCACCCCTACCCACACGCGTTCTGCCAGAGGCGGGGCAGGGTATTCGACATGATGCAACAGGTTGGGCGAGAGAGTCTGTGTGGACATGGTGCGCTACGTCAACCTCACCGGCACACCTCTTTCGTGCAGGTACCGCTTGAGCTCCGCGATAGTATAGTGTCCGTCATGCACGATGCTGGCAACCAGCGCGGCGTCCGCTAACCCTTCGGTCAGAGCATCGTACAGGTGTTCCGGCTTACCTGCGCCGCCGGAGGCGATAACGGGAATGCTTACCGCCTGTGCTACCGCCCGGGTCAGCTCGATGTCATAACCGATTTGGGTGCCGTCACGGTCCATGCTGGTCAGCAGAATTTCACCTGCCCCCAGCTCCTCTACCCGCCGTGCCCACTCGATGGCATCCAGCCCTGTGGGTTTGCGCCCGCCGTGCGTGTACACCTCCCAGTACGGCGTGCCATCGGGCTTCGTACCAGCCCGGCGAGGGTCTATCGCCACCACCACACACTGGCTGCCAAACCGCTCCGACGCCTCGCGGATGAGGTCGGGGTTCTGCACGGCAGCGGTATTGATGCTGATTTTGTCCGCACCTGCCTTTAGGATGCGTCGGAAGTCCTCCACCGTACGAATGCCTCCCCCAACGGTAAAGGGGATGAACACCTGTTCTGCCACGCGCGCCGCCATCTCCGCTACGATGTCGCGCTGCTCATGGCTGGCGGTAATGTCCAGAAACACCAGCTCGTCCGCCCCCTGTGCGTCGTACAGCGCGCCGAGCTCCACCGGGTCGCCTGCGTCGCGCAGGTTCACGAAGTTGACACCCTTTACTACCCTGCCGTCTTTCACATCCAGACAGGGAATAATACGCTTGACCAGCATTGTTGACCCCTCAAGGTAATAGCACCTCTATTGTACCGCTTTTGGAAGGGGATGTCATGCAGAAATGCGGTATAATGGTGCTGGTGATGCCAGATGGTGACGTTAACCATTGAAGAACTGTATGAACAGCACATTGCCTCGCGCTCGATAGAGGAGCAGCTGCGTCTGGTGCAGATCATCGCGCAGAAGCTGTCCGAGCAGGCGAAGGAGGCACCCAAACCACAGCGCAGCATTATGGAACTACACGGCTTAGGGCATGAGATATGGGAAGGCGTAGACGCCCAAGAGTACGTGAACCAATTGCGAGACGAGTGGGACCGTGATGACACCGCTACATGAGGCACTACGTGGGATCCAGTCTCTGGCTCTGGACTCGGCACCGTTATCTACTTTGTAGAAGCAAATCCACGTTACGACGCAGTGGTTACAGAAGTCTTCCGTCAATTTGTTGAAGGTACAATCAGAGGACTGACTTCTGTAGTGACGTTAACAGAAGTGCTGGTAGTGCCGATGCGAATTGGGGACAGTTTCCTTGCTCGAGCGTACCGCGAACTGCTACTGAACAGTACCGATTTCGCTACGGTGCCTGTTACCTCAGAGATAGCTATCCGCGCTGCGGAACTGCGTGCTCGATACGGGTTGCGTACGCCTGATGCCCTGCAGATAGCCACCGCGCTGGCACATCGGTGCGATGCGTTCCTCACCAACGATGCGCGGTTGAAACAAGTAGATGCGGTTCGCGTGCTGGTGCTGGACGATTTAGCAGAAGAGGTGTCAGGGGACTGACCCCCTTGCGGAGGTCAGTCCTGTGAAGGGGTAACGTCGCTGAAGAACGGCAGGTAGTTGCGCCACACTTCGTTCTTAGCGCCCTCGATGTACTTGCTGAGGCTGATGTAGGGTACGTAGCGCGGCCGGCGCGGCTGCCTCAGCAGAGTCATCCCCGTCTGGTGCAGCGGCTTATCGCCCTTCTTCAGGTTGCACTTGCGGCAACAAGTCACCAGGTTCTCCCAATCGTCGCTACCGCCGAGACGACGCGGTATCACGTGGTCCACCGTCAGGTCTTTACCCCGGTAGCCGCAGTACTGGCAAGTATAGTCGTCGCGGGCGAAGATGGTGCGCCGCGTGAGCTTGAGCTCGGGCAAGGGGCGCTTGACATGATAACGCAGCTTCACCACCGACGGAACCTGAATCACCCTGTCCACCGTGCGCAAACGGATTCCGTCGGCGTGCAGCACCTCCGCCTTGCCCAGCAGCACGAGCACCAGAGCGCGCCGCACGTTGCACACGTTCAACGGCTCGTAGTCATTGTTCAATACCAGAACTTGTCTGTCCGTCTCCAACATCGATCCCTTCCTGTTTACAGGTAACGAAAAAGCCCACTGCGGACACGGCAGCGGGCTTGACCGATTAGCTATATCGGGTACGCATTACGTGTCCGAAGCGATGATGACGCCAATGCCTGTCCTGTTGCGCAGGCATTCCCCAGCAACGCCACCGCCAGATGAAACGCGGTTCATGCATACTATGTTGCCGAAACCTGAGTTGCAACACTTCACCTCAAAAGAGTATAGCAATTGTATTATAGCCACAAGATGGCGTTCTTGTCAAGGGAAATCTTGACGAAGAGAGATTTCTCTGATACCATGTAACAGGGATTGTACGAATCGCTACGAGACAGGGACAGGCGGTTCGTCGCGAATCTTGAACCAAGAAGGAGGAGAGTCATGGCGGTTAAAGTCGGAATTAACGGCTTCGGACGCATCGGACGATTGGTCCTGCGTGCGGTTCTCGCAAAGTACCCCAGCGATATCGAAGTGGTTGCCATCAACGACATCGTCGATGCCCATACCAATGCTCACCTGCTGAAGTACGATACCAACTACGGTACGCTCCCCAACGAGGTGAAGGCAGACGACGAGAATATCTACGTTGACGGTAAAGCCATTCGCAGCTTCGCCATCAAAGACCCTGCCACCATTCCCTGGGGCGAGCTGGGCGCGCAGATTGTGGTGGAGAGCACCGGACTGTTCACCGACGCAGAGAAAGCGAAGGCGCACCTGCGCGATACGGTGAAGAAGGTCATCATCACCGCGCCTGCCAAGAACGAGGACGTGACCATCGTCATGGGCGTAAACCACGAGACGTACGACCCGGCGAAACACCATATCGTCTCTAACGCCTCCTGCACCACCAACTGCTTGGCGCCGGTGATGCGTGTGCTGCAGGATAGCTTCGGCGTGGAAAAGGGCTTCATGACCACCGTACACGCCTACACCAACGACCAGCGCGTGGCGGACCAGGCGCACAAAGACCTGCGACGCGCCCGTGCCGCCGCGATGAATATCATCCCCACCTCTACCGGCGCGGCGAAAGCCATTCACCTGGTGGTGCACGAGCTGAAAGGCAAGATGCACGGCGTCGCCCTGCGCGTGCCCGTTGCAACGGTGTCGGTGGTGGACCTGGCGGTGCTCTTGAGCAAGGAAACCACCGAGACCGAGATTAACGACGCCCTGCGTGCCGCGGCGAACGGACCGATGAAGGGTATCCTGAAGGTCAGCGATGAGCCTCTGGTTTCGGGTGACTTCAAGGGCGACGAGCACTCGTCCATCGTGGACGCCCTCTCCACCATGGTGCTGGGTGGCAACATGGCAAAGGTGCTCGCCTGGTACGACAACGAGTGGGCATACTCGGTGCGCGTTGCCGACCTGATCGACTACATGGTGCAGAAGGGTCTGTAAGTTACGGCGTAACAAGGGCGGGCTATTCCCCGCCCTTTTTGATTGCTGCCACAGGAGGTGTCACGATGAACAAAAAGACCATTGAAGATATCGAGGTCAAGGGCAAGCGCGTGCTGGTGCGCGTGGACTTCAACGTGCCACAGGATGAAACGGGCAAAATCACCGATGACCGCCGCATACGTGCCGCCCTGCCCACCATCCAGTACCTGATGAAGCAAGGCGCGAGGACCATCCTTGTTTCACACCTGGGGCGCCCCAAGGGCAAACCGGAAGACAGGGAAAAATTCACGCTGAAACCCGTCGCCGAGCGACTGAGCGAGTTGCTGGGCAAACCGGTACCCCTGGCACCTGACTGCGTGGGACCGGAAGTGGAGAAGATGGTGCAGGCGATGAAGGATGGCGACGTTCTGCTGCTCGAGAACGTGCGGTTCCACCCCGAGGAGGAGAAGAACGACCCCGAGTTCGCTAAACAGCTCGCCTCGCTGGCAGAGGTGTACGTGAACGACGCCTTTGGCACGGCGCATCGCGCTCACGCCTCCACCGAGGGCGTCACGAAATACCTGCCCGGCGTCGCCGGTTACCTGATGCAGAAGGAGATTGAGTACCTTGGCGGCGCGCTGGCGAACCCGAAACGCCCCTTCATCGCGGTGCTGGGCGGCGCGAAGGTAAAAGACAAAATCCCCGTTATCGAGAACCTCATGGGCAAGGTGGATCGGCTTATCATCGGCGGAGGCATGGCGTACACCTTCCTGAAGGCTCAGGGCAAGGAGATCGGACAATCCTTGCTGGACGCTGACTCTTTAGACTTCTGCCGCGAGATGCTGACGAAAGCGGGCGATAAAATCCTTTTGCCGGTGGATGTGGTGGTCGCCGACGGCAATCCGTTCGAGAAGGGACCGGATGCGGTGCAGACGCAGGTGGTGTCGGTAGATGCCATCCCCGCCGGGTGGCAGGGAGTAGACATCGGTCCCGAGACACAGAAGCGATTTGCCGAAGCGGTGAAAGGTGCGGGAACCGTTGTGTGGAACGGGCCGATGGGCATCTTCGAGTTCGATAAATTCGCCGTCGGCACCCGCGCAATGGCACAAGCGCTGGCAGACTCCGGCGCGGTGACCATCGTGGGTGGAGGCGATTCCGCCGCGGCGGTGGAGCAGCTCGGCTTCGCCGACAAGATGACGCATATCTCTACCGGTGGCGGCGCGTCGCTGGAGTTCCTGGAAGGCAAGGTGTTGCCCGGCGTCGCGGCGCTACAGGATAAGTAGCCTCTCATCCGTGCCCCTCTCATGAGAGAGGGGCACCCTCTTTCTGCTCATGGGCAAAGGAAGCAGTGGTCAGTCATTCGAACTCCGGCAAACATCACACCGCTCCCGCACAGCGACATGTTCTCTGCTTGACATCCGGCAAAACTGTGCATATAATAACATGGTGAGTTTGTTCGTCTTGCAACCGCAAACTCATCCCTTTCTAACACGGTATCACTTCGTCGAGAACACAGGAGGATAGGAGGCAGCGATGCATTTGATAAAACAGGCGGGACGCAGCAGGAGCATGTCGCTGGCGTCCACGCTGTTTGCGTTGCTGGCCGTCTCACGAGCGCACGCCGCCGAGGCCATCGAACTCCCTCCATTCGGTCCTACTGAGCGCACGGTGCTGTGGGTAGTGCTGCTGTTTGCGTTACTGGCGGTGGGGTTCGGCTTGTGGTTGCGCGCGTGGACGCTGAAGCAAAGCCCCGGCAACGAAAAGATGCAAGAGGTCGGGCGTGCTATTCAGGACGGCGCATACGCCTACCTGAAGAGGCAGGCGAAGACCATGATATGGTTCGTTCTGCTTATCACAGTGGGCTTGTGGTTGCTGTACACGCCCGTCTACTCAGATAAACCCATTCTTGCGGTTGGTGTGGCGATAGCGTTCTTCATGGGCGTCGCCGCATCCTATTTCGCCGGCGTGGTAGGCATGGATATGGCGGTCAAGGGTAACATGCGCACCGCCAATCAGGCGTTGACCACGTTTAAGGGCGCGCTGGAAACCGCCTTCCGCGCAGGCGCGGTATCAGGAATGGCGACCGTCGGTCTGGGACTGCTGGGCGCGATTACCATCTTCCTGCTGTTTAAGGAAGATGCGATGAAGGTGCTGGTAGGTTTCGGGTTCGGTGGCAGCCTTGCTGCGCTGTTCATGCGCGTGGGTGGTGGTATCTACACCAAAGCCGCCGACGTGGGCGCAGACCTGGTAGGGAAGGTAGAGGCTGGCATCCCCGAAGACGACCCGCGTAACCCCGCAACCATCGCCGACAACGTAGGCGACAACGTGGGCGACTGCGCCGGTATGGCAGCGGACGTGTTCGAGTCCTACGAGGTCACCCTGGTAGCGGCGATTATCCTGGGTGCAGCCACCGCCAGCGTGCTGACCGGCACCGCGGTGTTGAAACTTATTGTGTACGCCCTGCTGGTGCGCGCGGTGGGCGTGATTGCCTCCATCATTGGCGTGCTGGGCGTGCGTGGAGCCGACCGTGAAGACCTCGACCCCATGCGTCCCATCACCGTCGGCTTCAATATCTCGTGGTGGGTTGCGCTGGCGGGTTTCGCCATCGTCAGCTACTTCCTGATGAACGACATCGCGCTGAAGCCGGAGCTGGGAGGACGGCAAGTGGAATGGTGGCGGTTCTTCCTCGCCAACGCGGCCGGTCTGGTGATGGCGCTGCTGATCGAACGCCTCACCGAGTACTTCACCTCCACCGAGAAGAAACCCGTCACCGAAATCGCCTACTCGTCCAAGACTGGTCCCGCCACGATGATTATCGAGGGTTTCGCTACCGGGTTGGAGAGCAGCGTGTGGGCGATAGGCGCGATCGTGATTGCCCTGCTGACACCGCTGTTCATCTTCCCACCTGAGCAGTTCGGCGGTGCTATCCTTTCGTTCTACGGCATCGCACTGACAGGCTTGGGATTGCTGGCAACCACCGGTTTCATCCTGGCGATGGACACCTTTGGCCCCATTTCGGACAACGCCAACGGTATCTTCGAGATGTCCGGCGCGCTGAAGGAGCAGAAGGTGGTTCCGGGGCGGCTGAGCGGTGACCGTATCGTGCACCGCCTGGACTCGGTGGGCAACACCACGAAGGCTCTGACCAAGGGCTTCGCCATCGCTACGGCGGTTGTCGCGGCGACCGCGCTGTTCCACTCCTTTGTGGAGGACGCGCAGCTGGTAGGCAAGGGATTGCCGCTGGACTTGCCGGAAATCTTCATCGGCTTGCTGATCGGCGGCGCAGCGCCGTTCCTGTTTTCGGCGTTTTCCATCAAGGCGGTTGGGCGCGCCGCGTTCCAGCTGATTGAAGAGGTGCGTCGGCAGTTCCGCGAGCGACCGGGCATCATGGCGGGCACCGAGAAGCCCGACTACGGGCGTAGCGTGGCTATCGTTACCGCCGCCGCGCAGAAGGAACTGCTGGGACCGGGCGTGCTGGCAATCGCCCTGCCGATACTGGTGGGGTTCGGTATGGGCTTCAACGATCCGGTAAAGGGCGCGCAGGCTCTGGGCGGTTACCTCGCAGGAGCCATCCTTACCGGACAGCTGATGGCGGTGATGCTGGCGAACTCTGGCGGCGCGTGGGACAATGCCAAGAAGAAGATCGAGGACGGCCTGTTCGGTGGTAAAGGAACTGAGTACCACAAGGCGGGCGTTATCTGCGATACCGTCGGTGACCCGTTCAAGGACACCGCCGGACCTGCGCTGAACCCGCTGATCAAAGTGATGAACCTGGTGGGCATCCTGATCGCGCCGGTAGTGATTCAGCCGATTGCCCCTGTTGCGCGTGCCGCAATCGTTCTGGTTGCTCTGGCAGCGCTGACGTTCGCGGTCTACTGGAGCAAGCGTGGTTCCATCGTAGACCAGGTGGAGCTGGCAACCGCTACCGCCGAGCCGGTACCCGCCGGCAAGGGCGATCGTTAAAACCCCAGTGACACAGGGCGAGCGGCGCCGCTGCTCGCCCTTTTTTGATAGGCTGGTAAGATGGAACGACTGGTCAACCATCTACAACAAGTAGCAACCCATCACGACCTTGCGCAGCTCCATCAGTGGCTGTGCACCTATATGCTTTATGCACAAACGGCGGTCATGCCGACGGTAGAAACCGTTAATATCCCTGCACCATCCGCTCGCGAACCTGTGCTCAAAAAGATACGCTGGAAGGGATCGCACCTGCTGTTGCCTCAGCGCATAATCGAGGAAATCCCACCGCGCTCTCTTGCCTTGCTGGCTGTGCGTAACTATATGGAAGCCTCTGCAAGCAAGAGACGCACCGTGCAGTCTATCTTCTGGACGATAGTTATCATCGTGGTTATCTCTCCACTGGTCTATATTGCAAGTGAACGGCTCCCTGAAGAAGCGCACCGCTGGTTCTTTCACCTTGTTGTGCTGGTTCCCATTCATATGGTGTGGTCGTGGCGAGCTCGCATCGCTGAACAGATAGAGCGTGAGCTGCTACAGCGAGTGGGCGAGGTGGATACTCTTCTTCATGCGCTGGAAGCAGCGATAAAACTGGACATCAAAACAGGTGTGCCCGGCAAGCTGGTAGATGACACGCTGGCTCGACTGAACACTCTGCGTAGAGAACACGGCTACCCCGAAATCAGTCGAGATGACCTGCTACCTCCGCTTCCTCCGGAAGACAATGAACAGAAGCAACCTTCTTCTCCCGCCGTCGACAAGGGCGAGTTCCTGCGCCGACATCCCCCTGATGAGTATAATAAGGTAGACAAGGTTAGGATATAGGAATAGCCGATGCAAGCCCCTCAAAGCGTTCAGGAAACTCAACCCGAATATCGGGCTCTGGAAAGCGCGCACCCATTTATGCAATGGTTGCGTACATACCTGTTGTGGGCTCAGATAATGGGATTGGAACCGCGGGTATTCGCTTTTACTTCCGATGGAGAGCCTTCGGTGGAGAACAACCTGCGCTGGCAGAAGGATAGCCTGTGGATAGATAGCAGCCTGTTGGAGCGAATGTCTCCGCGTCTGCTTGCTATCCTTGCAGTGCGTAACTATATGGAGCAGGAAATCTGGCGCAGGTACCTTCCCCTTCTTCTGCTGGTGGGGGTCACGGCGCTCGCTCTCAGCTTTGCCGCCGCCTCCTTCCTGCAAAGGCTCTTCGGGGAGAATATACTGTGGCACCTCACCCACATCTTTGTGATACCGCTGTTTCTCGAGATACCTGCCCTGTTGCGCGAATACGTCCGCCGCCGCGCAGACGAGGAGACCCTGCAACGCCTTGCAGAGCCAGAGACCGTCCTTCTTGCGATGGAAAAAGCGGTGGAAGAGAGCTACCGCAACGGTGAAACCGACAAGCGACTGCAGTCAATGCTCAAGCGATTGAACCGCGTGCGAGCAAAGGCAGGAGAGCCTCCGCTTACTCTGGAGCAAATCAAAGCGCAGGCAGGCGAACCCCTGCACCGCGAAGAGGAAGAGCAACTGCTAACGGTGAACACTGCACCACAGGAGGAGGGATAAATAGTCTGTATGCCACGTATTAAACCACCAGCATTGCGCCCGGGTGATACTATCGGTGTGGTATCGCCCAGCAGCTATAAGGCGATAGAAGCCCTGCAACCGGGTATCGAGAAAGTCCAGCGGCGCGGCTACCGGCTGGTCTTCGGAGAGCACGCCTTCGACCGGCGCGGCTACCTGGCAGGAGAAGACCGCGATCGCGCCGCCGACCTCAACGCCATGTTTGCCCGCGAGGACGTGAAAGCCGTCCTCTGCACGCGCGGTGGCTACGGGGCTTCGCGCATTCTGGACTATCTGGACTGGGACACCATCCGCGCGAACCCCAAACCACTCATCGGCTACAGCGACATCACCACCCTGCACCTCGCCTTCTTGCGCCATACCGACATGGTGGTCTTTTACGCCCCGATGATTATCACCCTCGCCCGCGAGGTTTCCGAGCTAACCCTGAGCAACTTCTTTGAACTGCTGGAGAAACCCGAACCGCTAGGCATATACGATACGCGAGAGGGAAGGGTTCAAACGCTGGTGCCCGGCGTGGCAGAGGGTGAATTGACCGGTGGCTGTCTGTGCCTTGTCGCCGCTACCTGCGGCACGCCGGAACAGATAGACGCGAAGGGCAAAATCGTGGTGCTGGAGGATGTGGACGAACCTCCCTACGCGGTAGACAGAATGCTAACGCAGCTCAAGCGGTGCGGCGTGCTGGACGAGGCGGCAGGTTTCGTCATCGGCGAGATTACCAACTGGGAGCAGCACACAAGCGACCGCTCAGAGACGTTAACCATCGACCAAATCTGGGAGGACATCATCGTGCCCCTGGGCAAACCCGCTATCACCGGCTTTCCCTTCGGACATGTCATGAACCC
>BEHS01000021.1 GCA_002898895.1 bacterium HR16 | reverse complement strand
CAGCGTCGCCTGCGGGGTGGACGAGGGGAGGATACTGCCCGTTGAGACGTATGACCAGCGACAGCAGTACCTGCAAGCATGGGACGGCACTGCGCCCGATGTCAGCCACTGGAAGCGCGCCTATGAACAGGCGTTGCAACAGGCGACGACATTTGCCCAAAACATGTATGAGCAGATACAACAGCGCTGGCGGGAAGGGCTGCGTCTTCAGGTGGAGGCGGCTCGCTATCGGTTGCAACGCGAACTGCTCCGACTGTTGTGCGCAGTCGATATGAACCGCTCTCCCAATCAGGTATGGCAGATGCTGATGCAAGAAACGGGTGCACGTGCGGACTGGCTGCGTGAAGCCGCGCAACGTCTGGGGTATCCCTACGGCTGGAGTGAACAGCAGATAGCGGACGCCAGGCGCTACGTGCGCGACCTGCCTGAACGTTCTCGGGAGACGCTACGTCTGGGAGCGGGGGTTCAGGCTGCCCTGCAGGACCCGCGCTGGCGGGCACAACAGACGCTCTAGCCTCCGAACCGCCGTCACGTCCTGCACCTACCTGATGCCTCCTGCCGCGTAAATGGACTCAGGTATCCTAGTACCTCAAGCGGTTCAGGTTCGCCTGCCCCCCAAAGCAACACTACGTCCTGCGCTGACAGCGGATGCTATTACTCCTGTTCTTCCTGCACGAACCGACGCGCTTCGGGATGCTTCTGCAGCAGTGCCTGCAACGCCTCCCGCTTGCCGAACTTCTGATAGTGTCGCACCACAACACGCAGGAAACGAGGCGAAGGATGGAAGGGGAACTTTGCGTCAATGTCCGCTCTCATCTCCAGTATCGTCGCCCAGTCGGGATGGTCCTCCTCCAGAATGAACCGGAAGGCTGTCTCCTCGGGAATAGCAAATACTATCTCGGCAATCGGCTTCTCCACCGGCTTCCACTTCTCGCGCGGGATGCGAGGGCTAATCGGCGTCTTGGGGTTACGGGAAGCGACTTCCAGGAACCTCAGATGAGCCACAAAGAGGTGGGCAGCTGCCTTCGCCAACTGCTCCTCGCCTGCCTTCAGGGCACAGTCTGCCAGTTCGCCGAGCGCAAGTTGCAAGGGATATGAGCCTGCGGAGAGATACTGCATATAGTCCCATGCTTTCAGCAAAGCCTGCTCGTAATCGCCGCGCCGCAGAGCGTCTTGGCTTTGCAAATTCAGCGGTTCATACTCTTCTGCAGGATGATGGGAAGGAGGTGAATAGTCTGGGTCTGAAAGTTTACTGAGCACTATCATTTTGTATTCCAAGCGGCTGCGCCAATCTTCAGAGAGGTCACTTTGTTGTGACAGATACCGCCGGCACTCCTCAAGAGCCTGATGAAACTCCCCGCGCATCTGAAGGTCGCCGAGGCGTGCTAGCATGTGGATGAGATGCTCAGGGAGAGTGGTTTCTCTCATCAGGGATATCCCTCTACCGCAAGATTAATGGAAAGTCTCGACCCGGGCCGATGTTCCTCACGCAACCCAGGAAACACACGTCCCAACACCGCCAGAAGTCCTCGCCTATCCAGCCTTCGGCTTCACACTCATAAACGCACTGACGTTGGCAGTATGCACGATACCGTTCTGGGTCATGTCTTTCTGGGCACCCGGGCTCTGGTCTTACTGGCTTGTCTCCTGGTTCCGGCAGGGGCGATGGATCGCGGTTACCCGGCGGTCCCGGCAGGATTATGTGTATCCCGCACCCAATGCATGCTCCTCCACACAGTATTTTAACCCATGTGGGCAGGTTTTGCCAGATGTTGCTCACACAGTTCATCCAGCAGGAGGCGTCCAGACCGCAGTCGTAGCAAGATAATGCAAACCCTGCCAGACACACCGCACAATGTTTCAATTAATCTCTGTGCGATTCCAATCAAGAACTTGTTTGTTGCCTAAGACTAAAAGCTTGGTCGTTCCGCTCCAGCGGGCAAGGCATCACGACCATCTGCTCGCATCCACCGGGAATCGCCCTCGTCTTGCACCACCTCCACCCACAGGTTACCCTCTCTGTCGATGGCGCAGCCGGAGATGTTCTCCCGCCCCTGCTGCCTGACAGACATAGCGAACGATGGTTGCCACTTACAGGGATGACCCAGTTGCCCATTCCGCCAAGACAGGTAACCATACTCCGACACACCTGTTCCCCAGAACCGACCTTTCCAGTAAACCAGTCGTTCCCTCTTGCCATCCCAAGCCAGCATGATGGCACCGTTCCCTGCTTTAGAAGCACCGGGGCTCTCCATGTCGAAGCCCTTGCCCAGAACCTTCGCCAAACGTGGCTTATCTACGGTTCCGCTCTTTGCCTTGAAGCCCGCCTGATACAGATTCCCCTCATGCAAAACCCATATCCACCTCCCATCTGGAGAGAACACAGGCTCGTACACACTGGCACCCTCTAGCTGATTTGACCTGTAGAGTGCGACAACATCCCCGAACGGACCGAATATCCGTCGGCACTGACCGCTCTTCCGTTGAACCAGCCAGACGGTCATCATCCCAACGATACTCACAGAAGGAGACACCGTCCGGTATTCTATCAGGCGCCTCGCTTGCTCATCATATGTGTATGGCTCTACGCGGGTAAACAGGAGGTACTTCTCGTCAGGGTGCCACGCGATGCTGAGAGGAAAGAAGGATTGTTGCGTGAAACTCGTTCGGATATGAGTTAACCGTTTGATGCCTCCCTCCCTTTGTGAGTAGAGGAATACATCCCCTTGTCTCAAAAACGCGACCTCCTCCTGCGAGGGCGAGATAGCGGGAGCAACTCCCTCGGCGATTGCCTCAACTCGCTTACCCTGAGGCTTCAGATACACTTCGCCATGTAGCGAGTAAGCAAGAACAAATCGGGTGTTCATTCTCATCCCTCAATAGGCAACCTTTGTGGTGATAACTTTAACGCACCGCCATCCCGTTTTGAAACCTGAACAGTCATGCTGCCACACGTCCAACCATGGGAAGTCTGCTTCGTCCTTATTCGGCGGCCAGAAATAAGCTCCGCAGTCTTCCACTTTACATCGCCCATAACCTGGCACCTCAATCTCAGTGCCAGGCGGGAAGGTAGGTTTACCATACTTCGGGCAGAAAGTAGCACATGTACCAGGCTGTCCTTTTGCTGGCTCACGAGGCGGCTTGCCCGTGTAAGCGCACTTACCCTTCGTCTCGTAACAGGTGACATACACTGGCATTTGACCCTTCGGACATTTGGGCGGATTCGTAGGCTTCTTCTGCAAACCAAGCGAGTCAGCACCGTTTGGGGAACTATTCCCCACATACGCATACAGGTTGATACCTCCCTCAATCCCTATCGGGTCTCTGGTCAGAAACCTGCCCGTCGCGGGGTCAAGGTAACGGTGAGTCAATAACAGTATACCGCTTTCCACATCCGTGTAGTAGCCCCATTGCGCTTTGTAACCGTAGGGCGTGGGGTTGGAACCGGACATCAATTGACCCCACGCATCGTAGGCAAAGTGCGCCAGCACCGTGCGACCGTCGTCGTCCAGCAGATGCACCGCGTTGCCCTGCAGGTCAAACTGGTAGATATAGCCACTATACATCACCAGCCCGTTTGCACCGAACACCACCGGAGCCACCACATTGCCCGATGCGTCCAGTTCGCACACCAGCTCCTCCCCGTCATACAGGTAATACCGCCTGCCAGACGCCGTCTGCTTCCACGCCCGCAAGCCGTCCCCGTTGTAGCCGGCGGTCAATATGCTGCCATACGCCGTCATCCGGTTCTCGGGGTCAAACGACAGGTTCACCCCCTTGTAGAGAACCGGGTTGCCGTTGCCGTCATACGCAAAGCCGGTGCCGATGAGCTGGTTGTTGGCGTTGTAGGTGCGCGGTTGCCCCTTGAAGGTGGTGGGGTTCTGCGCCGCGTCATAGCCAAAACTGAAAGTGTATCCTCCCGCCCGCGTGGACTGCTCGGAGAGCAACTGGTTCTTGAGGTCGTAGGCGTAGTTGGTCGCACCCGCCAGATTGGGCTGGGCAGGGAAGCTCACCGTCATCCCCACACGGTTGCCCACGCCGTCATACTGCAAGTTCTGGAAGTCCGACAGCACATTGCCACCCGCATCGCGGTTGGTCAAGCGGGTCAGGAATCCCCGCGCGTTGTATTCGTAACTCGTCGTTGCTCCGTTCACCGTCTGCGTCAGCAACCACCCGTTGGGCGCGTATGTCCAGCTGGCAATGAAGCCCACCGCGCTCAGTCCCACCAGCCTGCCTGCTGCGTCGTAGGTGTAACTGTATGTGCCAGCGGGAGTGCCCATGCTCGCCCGGCTGCCGTCGGGATAGTAACTGTAGGTGATGGTGCGCGTGGGCAAGCCCGTGTAGGTCACGCTCACGCTCAGCGGGTTGCCCATGTGGTCATAACTGTAAGTGGTTACCCCCGTGCCGTCCGTCATGCTTGCCCGACGACCGTCCGAATCATACGTGAAACTCACCGTGCCGATGACCTGACCGTTCTGCACATACTGGATGTCCGTTAACAACCCCTCCGGGTCGTTGTAGGTGTAGTTGGTGATGATGTTGCGTCCGTCTATCCGACGCAACAGCCTGCCCGCACTGTCATAGGCATCGAATTGCAAGGTATCGCCGCCCGGATAGGTAATCCGCGTCAGGTCACCGCGTGTGTTGTAAGTGAACGAGGTGAGGTTGCCCTTGCCGTCGCGCACTCCAACCACCCGATACGCCGCGTCGTAGATGTATTGCACTGCCTCCGTGCTGCCCGTGCGCGACAACAACTCTCCCTCCGCACCATACGCATACGTCACCCCACGTATCTGCGTGCCACTCTCGTCATACTCTACTACCTGGCTCAACGCTCCGCCCGGATACTGATACACGCTCATCGTACGCGCCCGCCCGCTTCCCTGCTGACCCGTTGCCGGATACTGCACCTCCACCAGCTGGTCGGCGATGTTGTAGGCAAAGTCCGTACGGTTGCCGTTGGCGTCTATCACCACCGTGCGATTACCCCGCGCATCATACCGATAGCGCGTCACGTTGCCCATGTTGTCCGTCACCGTCAAGGGCTGACCTACCTTCGCCGGCTGTGTATAACTGCCATCCTGAGTGTAGTTATACACTGTCACCATCTGCTGCGTGGCGTTGTTGCCCGGCGAGGTGACTGTCAGCACGTTGCCCAGACTGTCATACGTGTAGGTGGTGGTCACCGTCTCCCCGCTTAAGGAGCCCGGCTTGGGGGAGGTGACGCTCTGCACCAGCCCGGAAGGCTCATAGTAGGTATACGTGGTGGGCGGCTTGGTTCCCTCCTGCACGCTCACCAGCCTGCCCAGCGGGAAGATAGATTTATCGTAGGTGTAGGTGGTGGTGACACCTCTTGGATTGGTCACCGTCAACACGTTACCAAACTCATCGTAAGTGTAGGTGGTTGCCTTGCCGTCCCTGTCCACGATGCGCGTGGGACGGTACGGGTTCGCCGGGTCGTTATACTCTATCGTCACCTGGTTGCCCTGCGCGTCAATCGTGCCCGTGTTGGCGCGGGAATCGTTATACTTTTGCGTCCATGTGTATACCACATTGCCTTGCGGGTTCTTCACCGTCACCGTGGTCAGGTGATTTGCCACGTCGTAACTGTATTCGGTGCGGTTGCCGTTGGCGTCTATCCGCGCTACCACCCGTCCGTTGCTGTATTGCAGGGTAGAGGTGGCGACCCCTGAACCGGTGGGACTGGGCACGCTGATGCTGGAGAGCAGAGGCGTGGTTGAGCCGAACGAGATGTAGTTATAAGCGTAGCGCATCGGCGGGTTGGGCGTGCCCGCTGGCACTATCTGCGATACCCACGTTAAACACAGCACCGACAGGTTGGCAGGTTGCGAGTAGCCGTAGGACACCTGACGCCCATACGCATCGGTCACCGAGGAGAGCAAACCGTTGGCACCATACGCCAGACTCAGCAACACCAGACCGGTGCCCGTCTCGGTCACGCTGGTCAAACGCCTCTGAGCATCCCAGGAGAAGCTGAGGGAACGACCCACCCGGTTGGTGATGAGACTGAGCACATATACGCTGCTATTGAATGGCACAAAAGTCCACTGTGTCTGGTCACGCCAGGTCACAGTTACCGATTGCCACACGTATGGTGTGCCGGAGGGAACACCGCGCACCAAATAGGGAGTGCCACTGGGAGGAAGCAATACCCCGGTAGGTTGACCCTGAGCATTCAGTTGCGCAGTGAGCACCTCTGACGCGCCGTAGGGGTATATCAGCGTTACATTCCATGTGTTGGCAACACGGTGCAGAGTAACGTCGTATGAGTGTATCCATCCGACGGGCAAGCCGGGAGAGTATAAGTTACTGATAGCCAACCCCCCGTAGTAATGCCGTCGCCACACCACGCGCGGACCATACGGGTTATATACCACCAGGTCGTCTGCAGGGCGATACGCCTCCACGCCCGCAGCAAGGTTCACCGGATCGCCTGCACTCGCGGCATACAGCGGATACGCTCCCACCGGTCCGCACGAACCACCTCCGCCCGGTGGCTCGCCACCATCACCAGGATCAGGAACCGGACAACCCGACGGGTCGAAGGGACAAGTACCTGACCACGGAGGAGGCGGAGGATCCGTGCTGGGAGGCGGGTCGCCTGCCTTATTAGACTGGCTCCAGCCCACAGAGGCTGCCAGTAACACCAGTGCTGTGACAAAGAGTACCGATGTGAAACGGCGCATCCCTCTACACCCTCCTTTAATGACCTGTCTGAGAGACCGGTAGCATGGTGGACGATGTATTCTGCTCTAACTGCTGTGCCAATCGTTTCACTTCTGCCAGACGCTTCTCACGCTCTTGCTGCCTCTCTACCACCCGGCGCATCCCTTCCAGAGACTTCTGAGCTTGTGCCAGAAGGGCGGCGTTTTTTGCCCCTGCCAAACGCTCAGGACGGCGCAGCCCTTCCTCCAGCGCAGCCACCGAACGCTCTGCATACCCCAACTGCGCCCAGATGGCTGCCTGCCACAACCACGCCCGCTCCGGCAGGGCGTTGCCTAACGCCAGCGAACGCAATACGATGCCTTCGCCCGCTTCGCCTATCTGCTTCACCGCATCGAATGCCTCCAGCGCCTCCGCATACCTGCGCTGCCGATACAGGCTCACCCCAAGACAATACCATGCCTGAGCCAGAACTATCTCAGACACTCCTCCCTTCATCGCCAGTATCGCCCGATAGTGCGGTTCCGCCTGCTCAGCCATGCCCTGATACAGCCATGCCTCACCCACGCCTAACAACGCATAAGCCGCAGCGGTGCGACCAATGTCGTCACTGCGATTGGAGAGGCTTCTGGCTATCTGTGACAGGCGCGTCTTTGCCTGCTCCAGTAGTTTGTATCTCTGCTCGCCCGGCGCATCTCCCTCCGCCCAGTAGCGGGAGAGATACACGAACCCCGTCTGCAGCAACGCCTCCGCTGCGATGTCGGGCTTGGCACGGGCATCGTCTGCCACCTGCTGAAACAGCCGCTGTGCCTCGTCGAACTGCTTCTCATTGAGCAGGTAATAGGCGACCATCCAGCGGGCTTCCACTCCGGCGGAGGTATTGGGGTAATCTCGCATCAGTTTCTCAAAGAGGGTACGGGCTTCGTCGCGCTTGCCTTGCCCCTTGAGGTCGTATGCCTGTTTGAGCAGGCTGTCTGCGTCAAGAGAGGTATCTTGCTGAAGGACTACATGAACCAGCAGAGGAGGCGCTGTACCCCCCCCCCGTGACGGGCGCATTGCCCACGCACATCAGGAGCACTGTGCTGACCAGTAAGGCTCTCATCGCCATCCCTCCAGATAAAAGCCTGTACTATTATTATAATGCAGGAATCGTAACGTGTCAAGAGATTTTATGGGGAACGCTATTAAAATATCATAAAAAAGCTGGAAGTGTTGGGGTCACCTATCACTACTGGCGCAGTAACAACGCTCTCCTCTGCTGCAGTCCGGTAGGGTTATCCAGCAGCGAGGTATATGAGGCGTTGACCTCTCCTCCTGAGAGTAGACCGCCTCGCGGTACCGGTGTCTCTCAATACCGCAGAGGCAGGTGGTGCAGGTTGGACCTACAGTTAGCCATTACCATCAAGATGGTGTTATCCTTCATCGGCGGCTGGTTACTCGGCTTCGTTGCCGGATGGTTGTATGCGATGTCCGGTGAAGGGAGTGTGGAGTAAGTATCGGGGCTGGTGCAAACCAGCCCCTTCTGTTTATCTCCTGCGTTTCCTTCTGAGGCGTTGCAGTGGTGAATATCGTTCGTGTTGTTCGGCGATATCCTCCTCGGAGAGTCGGATATACTTCTGCAGGATACTGTATCCGCTGTGTCCGAGTGTCACGCGCACCACTTCCAGAGATGCTCCTGCCCGCAGCATAGAGGTAGCGCAGGTACGTCTCAATGCATGGGGTGTCACTTCCACGCCTGCGCGTTCCCCTACTGCACGTACCACCTGATACAGTCCGTACAGTGTGAGAGGTCCCTTTGTGCCCTGCCACAGTTTATCCCCGTCGTCCAGTGGGAACGGCAGGCTTTTGAGGTATCTGATGATCTCCAGTTGTGCATCACGGGATAGCACCACCATTCTCTGTCGTGCGCCTTTACCGGTCACAATGAATCTGCCGTTCTTACCGTCCGCTACCGTCATGGTCAGGAACTCCGAGGCGCGCAGTCCTGTGTCTACGAGGGTAGCGATGATTGCGCGGTCTCGTCTGGACAACCAGTCTTTACCGTCACATGCATCCAGCAGTTTGTGCAGTTGCTCATCGTTGAGTGCCGTTTTAGCCACCTCCACACGTTTGGGCAACTCCACTTTGCGCATGATGTCGTGGTTGACCAGTTCCATCTTATGCAACCATCTCCACCAGATGCGCACGTCTTTGCAGTAATCAAAGACCGATTCCGATGACCATCCCAGCTCACGCAGGTATTGCATGTATACCACGATATGGGCTGGTTTGATGTCCTCTGCGCTTTGCAGGTTGAACCCGTCCATGTACTTTATGAACCAGGACACCCGTTTGTCGTAGGCTTCAATGGAGCGGGGCGAGAGGTTCTGGCTGCGTTTGTAGTCGAGCCAGATGTCCTTGAGGCGTTGCAATTCCTGTGCGCAGTTGCTGTTCATGGTAAGCCATCCTCCTGTCAAACACAATATCTGGTGCAGACGGAGGACAAAAGGGCGTGTCCATACCATATCTGGTGCAGACACGCCTTTACTGTCACTTTGGAGTGATTAGAAGGCAGTTGCTCTGTCCACCTGAGCTACGGGGGCAGGGTAGGCTCTTCCTGCAGAGCCATTATACCGCAAATTGCTCCTGTGCGCAAGATCTAACCGCCGTTGTTGCGACGCTCCGCAATCTTGTGCGCGTGCGATACGATCTCCGCAAAGGAGTTGGCGTTCAGGCTGGCTCCACCTACCAGCGCGCCGTCGATATGAGGCTGTTCCAGCAAATCGTGCGCATTGTCGGGCTTCACCGAGCCACCGTACAGCACGCGCAAACTCTGTGCTGCCTCTTTCCCGCAGATGTCTGTGACAATACGCCGAATCAACGCACAGACGCGGTTCGCTTCGGGCGCGTCGCACACCTCGCCTGTGCCAATTGCCCACACGGGTTCGTAGGCGAAGACCAGACAACCGACCTCTGCCGGGTCCAGACCGTCGATGTCGCGCCTCACCTGCGCAGTGATCACCGCGTCGGTCTGCCCCGCCTGACGCTCGGCGAGCGTTTCGCCAACGCAGACAATCGGTGTTAAACCATGCAACAGCGCCGCCTTTACTTTCAGATTCACTGTGGCGTCGTTCTCGCCGAAGTGGCGCAGGATTTCCTCCGTGAAATCAGGCTCGGGTACCCCGAAGCGTCCACGTGTCTCCGAGTGACCGATGATGACGTAGCTCACCCCCAGCTCGGTCAGCATCGGCGGCGAAATCTGGCTGGTGTAGGCGCCCTGGTCCTTCCAGAATACATCCTGCGCACCCAGTTTGATGTCGGTGCCGCGCAGTGCCTGGTGCACAGCGTACAGTGCAGTGAAGGGAGGACAGATGCACACCTCCGCGTTCAGCGCGTCGAGGTTGCGGTGCTTGAGCTCCTCCACCAGCGCGAGCGACCACGCCACCGTACCGTGCATCTTCCAGTTACCGGCTATCAGTTGGTCAGGCATAGATCATTTCTCCCCCGTCTGAACATGATGGTTGTTCGCGGGTTAATATTCCCCTTTGAATGGGGTCTATCCTGTTGGGCAGGATGCGCTGGACAAACGCCGATGCGCAACGGCGAGTGTACCTGATCCGCCTGATAATATGGGCGGTTGGGGCGTTCTTGCTCACGCAGCTGATTAACCTGAACCACCACGCGCAGGCACTGATACCTCCGCTGTGAGCGTTTCCGAAGTAGCAGTCGCCAGGCGAGGCAGAGATGCGACATATTGTCCGATACGAACTACCTCGCCTACCACCAGCGTAGCAGGCGGTTCAAAGCAGTGTCCGCCTTCTATCAGATCGCGGAGGGTGCCCCAGTATACCCGCTGCTCCGGCAGTGTGCCGTTCTGTACCACTGCGACCGGTGTCTCGGGGTGACGACCGCTCTCCACCAGCGACTGCGCGATACAGCGTAACCTCTGTACAGGCATCAGGAACACCACGGTAGGCACCCTCGCGGCGAGCTGCCAGTCGGTTACCTCCTCGTCAGCTTCCGTGTGCCCGGTGAAAACGCCGAACGCTCGCGCTACGCCCCGGAAGGTGACCGGTATCCCCGCACTGGCAGGTGCAGCGATAGCCGCACTCACCCCCGGCACGACCTCCACGCTTATTCCGGCTTGTGCCAGTGCGAGCAGTTCCTCTCCGCCTCTACCGAACACGAAGGGGTCGCCGCCTTTTAGCCGAACCACCGTTTTGCCCAGTCGCGCCTCGGCAATCATGCGGTCGATAATCGCACTCTGGCGGGCGCAGCTGTCTTCGCCGTGCTCCTTGCCGACATATTCGCACACCGCCTCAGGTGGCGCGTATGTCAGCAGCAAGGGGGATACCAGACGGTCGTACAGCACAACGTCCGCCCGTTGCAGGCAGCGTATCGCCTTGAGCGTGACCAGCTCGGGGTCACCGGGTCCTGCGCCTACCAGATACACTTTGCCGCGTTCCATTCGCCTTTCCCCCTCATGTTGTTACACCGCTTGCCAGCGCAAGAGCCTCCGCCGCCTCCGTCAGCATCTCCTCGAACAGGGCATCAGCCTCCCCGATAAGCCCCAGCGACAGTAATGCAGGGATCGGCGAATCCAGCACGCGCTGCCAGAACGCCTGTCTGCGCTCATAGCCAGCAAGCCGCGCCTTAACCAGGGAGCGCTTCTCCCCCAGGTATTGCGCCAGCTTGCCTGTGTCTTCGTCAAGAATCTCTTCCTGAATCCGGTCACGCAAGCGTTGCGCCAGTGCGGGACTGCAACCTGCTGTGGACACCGCCACCTTTACCGTTCCCACCTGCGCTACCGCCGGGCAGATAAAGTTGCAGGAGGCGGGGTCATCTACGGCGTTAACCAGACGGCTCTGGGCGTTGACGAGCCGGTATATCTCGCGGTGCAGTGCGGGGTCGTCCGTAGCAGCGATAACGAGGAACTGCCCCTGAACATCTTCAGGTTTCCACTCGCGGCGAATCCAGCGAACCCTGCCCTGCTCGCTCCATTCCGCTATCTGCTCTACCGTCTCAGGAGCGACAACCGTTACGTTCGCCTCTGCGTCCAGCAGTGCGGCTATCTTTTCACACGCCACTGTGCCACCGCCCACCACCAGACAATCGCGTCCCCGCAGGTCCACAAACACAGGGTAGTAGCCCATTGCTATCCCTCCACCAGCTCGGCGGGGGGTGGTGCCAGCGGAGGAGGGTCGTCCACACCCTCCGCAAACTCCACCCGCATCATGGACGCCAGCTCCTCGTCGGTGTGGCGGTCTACAAAGTCGCTGAAATCCTCCTCCGGGTCGCGCAAGGCGAGGTAGTTGTTCAACAGGCGTTCCAGCGCGAACTTCACCTGGGAGGCAGGCACTTTGCGCCATATCGGGCGGACGAAGCGAGCGTCGCGTCCTAAACGTCCTCCCAGCGCGATGTCGTATCCTTCTACCTTCTCGCCGCCCACGTTGACCAGGCACCCCTGCAAACCGATGTCGCCGATATGGTGCTGACCGCAGTCGTTGGGACAGCCGTTGAGGTTGATGCGGATGGGTTCGTCGAGCGGCACGGTGCGCTCCAGATGTTCTACAATCTCCACAATGAGCCGTTTGGTTTCGGTGATGGCGAGGTTGCAGAACTCGTTGCCGGTGCACGCCACCGCGGCACGACGGAAGGGCGAGGCTATATGCGGCAGGTTGACCCTCTCCAGCTCGCGTACGAGGGTGTCCACATTTCCGGCGGACACGTACGGTATCAGCAGGTTCTGCTGGTTGGTGGTGCGCAGGATGCCCTGCCCGAACTCCTCTGCCAGCGCAGCGGACGCCAGCATCTGCTCGGCACGGATGCGCCCGCTCAACACCGCTACGCCTACCCAGTACATGCCCTCCTGTTTTTGCGGATGCACCCCTACATGGTCGCGATAGGCGCGGAAAGGCTCTTCCCACTCGATTGCCGGCTCCGGCGTCCAGTCCAGTCGGGCACGCACCTCCTGTTCGAACCGCTCGATACCCCAGTCCGCCACGAGGAACTTCAGGCGGGCACGTTTGCGGTTCTCGCGATAGCCGAAGTCGCGGAAGATTTCGGTGATGGCGCGGATAACGTCTACCAGCTTCTCCGGCGGCACGAACATGTTCAGCTTCTGCGCGAAGTGAGGACGACTGCTCAGACCTCCCCCGACGCGCACGTGGAAGCCGTACTCCCACTCTCCGTTCAGCCGCTTGCGACGCACCGCGGTTGCGCCCACATCGTTGATTTCAGGCTGAGCGCAATGCACTGCACATCCTGCCACCGACATCTTGTACTTGCGCGGCAGGTCGGAAAACTCGCGGTTGTTGAGGAAGTAGCGGGTGACCGCCAGCACGTAGGGGCGCCCGTCCAGAATCTCGGCGGGGTCGATGCCCGCTACGGGACAGCCGACCACATTGCGCGTGATGTCCCCACAGGCGCCGGAGGTGGTTAATCCTGCCCGGTGTAGCCTGTCAAAGATGTCGGGCACGTCCTCGATGGTAATCCAGTGGAACTGGAAGTTCTGTCGGGTGGTGATGTCGGCGAAGCCTCGCGCATAGCGATCGGCGATTTCGCCCAGCGTGCGCATCTGCGCGGAGGTAAGCTCTCCGCCCGGTATCTTCACCCGCAGCATGAAGTGCCCGTTCTTCGGCTTTTGCTCGTACAGACCGTACCAGCGGAACCGGTACATATCGTCGGGATGGATGGAATGGTAGCCAGTGCGCGCGTAGCGCAGAATGTCTTCATAAACATCCAGCCCGTCCTTCTCTTTCTTGATGCGTTCAGGTTCGTTCATGGTTTTGCCCTCCTATTTGGGCTTCACGTGCAAGCCGCACTCCTTCTGTTCCGGTGTCTCCCACCACCAGCGACCGGCACGAATGTCCTCACCCGGCTGGACAGCGCGTGTGCAGGGTGCACAGCCGATGCTGGGGAACCCTCTGTCGTGCAGAACGTTGTAGGGCACGTTGTGGGCGCGGATGTAGTCCCACACCTGTTGTTCGCTCCAGTCCGCCAGCGGATTGAGCTTCAGTATTGCCCCGTGTGCATCGTCCACCTCTATCTTGGGCACATTCGCCCGCGTGACCGCCTGCTGCCGGCGCAAGCCGGTAATCCAGGCTTGCAACCCCTGTAGCGCACGCCCAAGAGGCTCCACCTTACGGATGTGGCAGCACTCCTTGCGGTTCTCCACCGACAGGTAGAACGAATTCGCTCCTTTGGTGCGAAGGAGCTGCTCCACCAGCGCGGTTTGTGGGAAGTACACCTCGAACTCGATGTGATAGCGCTGTCGGCATCGCTCCATCACATCGTAGGTCTCCTGATGGAGCCTGCCGGTATCCAGCACAAAGATGCGCGGCTGGGGAGTGATTTTTACCAGCATGTCCACCAGCACCACGTCCTCTGCGCCGAAGCTGCACGCCAGAGCCACGCGGTTGCCGAACTGTTCCACCGCCCACTGCAGCAGTGCTTGCGGCGGCAAAGTCTCATACTGAGCGTTCAGTTGCTGAATATCCAGCGTCTGTGCAGAGACCATCTGTTCTCCCTCCTGATTAAAGTCCCAAAGTGGTGTTGCGCAGGCGGTCGTAATACCTGCGCCGCCATCGGTAATACAGCACTTGCAACAACAACGTACCGCGCAGAGTCAACCCGCCCAGAAACCCCCATGCGAGCACATACTCGCCACGGGAGTATGTGTAAAACATCAGCAGTAACCTCCCGCTCAAGTTCATAAGAGGAAACAGCAGGCTGAACTCCTCCGCCTCCTTCAGACGGTAGAGCCGAACGACCTGAGGCAGATAAGAAGTTTCCATCAACCACATTGCGATTGTCGCCACCCACTGCCACACGTTAGATTCCTCCGCCGCTCGCCGTCATCGCACGCATCAGTATCTGGGCAACCTCAGGGCGGGTGAACTCGGGAGGCAAAGGCTTCCCTTCTGCAAGCATCCTGCGCACCTGCGTGCCGCTGAGGTTTACTCGCTCGCCGGCTTCATGGGGACAGGTCTTGATGGACGCCATTCCCTCGCATCGCCGGCAGTAGAAGGTGTGGTCGAAAAAGAGCGGTGTGATGCCCAGCTCGCCGGGCGCGAAGTGCTGGAAGATGTGGTGTGCGTCGTATGTGCCGTAGTAATTCCCCACGCCTGCATGGTCCCTGCCCACGATGAAATGTGTGCAGCCGTAGTTGCGTCGCACGATGGCATGAAAGATAGCCTCGCGCGGCCCGGCATAGCGCATTGCCGCCGGGTTTAACGCCAGCAGCACGCGGTCGGCGGGAAAATAGTGCGACAGCAGAACCTCGTAGCACGCAATGCGCACATCGGCGGGGATGTCGTCCGACTTCGTTTCGCCCACGATGGGATGCAGCAACAACCCGTCCACTATCTCCAGCGCGCACTTGATGATGTACTCATGCGCTCGATGGACGGGATTGCGCGTCTGAAACGCCACCACGGTACGCCATCCGCGCCGGACGAAGAGCTCGCGTGTCTGTTCGGGCGTGAGGCGGTAGGCAAGAAAGTCCTCGTGTTCGGGTAGCTGCAATACCTCTACGTCACCAGCCAGATACACTTCGCCTTGCGCGTAAAGCGCAGCGACGCCGGGGTGCGCCTCATCGTCGGTTCCATACACCAACCGCGCCTCGGTCTGTTTGTCGTAATGGAAACGCTCGCGCACGTGCAGCACCGCAAGAGGCTTGCCCTCGGGGTCTACCAGCCCCACCGTTGTGTCTTCCTTGACAAACTTCGCCACATCCTGCGGCACCGCCAGGGTGATGGGGATACTCCACGGCGTGCCGTCCGACAAACGCATATCGGTGAGCACGCTCTGGTAGTCACGCCTGCCCAGGAAACCTCTGAGCGGCGTATACCCGCCGTTGCCCAGCAGCTCCACGTCCGATACCTGACGCCGCGTCAGCCGAATAATGGGCAACGACGCGAATCGTTGCAGCCAGTGCTGCCGTTGCGCCTCTGTGCACAGTAAGGGTTGTAGTTTCATGGCTCCACCATTATTGACTAAATGAATCAACTAAGTATCTTTATTCGTAATATACCATCTATACAACACCGTTGTCAAGCCCCTGTGGTTTCGTGCGTTTGCCCGCCTTCGTTAATTATGTTAAAATGAAAAGCAGGAAGGTTTTGAAGACAGGCACAGTCACGTCGGTGCTTCGTCGACAAGCGGCGTGATAGAAAAGGCGGAGAGAAGTATGCCCATTGCAGTTGGTGTAGCGTTCAAGCGGGTGGCGCGTTCCTACTGGTTCGACCCCGCTGGCTATGAATTAAGAGAGTGGGACAAGGTTATTGTGGAAACCACGCGCGGTCAGGAGCTGGGCACAGTGCGTATCCCGCCGCGCGAGGTGGGCGAAGAGGATTTACAAGCACCTCTGAAGCCGATACTGCGCCCCGCCACCCCCGAAGACCTGCAGCAGTATAAAGAGAACCTCTACATGGCGAAAGAGGCGATAGGCATCTGCAAGGAGAAGATTGCCAAACACGGCTTGCCGATGAAACTGGTGCACTCCGAGTATGCCTTTGACCGCTCGCAACTCACCTTCTACTTCGTGGCGGAGAACCGCGTGGACTTCCGCGAGCTGGTGCGCGACCTGGCAGCGACCTTCCGCACGCGCATCCTGCTGATGCAAATCGGTCCACGCGACCAGGCGAAGGCGATGGGCGGTATCGGTCCCTGCGGGCTGACTCTATGCTGTAGCACTTTTCTGAAAGAGTTCACTCCCATCTCCATGAAGATGGCAAAAGACCAGAGCCTGTTCCTGAATCCCGTCAAGTTCTCGGGCGTATGCGGTAAGCTGATGTGCTGTCTGCAGTATGAGCATGACATGTATAAAGAGGCTCGCACGCGCCTGCCGCGCATTGGTCAGATGGTAACCACCCCACGCGGCGAAGGGCGAGTCAACGACCTGAACATCTTGAAGGAAGAGGTGATCGTGGAGTTTTCGGATGGTGCGTTGACTGCCTATCCTGCCTCGCAGCTACAGTGGGAACAGCAGGCGACCGGTTGCGCTTGTGCTGCCGGCGCGGCATCTGAAGCGGTCGAGGAAGAAGTAGTTGTAGACGAGGAGGTGCCGGACACCGATGCCTATCTATGAGTTTCGCTGTAAGGGCTGCGGTCAGAAGTTTGAACAGAGGTTGCCCAATACCGATGTGTCCGGGGTAACCTGTCCAGAGTGCGGTTCACCGGAGGTATCGCGCCTCATCTCGTTGTTCTTTTCGCCAAAGGTAAGCAAGGACATGGGCGTCGTCGGCTGTGACCGGTGTGCGGGCAACCCGCCGCCGTTCTGCGAGCCGGGGGGATGCTCGCTGAGTGAGTGATTGCAATGCGCAAAGGCTCTCGCGAACGGTGGGTGCTTCTGTACTCCGCAGCCGATGCGATGGAAGGCAACATCGTGTTGAACCTGCTGCGGGAGGCGGGCGTTCACGCAATGCCTCGCCCGCAGGGGCATATCTACGTGCAGTGGACGAGCCCGGTGGATATTCTCGTGCCGCAGGAGGAGATGGAGCGCGCACAACAGGTGTTGAACGAAGCAAAGGAGGCTGCCGAACCGAAAGAAGGAGATAACGGACATTATGGGGAGTGAGAAGGCATATTACATCACCACGCCGATTTACTATGTGAACAGCTCGCCGCACATTGGCAGCACGTTAACCACGCTGGCGGCGGACATGCTGGCGCGTTACCAGAGGATGCAGGGACGCAAGGTGTGGTTCCTTACCGGAACCGATGAGAACGCCATCAAGGTACACCGCGCCGCGCAGGAACGAGGCGTGCCCACACAACAGTTCGTGGACGAGCTCGCCACCGAGTTCCAGCAGGCGTGGAAGACCATGCATATCGAATACGACGATTTCATCCGCACCACCGAGCCTCGCCATGTGCGCGTTGTGCAGGAGTTCTTCCGCCGGATGCAGGAGAACGGCGATATCTACAAGGGCATCTACGAAGGCTGGTACTGCGTGTCGGATGAGACCTTCTTCGCGCCCTCCGACGTGGGTGAAGACCGCCTCTGCCCTAACGCTGAATGCCGACGTCCCCTGCAATGGGTGCAGGAAGAGGATTACTTCTTCCGCCTCTCGGCGTATGGAGACCGTTTGCTGCGTTACATCGACGAACATCCCGACTGGCTGGAGCCGGAGTTTCGTAAAAACGAGGTCATCGCCTTCATCAAGCAAGGTCTGCGCGACCAGAGCGTGACCCGCGCCAACCCGGGCTGGGGTATTCCCGTGCCCGGCGAGCCGGATAAGGTCATCTACGTGTGGTTCGACGCGCTGATTAACTACGTCTCCGCCACCGGCTGGCCCGACGACATGGAACGCTACCAGCAGCTCTGGCCCGCCGTGCACCTGATGGGCAAGGAGATTTTCGTGCGCTTCCACGCTACCCTCTGGCCCGCCATGCTGATGTCCGTCGGTTTGCCTGTACCGGAGCGCATCTTCGGGCATGGCTGGTGGACTATCGGAGGCGAGAAAGGCAGTAAATCCAAGGGCAACCTGCCCCACCCGGTACAGCTGGCGAAGGACATCGCTGCGTGGTCCGGCGCGGAGTTCGATATTGCAGTGGATGCTGAACGCTACCTGCTGATTCGCGAGATGCAGTTCGGACTGGACAGCGAGTTCTCGGAAGAGTCCTTCCGCAAACGCTACAACAGCGACCTTGCCAACGACCTGGGCAATCTGCTGAACCGCACGCTGAACATGGTATGGCGCTACGCGGAGGGACGTGTTCCCCAACCGCTGGAGCATAACGCGGAGCTGGCGCAACTGGCAGAGGACATCGACAAAGGCATCGCCGAGGAGGTATACCGCTTTCGCCTCAACGGGGTGCTGGAACAGATATGGCGGATGGTGTCGCGCCTGAACAAGTATCTGGACGAGCAGGCGCCCTGGAGCCTTTACCGTAACGGCGAAGTGGAACGCGCACAGGGCGTGCTGTACGATGTGCTGGAAGGCATCCGGCTGTGCGCACTGTGGCTGGCGCCCACGATGCCTGTTGCAACCGCCCGCATCTGGGAGCAGCTGGGCATCGGTACCCAGCCTGTGCAGGCGAACTGGCAAGCGGAGAGCGCGTGGGGACGACTTCAGCCGGGCACAAGCGTGCAACAGCCCCAACCCCTCTTCCCGCGTATTACCGAAGAAGCATTGTCGGTAACAACAGAAAAGGAGACCGAGATGGAACAGAGCAACTTGATAACCATTCAGGATTTTCAGAAGCTGGAAATCAAAATCGCCGAGGTGAAGTCGGCAGAACCCGTGCCGAATACCTCCAAATTGTTGAAGCTCACGGTGGACATCGGCGGCGAGGAGCGCACGCTGGTGGCCGGCATCGCTGAGACCTACAGCCCGCAGGACGTTATCGGCAAACAGATTGTGGTGTTGACCAACCTGCAACCTGCCACCATTCGTGGGGTGCAATCGCAGGGTATGTTGCTGGCGGCAGAAGTGGACGGCAAAGCCATCCTGCTCACTCCCGAGAAGCCCGTGCCGGTTGGAAGCAAGGTGCGTTAGGTGTAGTGTAGCCGCAGGCTTCAGCCTGCGGCTACTGGAGGAACGCGCTCCGTCGTGTCCAGAACGTCGCGGTCACGACAGAGCGTGACCCTCCGGAAGATTCTGACTTGCATTATTGGCTGGTGATTCAGAGTGCCTGATTACGCAGTGGTGCTCGCGGGGGGCGGCAGCCGGCGCATGGGCAGGGATAAAGCGCTGCTGGACTGGCAAGGCCGTCCTCTGCTGGAGCATATCCTCAACCGCCTGCGCGCCAGCTTTGAGCAGCTGGTAGTGGTAGGCGGTCGCCCGGAATGGGTCACGTTACAGGATGTCCTCTGGATACCGGACGAAAAGCCGGGGGTGGGTGTAGCAGCAGCCATACTGACCGCTCTGCATCGCCTGCAACAGCCTTGCTTCGTCTGTGCCTGCGACGTGCCCTTCGTCCATGCGGAGTTCGGCAGGTGGCTGATAGAGAACGCTTCAGGCGTGGCGGTGCATGTGCCGCGCTGGCAGGATCGGGCGCAACCTCTGCACGCCGCCTGGTTCCCCGAGGCGATACCCGCTCTGGAAGCAAGCCTGCAAACAGGCGAGCGCACCGTGTGGCGTATTCTACAGCGCATGGAGGAAGCGGGTACACTACAGTGGGTGGACGAAGAGATTGTACGCCGATTCGACCCCGAAGGTAAATGCTTCGTGAACCTGAATACGCCGCAGGAGTGGCAAGCGTGGCAGAACTCAGCCATATAGATGAACACGGCAAAGCACGTATGGTGGACGTGAGCGCAAAACCCGAGACCGTCCGCACCGCTACCGCGCAAGCGGTGGTGCATCTTTCACCGCAGTTGCTGGAGATGGTACGCAACAATGCGCTGGAGAAAGGCGACGTGTTGGCGGTGGCGCGTGTGGCGGGTATCGTGGCGGCAAAGCGTGTTGGGGAGATTATCCCGCTGTGCCACCCTTTGCCCCTCACCCACACCGACGTGCGGTTCGAATTTCTGCCCGACGGTTTGCGTATCGTGGCGAGCGCGTCGGTGGTGGGACGTACCGGCGTAGAGATGGAGGCGTTGACTGCCGCCTCGGTAGCTGCGCTCACCGTGTACGATATGTGCAAGGCGGTGGATAAGGGAATCACTATCACCGATATCTGCTTGCTGGAGAAGACGGGAGGGAAGTCGGGCGTGTACCGACGGGAAGGAGGTGAGAACCACCCGTGAAGAAGGAAATCATCGTGAACGTGGGCAGCCGCGAGACGCGCATCGCCGTGCTGGAAGACGACCGGCTCATGGAGCTGCATGTGGAGCGCGAGGAGCGCATTGTGGGCAGTATCTACAAGGCGCGTGTGGCGAACGTGCTGCCCGGTATGGACGCGGCGTTTGTGGATATCGGTCTGGAGCGCAACGCGTTTCTGTATGTGGGCGACATCCTGCCCGATAGCGGTGATGATACCCCTGCGCCCGCTTCGATGCGTCGTTCCGCTTTGCGTAACCGCAACATCAAAGAGATACTGCGCGTCGGTCAGGAGATTCTGGTGCAGGTTACCAAAGGACCGCGCGGAACCAAAGGCTGTCGCGTTTCCACGCGCATCACCCTGCCCGGCAGATACGTGGTGTTGACACCGGAGGGTGAGCATCTGGGCGTCTCGCGCAAAATCACCGACCCCAAGGAGCGAGAGCGTCTCAAACGGCTGGGGCGTGAACTGCGTCCGGAGGGCTTCGGGCTGATTATTCGCACCGAGGCGGAGGACAAGAACGAGGAGCAGCTGCTGCAGGACATCGAATGGCTGCAGGAGCAGTGGCGCACGATTCAGGAGACCGCTCGCAAGGCAAAAGCGCCTGCGCTGATTCACAAAGACTATTCACTGCTGTACAAGACGGTGCGCGACATTTTCAGCTCCGACACCACACGCATGGTCATTGACGACCCTGAGGAGTACCAGAAAGCGGTGGAGCTTGCCAGCCGATTCGCGCCTAAACTGAAGTCGCGTATCGAGCTGTACGACAAGGACGAACCGATTTTTGACCACTTCCGCATTGAGCAGGAGATTGACCGCTTGATGAAGCGGCAGGTATACCTGAAGTCGGGCGGTTACCTGACGATAGATGAGACCGAGGCGCTGACCACCATCGACGTAAACACCGGCAAATTCACCGGCAGCACCAGCCTGGCGGATACCATCCTGCGCACGAACATCGAAGCCGCCGAGGAGGTGGCACGGCAACTGCGCCTGCGCGACCTGGGCGGGATTATCGTGATCGACTTCATCGACATGAGCAGTTCGCACGACCGTCAGCAGGTGATGCGTACTCTGGAGCGCGCCCTCAAGCGCGACCGTGCTCGCACCAAAATCAGCCACATCAGCCCGCTGGGGCTGGTGCAGATGACACGCAAGCGCACGGGCGAGTCGGTGGTGGAGCTGTTGATGGAACCCTGTCCCTACTGCGGAGGGCGCGGGCGCATCGTCGCTCCTGAGTCGGTGAGCATGGATATCGAGCGAGAGCTAACCCGCCGCGCCACCGCCGAGCACGCCGAAGCGTATCTGGTCATCGCCCATCCCAAGGTAGCGGAACTGGTTATCGGTCCCGAAGGTGAGAACGTGGACGAGCTGGAGCACGCTCTGCACTGCGCCATTTACGTGCGCAGCGACCCCGACAGACATCTGGAAAGCTACGAGATTCGCCCGGGCACAATGGCAGATTTCGACCGTTCCTGGCTGGGCTATCGCCGTGCGCAGGTGGTGGAGTGCCTGGTAGAGCCGTCCTCACTGAGCGCAAACGGCAGCCCGAAGTTCATCGGCTGGACGGACGGGTTCTTGCTTGACCTTACCGACGGCGCGGAAGTTGCCGGTCAGCGGGTCAAGGCAAGACTGCTGGATGTGCGACGCTCCTTTGCGTTTGCGGAGGTGATACCGTCGGCGCGTCCGCTGGACCGTGGTGAGATACCGTAGCCGATGCTTACAGCCTCGCCACCGTTAAGCCGCCGTCCACCAGAATCACCGCGCCGGTGGAGTAGGGCAAGTCGCCGCGTACCAGCATCGCCACTGCCTTGCCCACATCCTCCGGCGTGCCCCAGCGCGGTTGCAGGGTTAAACCTTCGGCGATCAGGCGGTCGTAACGCTCCTGCACGGGAGCGGTCATGTCGGTGCGGATGATACCGGGGCGCACCTCGTATACGGGGATGCCGAACTCCGCCAGCCGCACCGCCCACAGCTGCGCCGCCATCGACAACCCCGCTTTGGAGATGCAGTAGTCTCCGCGGTTGGGCGAAGCCACCGTTGCCGAAATGGAGGTGATGAACACGATACAGGCGGGGAAATTGGCGTCCGCTTGCTTTTGCTCTATCATCCAGCGGGCAACCGCCTGTGTGAGGAAGTAGGGCGCCTGCAGGTTGATGCGAATCAGCCTTTCGAAACTCTCTTCGCTTGCTTCCAAAATATCCGCCCGCACCTGCGGCGCGACGCCCGCGTTGTTCACCAGCACGTTCAACCGTCCGAAACGCTCGCGTACCGCCTGTACCAGCCGAGCGCGCTCATCCTGCTGAGAGATGTCCGCCTGAAAATACTCGGCAGTTGCGCCCGTCTCACGCAGTTCCTGCAGTACATCATCCACCGCTTCGGGCAGGCGCACGCCGTTCAGCGCAAGCGCGTACCCCTCCTGCGCCAGACACCGCGCGATGCCCAGTCCGATGCCGCGCGTACCACCTGTGATGAGGGCGACCGGATGCCTGCTCATTTCACTGCCACCACCGTCCACAGCCCTGCACCTTTGATTTCTAACGCTATCTCCTCTTTTGATTTCTGGAGGGCAACCTCAATCGTTCTGCCCTCTGGCGAGAGAACCTCTGCCTCGCGAGGTGTGAGGCGTAAACGCTGAAGCAATGTGTTGTTGATGTGTACACTCACATCTGCAGGGGCAACTGCATCCTCTTCCACACGGTAATCGCGGTTCAGCAGATGAATCACCAGCGGATAACCGCCCTTCTGCACACGTCGACGCAGAGAAGCGATGAAGCTGCCTGCACTTTTCACCCGCAGCTGGTTTCGCGTCTCTTCAGGCAAGTTTGCGAACGTCCGCTCTACAGACAGGATGCAATAGCCGCCCGTTCTGGAGTTGCCTGTGGTGTGAGGACGTCCGTCGGGCGTGCGGTACAAAACAGCGAAGGGCACACTCGCCGCTAACATCGCCAGCGCCAGAGCTTTCGCCTTCTCGAAGCGGGGCTCGTCCACCTCCAGCAGGGTGTTGGTAAGCGGTAGATAGCCGTCGAACAGGTCATGGTGTTCGCGCACGAAGCGATAGAGGTGGGCGAAGTCCTCTGGCTTGCCACGCCACCAGTGCGTGCCCTTTTCGGGTGTATAGCACCACTGATTGTGCGGTACCATGAACACCGAACCGAACGCATACGCCTGTGCGATCCACGTGCGCACCATGCCCGGCTTCTCGTTGGCAGCAATCCACGCCCAATCCCAACCGCTGGCGGTTGCGGTTTGTCGCTTGTCGAACGCTTCCACCAGCCGGTACACGAACAGAGGCTCCGCCGACACTTTGCCCGATGCGGCATGATGGTCTACCTCTCCGCAGAAGTAGTCCACCAGCGGCTCCACTAGTAATGCTTCAGGGCTGGACGCACTGGAGTTGACGCTGCGTAGTAGAGGTTTGCGCCGAAGTCGCTCCGCGTGTTCGTATACCTGCTTCACCAGATTCATCATCGCTTCGCGCTGGAAACGCTGAAACTCCGCCCCGAAGGGAACCGTCCAGGGGTTCTGGCGGTATCGCTCGGCGGTGATGCCCTGTGCGATCAGGTAGTCGCGGTAGTTGAAGTGTTCCGCTTCGCTCGCGCTCAGCTTGCCGTTGCGCTTCAGGTATTCCCGAAACTCCCGCAAGCAATGCTCGCAGAAACAGCCGCCGTTCCACGCGGCGCAGGCGGAGGTGCCCCGATAGTCGTCGATATGCAAGCCGTCAATCGGGGCGAGACTGGCGCGTTCGGTCTGGTCTATCAGGTAATTGCGATAGTCCGGGCTGTTCGAGCAAAACCAGTAGGCGGGATGCCCTTTGTGCGAATGGTCATGCAGCCAGGGCACGATCAGGGGTTTGCCGTTCAGGTCGCGGCAGACAGAGTCCAGGAAACGGTCAGGACAAAAATCGATAAAGCCTCCAAAATCCACCAGGAAGTCCACGCTGGCGCAGTAGCGCATCTTGCGGCGTTTCGCCTCATCCACCCGGGCGAGGAACTCCCCCAGAGCACGTCCCTCTCGCGAACGCGCTCTGCCTCCCCAGCCTGTTACCGTGCCGGAGTACAGGTCATACTGTCTCGGTTCCGGAGCATACATGAACACCACGTCACTGGCTTCAATGCGCGGACGTGTGGGCATCGGTTATCCTCCAGCGTTCAGTTGTTCTATCAGCTTCGCCGGAGTGACAGCGGTGACCTCTTGATAGCGGCTAAAGTCTGTGGGGTTGAGGGTGAGGATATGAGAGATTTCATGCGCTGAGGCAAGCGCCACCAGCCGGGCATCGTGTACCTCCTTGCCCTTCACCTCATAGCGGTGTACCAGCTCCAGCCAGCGCTGGGCTATATCGGGAGGTTCGTCAAGAAGCAGCATGGTGTCTACAAAGAGCTGGCAATCTGAAAAAGCCTGTTCCACACTGCCTCCCAAACCGTTCGCCTCGAGCGGTCGGGTAGCGACGCTCCAAAACTCAACCAGCACCTGAGTACAGAGATACAGGTTCTTATTCTCGTCAATGAGCAGGTCAATGGCACGCTCGCATTTCAGTCAAACCTCTCTTTCTACGATATAATCGCACAGTGCTGTTAGGCTCTCGCGTATGGTGCTGGGCGGAAGTGAGCCGAGCGCCTCCATCGCCTGGCGGGCGTGGTGTGCCGCAATAGCCTGTGTTTGGGCAAAGCCATCATAGCGACGGATAATCTCCACCACCTGCTGTATCTCCCCGTCTTTCACCGGTGCTTCGATCATCTGCAGTAGTCGCTCGCGGTCGGTAGGGGTGGATTCGCGCAGAGCGATAATCAACGGCAGGGTAAACTTGCCCTCGCGCAGGTCGTTGCCTACCGGTTTACCCATGCGAGCGGGGTTGCCGATATAGTCCAGCAGGTCGTCGGCGATCTGAAATGCCATGCCGATATGGTATCCATAGCGAGATAAAGCGTCCACGACCGGTTCGGGCGCACCCGCTACCAGTGCCCCCGCCCGACAGCATCCCTGAATAAATACCGCCGTCTTCTTGCGGATGATGTCGAAGTAGGTCTGCTCGGAGATGGAGGCATCGCTGGTATGAATCATCTGCAGTACCTCGCCCTCGCTAATCTCGATGGCGATCTGGGAGATGGTGCGAATAATAGCGATATCGCCATCCTCAGCCAGCAGGTTCATCGCTTTCGCCAGCAGATAATCGCCGGTTAACACCGTGACCCCGTTGCCGAACAGCGCGCTGGCGGTAGGGCGTCCGCGGCGTGTGGTGGTATTATCTACCACGTCGTCATGGATGAGGGTGGCGGTATGCATTAACTCTGCGGCAGCCGCCAGAGGAATCAGGCGGTTTCTATCTACGGGTAAGCCGGTTGCATACGCACTGAGGCAAACGAGCGCGGGGCGCAGTCTCTTGCCCCCCGATGACAGCACATGTCCGCCCAGCGACCATATCGTGCGCACCGGAGAGGAAATCTCCTGCTGGATGCGTTCCTCTACTGCTTGCAGGTCCGGCAGCACCACCTCCAGCAGTTTCGCTATATGTGGATCGGCGGAGCGCGTTACAAACGTTGTCGTAGTGCTCATGGTTTAACCCCGGAATGGATGCAAACGATGCCAAAAGTCAATTCGCGCCACGCCACCTCGACGAAGCCCGCTTCACGCAGGATTTGCGCCAGCTTCTCCCGCTCGGGGAAGTAACGCACCGAGGTGGGCAAATAAGTATAGGCGTCCCGGTGGCTTAGCAAGCCGCCTATGTATGGAAGCAAGCGGTGGAAGTAGAGACTGTATATTGAACGAAACGGCTGGCGACGCGGCAGGGAAAACTCCAGACATACCAGCCGCCCACCGGGTTTCAGCACGCGCCACATCTCGGCAAACGCTTTGCGGATATCCACCACGTTGCGGATGCCGAACGCCACCGTGACCGCTTCGAACGAACCAGAAGCGAAGGGCAGTTGCAAAGCATCGCCGAGCACAAGCGTTATCTGCCCATGACGAGAATGCCTGCGTGCCTTCTTTAAGCCCAATTGCAGCATCGGCTCGCAAAAATCCACCCCGATGACCATGCCGCTTGAGCCTACTTCACGCGCCAGGCGAAGGGCGAGGTCCGCCGTGCCGGTGCAGACATCCAGCGCGGTATCCCCCGGTCGTAGCCTTGCCTCTCTGGTGGCAGCCTCACGCCAGTAGTGGTGGATACGCAGGCTGAGCAAGGAGTTCAGAAGGTCGTAGCGTGGCGCGACACGCGCAAACATGTCGCGGACGTACGAGCGCTTCTGCTCCCCAATAATTTTCGATTCGTCCAAAGCAATACTCACCGTGCGTTCCTGACGTGTACTTTCTCAACAATTACCGCAACGAGTATACCAGATTCGCCTAGTGACGTTCAAACATGGCGGCAAGGTTCCAGCGAATCTCCGCGATGCAGAACCCGGTGTGTATGTTGTAATCCCCACGCCATGAGCGCAAGGTCTATGGCGTTTTGTCCTGCTTGTGGCAGGTAATAATAGTGCTCAAACGGGTGCAGGAGGCTCATCGGAAGGTACGTCGCTCCCT
>BEHS01000020.1 GCA_002898895.1 bacterium HR16 | reverse complement strand
CTGCAACTCCCCACGCAATACCCTCCACCGACCATACGAGGCGATCAACGCCGCATCGAACAGGTCGGTCTTGGTGGGACTGAGCAATGCCTTGCGGTAATAGTGAACCCCTTTCGGGTTGACGATATACACCACATACCCACGCTCTACCGCAAACAGCGCTGCCTGCTGCCACAGACTGCCGGTGGCTTCTATCACCCACAGCACGGGCTGCTCCTTCTGGCGACACCACTCGTCCAACTGCTCCCATCCCTTGCGCCCGTTGCGCACGCTGATGCCGTCTACCACCTGTTCCCCTTGAAGCAAGCGGGTGTCCAGCAGGTCTTCGCTGGGGTCGATGCCTAAATAATAGGCAGTGCTCAGATTAAGCATCTGAGTATCTCCTTTCTATGTTGGAGTGTTTGCCTGTGGGACCGACCTTGTTCATTCAGGCTTGGGAGCCTACGATTCTGTTCGGTCTTTGCAGGCTGGGGAAGGGGTTCTAATCTTCCCTCCGGCGTCTTGCGCTCAGGGGGCGTGCAGAGTGCCCCTTCCCGCTTTCAATTATACAAGGGGGCATTCGACGCGAGGCTCCTGCCGAGCCGGTTAGTGCCCGGCAAGCAGGGGGATAATATCCTCCTCTACCCGCCCGTACCACGTGTCTATCTCCTCTTGCAGGGCGAGGGTGTGGGCGAGGGCGGTGACGATGCGACAACAGGTGCGGATTTCGTCCAAACTCAGCTGCCGCCCCGCACGCTCCTTCAGCCACTTGGCGCATACCTGATAGCCCCCTATCCTGTACTCCCACACATCCGGGGGCACAGGCGCGAAGTACTGCGACGGGTTGATGTACATCCTCTGCGTCTCGCTCTCATAGCGCAAACCCTCGCGCGGGTTGCCGGCGACGCGGTTGTCGCCCGAACCCTCAAAACGCGCTATGGGCGGGTCTAACCCTGCCGAACGCAGCAGGTGCAGGTCTACCAGCCTGTTGCCCAGCGTCGCCAGCGTGCGGAAGACGTCACCATCCGCAGGGAAGGGAACGCGCGGGAAGTCCAGTCGCAGGAAGGGCGCGTAGCGCCTGCGGTAGGTGGGCGCATACAGCACCGCGTAGATGTAGCCGAACACTTCCTCCGGCGTGGGTTCCGCTCCGTACGCCTGCGCCAGCGCGGAGAGCACCTGCGGGTTCAGGTTGGGCACGCGCTCCGAAGGCTCGTGGTGCGTGAACAGGTTCGCTCCGCCGGCGGATGGGTAAAGGTAGAGAGGAAACTGGTAATTGGTAGTTTTGGAAGAGGTGACACCATGCTCCGTTATCAGGTTCGTTGCTAACGCATGTGACCAGGGGACATCCAGTTCCTCTCTTCGGTGCGTGCTCAGCGCCACGTTCTCTCCAGCCAGCAGGTGGCGCATTACTTCGGGACGGGGGCGTTCATGGAAGCCGTTTGCTTTCCCCGTGTAGTAGGTGTAGCGCACATCGAAGGGACGGTAGAGCACGGGCACGATATGTTCGCGCGAGAGACCGCTCTGCTGTAAATCCTGTTGTGCCTGCCTAATACGTTCTGCAGCAACTTTTTCACCTAACCGATACGCCTGGCGTGCCAGCTCGGGCTCCATTGTGGCGAAGACGCACACCCTGTTCCAGACCTCCTCCGCCGTCCAGCCGATGGTCAGGTTGTCGCGTGCGGTGACGATGCCCACGCTGTAGAGCGGGAAGATGTCGGTGACGCTGGGGAAGGCGTTATAGCGCTGCAGTTCCGCCTCGTCGCGTGGCACGAACAGGTAGAACTCGGGCTTGGGGTACACCGTACGCCATTCGGTGCTGCGCACACTGTGCGATTCCAGCCAGCGGTATTTGTGCTCTCGCTCGCCCCACAGGTCGGCGTGTCGCACCGCAGGCTCGCCGTTTTGCCTGCCCGTCTTGATAAAAAAGGCAATCGCCACACCCTGCCTGATGTCAAACACGTTCTCATCGGGGCGACCGTTGGGGGCTGTCTCGCGCTTGAGCGAGTTACCGTGCAGGTCGAGGAGGTAGATTTCGTCGAAGGTGCGCATGAGACTACGGCGCATTCCGCGGAAGGTGGGGTTGTCCAGATAGGAGTGGTTGGTAATCATGCCCACCACGCCGCGCCCTGCGCTCTCTATCTTCCACTGCGCGAAACGCAGGAACTTCACGTAGTCGTCCTGCAGCCATTTGGGGTTTTTCTCGCCCAGTGGTTTGCCGTCCACCTGCTTGTAGGTGTCGATCTGCGATAGAATCCACTCGCCGCGGTTGGCGGAGTGCCCGGAGTAGGGCGGGTTGCCGAGGATGACGAGAATCGGCTGTTCACGCTTCACCCGCGCCGCCAGATGCGACTCCTCCGCCAGCGAGGAGAGTCCGGGCAAACGGCTCGCCTCCAGCTCGCTCATGTCCAGCGTGTTGGTGAGGTAGAAGGGGATGCGCTCACCGTCCTCCAGATGATAGCCCATCTCCTCAAGGAAGAAAGCCATCTTCAGGTGGCCGACCGCGTAGGGCGCCATCATCAGCTCGAAGGCGAAGAAGTGGCGCAGGATATGACTGCGAATGAGCTCGCGCTGTCCGCCCGCGCCGTACTTGTGTGTAAACTCGTGGGTGGCGGTTTCCGCCGCGCGCACCACAAAGGTCATCGTGCCTGCCGCCGGGTCGAGCAGGGTTACTTCGGGCGACGCCAGCCCATCGCTCAGCCCGAACTTCTCCTTCAGCAGCTCGTGCAGGGAGCGCACGATGTACTGCACCACCGGGTCGGGCGTGTAGTACACTCCGCGTCGCTCGCGCTCGTCGGGGTCGTAATGGGCGAGAAAGGTCTCGTAGAAATGCACGATGGGGTCACTGCCCCTGCGCTCGCGGTAGTAGCGTTCCAGCATTCCGTTCACATCCGCCACCGCCAGCACCTCGGCGATGTCGTCCACAATCCACGCCATCTCGGCGGGCAGGTCTTCGAGGGAGATGAAGCGGAACAGGTCGCGCAAGACGCCGATGGTGCGCGGGATGTAGTCGAAGGCAGCGCGTCGGGTGAAGCCGTCTGTAGCGCGGGTGCGCGCGGCGAACAAGCCATAGGTGACGGTTTGCGCATACAGGTCGGCGAACTCCTCAGCCGACAGTCCGCCGATGAGGTATTTACGGAACGCCTCGTAGAAGCCCAGCAGATGCCCCTGGCCGCCTTCCTGTTCGATAGCCAGCTGGTGGTGTACCATCTCGCGCAGGAAGCGGGTGCGCTTTGCCAGTTCCACTGCCAGCCCCTCGGCGGTAAGCGGTTGGGGCAGGGAGAAGGTGAAGAACTGTTCGAGCAGATTCGCTACCCCTTGCGCGTCTTCCAGAGGCGGTTTAGTGCGCAGCTGCGTGAGCACGAAAGGGCGCGCCAGCTGAGCGGTCGCTACGCGCTGTCCATCCCGATAGAGTCGGAACTCCAGAAAGCTGGTCAGGATGAGATTGGGGAAGGTGGAGAGGTAGCGTTGAATCTGCTCCGTCTGCTCCAGGCGGTGCAGGTCGGCGGTTGGCATTTTGGCTTCGAGGTAGCCCACGATGTGCTGGTTGCCGTCCCACACGCGGAAGTCGGGGTTGCCCGCCTCGGTAGGGCGCGGTTGCGTGGTCACGTGCACGTGCGCATACCCTGCCGTCCGCGCGAACTGCTCCAGCAGCTCCTTCAACGCGGGGTAGAAGCTCTCCTCACGGGCGTCGCCCCGTTGTGCCTCTTCGGTGAGCCGCCTGAGGTAGTGTTCGAATATATCGCCGAATGCCATTTTCTCTTCCCAGCATGACCGTGTGTCAATACACACGCGCTGACGGTAGTTTAGCACAGAAGAGGGGAAGATTCAACCGCCCGCTCCCCATGGAGAGCTACCCGCCGGTTGCGTCGCCCCGCTGCATCCGCTCATACTCCAGCGGGTGCTCCTCTTGCAGATGACGCAGGGAGATGCGCCCGTCCAGCCACACGCGGCTCATGGGGAACATGCCCGGCTTGAAGTGCACGTGGTACATGTGCCAGATGATGATGGTCAGGAATGCCAGCAGAGCCTCATAACCGTGTATCAGGCGGGCGATGTGCCATATCCACAGCGGCAGGTAGCGCAAAGCCAGATCCTCGCCCCACATGATAAGCCCGGTCAGTATCATCACCACCGTGCCCCATACCACGGCGAGATATTCGAACTTCTCAATCCAGTTGAAACGCCCGAAACGAGGTTTCTCCTGCGATAGCCCCAGGTAACAGCGAATCATCTGCCAGATGTCGGCGAAGTCCTTGCGCGTCCAGCGCAGGTGCTTTAACTGCTCGCGCCCGCGCGGGGTTAACAGCCATAGAGGATGCCAAATCGCCAGCGTGATAAGCATCACCGCGCCGATGCGGTGGATGATACCGCGCAGTTCGACGCTGCCGGGAAAGCTGTAGAACACCCTCGCCCAGCCTGCCTCGGCATAGCTCACGGGCATACCCGAAATCACCAGCAGGGTGAACGCCACCACCAGCGCCAGATGCTGTAGCCGTTCGTTCAGGCTGAACCTCTCCACGAACTCGTGCGATAGCGGGTCGTCCGGGCGGTGTGGCGATACCGCGTGGCTCGGTCGCCCTCGCCGGTAGTTGAGGATGTCCAGCAGCAGGTAAAGGGTAAAGAAGCCGATGGTGGTAAAGATAGCAACCTGATACGCCACTTTGATAAACCAGTACAGCGGGCTGGCGGTGCGTGTGCCCACGAAGTGCACCCTGCCCATCGCCACCCCTTTGCCTATGCCCGGGTGGCAGGAGCCACAGGTTTTCTGCAGGTTTGCCGGGTGGATGGTGGAGCGCGGGTTGGTAGACGGCAGGATATTATGCGCTCCGTGGCAGCTGGCGCAGTGCGCCACGACGCTTTGCCCGTAGCGGTTCATGATGCCATGATAGCTCTGGCGATAGGTAGACAGGCGCAGGGTGGGCAGACCGAGCGCACGCTGCAGTTGCTGGTTCTCATGGCACTTGCTGCAGGTGGCGACGATGTGCTGGGGGTAGACCGAAGATTCGGGGTCCTGTGGACTGCGGATGGTATGCTCGCCGTGACAGTCGGTACAGACGGGAGCTTGTTTGATACCCTGTGCCATCGCCTGCCCGTGAACGCTCTCCTTCCATTCGCGGAAGATGCTCTCGTGGCACTTACCGCAGGTTTCGGGCAAGTGAGCGCGCGCGACGGTGGAGTTGGGGTCGGTGGCGCGGCGGATGCCATGCACTCCATGACAGTCGGTGCACACCGCCGGCGGCTTGCCCGGCGCGGAGGAGTTGCCGTTTTTGCCCTGTTTGAGCAGTTGCCCATGCACACTGCGCTCGTAGTACAGCAGCACCTCGCCTTTGGGGATACGGTTCCACTCCACCAGCTGGGCATCGCTATGGCAGTGGGCACAGGTCTGCGGGATGTTCGTGCGATAGACACGCGACAGGGGATTGCTCGGGGGCAGGATGTCGTGATGCCCATGACAGTCCGCGCAACGCGGAGCGTCGGGATTGCCCCGCGCTACCGCCTCGCCGTGCACGCTATCGGCATAGGTTTTGAATATTGTCTGCGTGAAGGTGGGGGCTTGCGCCACGCGCTTCTCGATGTGGCAGCTGCCGCACTCCACCTTCTGCGCGTGTTTGGCGTGAGGTAGGTCGGCAGGGTCGATATCCGTGTGGCATTGCGTACAGCGCAGGCTCTTGTGTACGGAGCGTTCAAATGTCGCCAGGTCGACGAACATGCTTTTGCGGTGCCCGTGCACGTCAAAGCCGTACAGGTCGGTCTTGCCGTGACACCGCTGGCAGGCTTGAATCTCCTGCTGTGCGCTCATCGGAGCGCGGGCAGGCTGTTGTGCCCATACGACAGCAATCACCCATAGCACCGTTAGAGTGCTTCCCAGTATCCACTTTAGACGAGCGTTCATCGCATTTCTACCTCAGCGCCACTGGTCAGTTCAGCGTGATTTCGTCCCTGTTCCCTGCCACTCTGAGCGAAGCGAAGAATCTCCGAGATGCTTCACTTCGTTCAGCATGACAAAGAGAACACCAGCCCTGTCATTCTGAGCGAAGCGAAGAATCTCGTTTTATCACTACCTTGAGATGCTTCGCTGACGCTCAGCATGACAAGGAGAACACCAGCCCTGTCATTCTGAGCGAAGCGAAGAATCTCCGAGATGCTTCACTTCGTTCAGCATGACAAGAACAGGACATGTCATTCTGAGCGAAGCGAAGAATCTCGTTCCATCACTACCCTGAGATGCTTCGCTCATGCTCAGCATGACAAGTCGGCTCAGCATGACAGGTCGGCTCGGACGGAGCCTCGCCCTCCACCTGCTTGCATTGGAGGCGACCACAAACCCATCCCCTTGGAGGGTCGCGCTCCGTCGCGACCACAAACCGAACGGCTCGGCAGGAGCCTCGCCCTCCCCAAAACAATCCACTACGGCTGATGGCACTGGTTACAGTATTTGATGTCATGACAGGTAGCGCACTGCGCCTTCTGCAGCTTCCTCACCCCCTCGTAGCCCTTCCAGCCGCGTTGCTGACCCAGCTTGCCGTGTGTCTCGCCCCAGTTTTGGGGGTGAGGCATCGGCGTCTTATGGCAATTCAGGCAGGCGTTGCGCCCGTGACACACCTGGCAGCTGGCTCCGCTGTCGGTGATGCGTCGCGGATGCTCCTTACGGAAATCCTCCGTGTGCGACGAGGGGGGAGCCTGATGGCACGTCTGACAGGTCTCCTCCTGGAAGTTGTGGCAACGTTGACATAGCGCAGGGTTCTTGTGCCCGACCTGCGGGTGATTCGAATCCCATCCTTCGGGGTGTGGCATCGGCAAGCCGTGACAGCTCTGGCAGAATTGAGGCTGGTGGCAGGAGTTGCACGACGCTACCCCCTGCTTTAACGCCAGCTTACCATGCCCTACCTGTGGGTCGCGCAGGAAGTTTGCCACCTTGTGGCTGGCGGGCAACGCCCCGGTATGACAGCCCTGGCAGGATTGCGGCGTGTGGCACTGGTAGCACATCTGGTGCATCGTTTGCCCAGCCCACTTCAGCTTTTCGCCGAACTGCGCCAGCCTGGAGCCGTGTTGCCGGATCCACCGCGTGTCGTGGCGCATCACCTTATGGCAGCTCTCGCAGTAGTCCGGCGAATGGCAGGCGGCGCACATCTCCGGTCGTTCCGCCGCGTTGCCGAAGTGGAACTTCAGCCACTGCGCGTCATGCGAGCTGGGACGGCGGTTTTGATGGCACGCCTGACAGAAGAACGGCTTATGGCAGTCACTGCAGCTGCCCGGGTCCTTGCGCACCTCGAACTTATGGTTCACGAACCAGTTCTCTTCAAAGTGTGAGGCGGGCTTCTCCGGCTCAGTGGGCGGGATGGGGGGCATCTTCGAGTTGGGTCCGATGTTCACAATGTACGCCACCAGCGCGGCTTCCTTGTCCGGCGACAGATGATACGCTGGCATGATGGTGTGCGGGTTGTGCGCCGAGGGGTTGCGCAACAGGTTACGCACCACTTCCGGGTCGCGCTTGCCGCCAAGCCCTAAATCGGGGCCAACAGGACCTCCACCGCCGTTGATGCCGTGACAGGAGTAGCACTTCAGCTCCACGAACACCTGTTGCCCGCGCCTCGCCAGCGGTGACAGGCGCTCGGGTTCGGGCAGAGCCTCCATGCCTTTCACATTGAGCCCTACAATAATGAGCAGTACCAGTGTGCCGGTGCTGAGCGCAAGCAGACGCTTGCGCGGCTGGCGTTCGGGGTTACGCTCGATAAAGGGCACTATTAGCAGTAAAACCACCAGCAGGGCTGGCAGCACAAACGAGCCGACGAACTCGAGGTTTGGCGGGAAAAAGTCCACCAGCTCGTGCATCCACAACACGTAAAAGTCGGGGTGAGGCTTGTAGGCGGTATCCATCGGGTTGGCGCGAGACTCCAGAGGAGCCGGGGATACGAGAGACAGCCATATCATCAGCGCGGAGAGAATAACCGCTCCTACAGCGATACGGGCAGTGTGTTCTGGGTAGAGACGTTGCGTTTTTTCTACGCTTGCCTCTTCATTCACCCGCACGCCCGGCGGCGTGACCCCCATGCGACGCACCTGCAGCACATGCCACGCTACCAGCAGAAACACCAGCACCGACAGCACAAACACGTGTAGCACGAAGAAACGCATGAGTGTCACCGCGCCAACCGTATCGCCTCCGCGCAGGAAGGTAGCCACCGCCTCGCCCACCAGCGGCACACCCTCCGCAATCTTCAGGCGCACCACCGTGCCCCAGTACGCCTTCTGGTCCCACGGCAGCGCGTAGCCGGTCAAGCCGTAGCCAATTACGGTCAACAGGAGCAGAACTCCGGTCACCCATATCATCTGGCGCGGTCGCTTGTACGCTCCCCAGAAGAACACGCGCAGGATATGGATGATGATCAGAGGCACGATAAGTCTGGCTGCCCAGTAGTGCAACGCGCGGATGAATCGCCCTGCCGGCAGGTAATGCTCGATATACTGAACCGATGCGTAAGCCTGGTCCGGGGTGGGGCTATAATAGAACATGAGCGCACCGCCGGTGAGGAAAAGCACCACCAGCGTTAACAGGGTCAACGCGCCGAAGATATGCCCCCAGCCTACCCCTGGGGGCAGCGGTTGCGTCCAGAAACGCCCCCACGCGCTGATGAGTCCCGTTTCGCGCTCAAACCAGTCCAGCAATTTTCGCAATGTCGCTCCTCCCTTCTCCTGACGCGCTATACGTTCTCCAGGCGCACATACAGCAGACCGCCTTCCACCTTATGCGGGTACTCCGGTAGCGGGCGAGGGGGCGGTCCCTGAAGCACTTTGCCTTCTGCGTCAAAGTATCCCGCATGACACGGACAGAAAAAGGCGTTGCGTGAGCGTTCCCAGCGTACAGCACAGCTGGCGTGCGTGCAGATATTGGAAAGCACCTTCAGCGAGCCATCGGGCTTTACGACCACATATACCGTGCTGCGCACAGTGCGGATCACCCAGCCGTCGCGACGCTGATAGCTCAGCGTGACCGCCTTCGGCTCACCGACGGGGAATTCGTTCGCGTTGCCTACTTTAATCCAGGGGTTCTTTTGTCTGCGGAAGGCGGGAACAACCAACATGACCAGCGTGGGTATGCTGTACACGATTGCCAGAAGGGTTGCCAGTGCTTTCACCAGTGTAGCCAGCCACTCCCGACGTGTCAACCTTTGTTCCATGCTGAATGCGTCCTCACTCTTCTCTGTGTTGGATGCCTCAAAGACCGCTGTTCGCCAAGCCTCTTTCAAAAACCTGCCCAGAGGCAATTATTGGCATATCATTTGACTAGATAGATGAAGCTTTTCCACTGACACCAGTCTATAGAGTTTTAACGCACTACATATTCTATCCCATTATCGGCGAGTTGTCAAATCTCACCGCGATAGTTGCATACCAGAGCACTACGCAGGTATAATGGGAACAACAACTGCATATCTTGTGAGCCTCGGGAGCTCGGACAAACCGGGCTGAGAAATCCCCTTGCGCAAGCTGTGGGGATGACCGATGAACCTGATCCGGGTAATACCGGCGGAGGGACGGCTACTGTCCATAAGCCACCCAAGCCGGGTGGCTTTCTGAGTTTTTGTGCGTTTCAAGGAGGGAGTGTAGATGATACAAATCGACGCGGAGAGCATCTGGCAGGATGTACAGGCCATCCGTGCGCGTGCGCCCCTCGTCCACAACATCACCAACTACGTGGTGATGAACAGCACTGCAAACGCCCTGCTCGCTATCGGCGCTTCACCGGTGATGGCTCATGCCGAGGAAGAGGTAGGAGAGATGGTCTCGCTTGCCTCAGCGCTGGTTATCAATATCGGTACACTGAGTGCATCGTGGGTGCGTGCTATGCATGTGGCGATGCGCCATGCTAGCCAGAGAGGGATACCTGTTGTGTTAGACCCCGTAGGGGCAGGAGCTACCTCGTATCGCACACAGACAGTCCACGAACTCATCGCAAGCACTGCACCTCAGATTATTCGTGGCAATGCTTCAGAGATTGCCGCTCTGGTAAGCTCCCAGACGAGCACCAAAGGCGTCGACTCAACGCTGGCGTCCAGATCGGCGTTGGACGCCGCATGGGCGCTAAGTCGGTCCTGCGACAGTGTTGTTAGTATCAGTGGCGATGTGGACTATGTGGTGTGGCGCGAACAGCAGGCTGCCATTCACAATGGTCACCCCATGATGTCCCGAGTGACGGGGCTGGGCTGTACTGCGACAGCATTGTGCGGTGCCTTCGCGGCGGTAAACCCTTCGCCATTTATGGCAGCTGCACACGCGATGGCGGTACTGGGCATCGCCGGCGAAATCGCTGCGGAGCGTGCAGAGGGGCCGGGGAGCTTACAAATGCATCTGATTGACGCCCTGTACAACCTTAACTTGCAACAGATCGCTCAAAGGCTCAAAACAGGAGGTTAAGCTATGGCATGGCTCTACCTGGTGACGGACCGTGACCTGCTGCAGGGACGCCCTCTGGAGGAGGTCGTGCTCGCTGCAGTGCAGGGCGGAGTGAAAATGGTGCAATTACGCGAAAAGCACGCCACCACTCGCTTTTTTGTGGAGGAAGCACAGCGTATCAAGGAACTGCTGGCGCCCTATGAAGTGCCTCTCATCATCAATGACAGAGTAGACGTGGCGATGGCGGTGGGTGCACACGGGGTGCATATCGGGCAGGAAGATATGCCTTACCCGCTGGCGCGGCGATTACTGGGAGAGCACGCCATCATCGGGCTGTCAGTGGAGACGATGGAGCAGGTGCGAGAGGCGGAGCAATATGATTTGAGCTACATCAGCGTGAGCCCCGTTTTCGAAACACCTACCAAGACCGATACCAAAGGGGCATGGGGCATTGAGGGACTGAAACAAGTGCGTGCGGTAACCAGACACTGCGTGGTGGCTATTGGCGGAATCAATGCCACAAACGTCCAGCAAGTGGTACGTGCAGGGGCAGAAGGCATCGCTGTTGTCTCTGCGATATGTGCTGCACCTGACCCACTTGAATCTACACGCAATCTGGTGGATTTGATCCGCTCGGCTTAGATGCTCCGATGGCACCTGCCCGCAGGTTCACGTGGCGTGCGGGTGCTTCATAATCAAAACAGGAGGAGAATACGCTATGAAGCATTATACAACGGTACTGACCATCGCAGGCTCCGACAGTAGTGGAGGAGCAGGCATTCAGGCGGATTTGAAAACTTTTTCAGCGATGGGCTGTTACGGCATGTCGGTCATCACTGCCGTTACCGCTCAGAACACGGTGGGCGTACGCGCTATCCACGCCATTCCTGTCAACGTGATTGCCGAACAGATTGATGCTGTTCTGGAAGATATAGGCGCCGACGCTATCAAAATCGGCATGTTACACTCGAGCGCGGTTATCGAAACGGTAGCGGATAGACTGCTTCATCACCATGCGAAGAATATCGTAATAGACCCCGTCATGGTCGCAAAGTCGGGAGACCGCTTATTGCAGGATGAGGCGGTGCAGGCTCTGCGCGAAGTGCTGCTACCTCTTGCCACCATCATCACCCCGAACTTGCCTGAAGCAACGGTGCTGCTAGGACGAGAAGTGCAGAAAATGGAACAAATGCCCAATGCCGCCCGCGATCTGGCGAACCTGGGACCGCAGGCGGTGTTATTGAAGGGGGGACATCTCGAAGATAAACAAAGCCCAGACGTCCTCTTCGTCCGACATTCGGGGAAGACCACTTTGCTGGATGCGCCAAGGGTGAACACTTCCAACACACACGGCACAGGCTGCACCTTGTCCTCCGCAATCGCCGCCTGTCTGGCAAAGGGGATGGACATCGAGGAGGCTGTTCGACACGCCAAAGCCTACCTCACTCGCGCCCTGACGATAGGGGCGGATTATCGGCTTGGAAAAGGGCATGGACCCGTACACCATTTTCACGAGTTCTGGGAGTAGGGAGATGAGATTCACCGATAAACTCTGGGATTCCATAGAGGGCATCTACGATGCCATCGTACGTCACCCGTTTAACACACAGCTTGCAGAAGGCACGCTGGCACACGAGAAATTCACTTTCTACCTCCAGCAAGATGCGCTGTACTTGCTGGATTTCGGCAGAGCGCTGGCAATAATGGCAGGAAAGTCGGTGACATCACAGCAACTCCTGCAGTTCGTGCGCTATGCCGAGCAGGCTGTGGTTGTTGAACGTGCCTTGCACGAGTCCTATTTCAAGCAGTTCGGCATCAACCAGACTCGTGTGGCACCAACTCCTGCCTGCTTCGCCTATACAAACTACCTTCTGGCTACCGTGAGCACCCGCAGCTATGAAGAGGGTGTGGCTGCACTGCTACCGTGCTACTGGATATATCGAGAAGTGGGAAATCACATCCTGCGCCATGCCGCTCCAAACAATCCATACCAGAAGTGGATCGATACCTACGCCAGCACAGAGTTCTCCGGGCTGGTGGAACGTGCCATCGATTTAGTGGACGAGTGCGCCCGTCACAGCTCGAAGGAGGGGCGACATCTGATGCAACAGGCATTTGTTACTTCTTCAAAACTGGAATGGTGGTTCTGGGACTGCGCGTATCGCATGGAGGAATTGCCGCCATGAGCGAAGATGGAAACAGGTCGGAGCTGGTAGTAATAGACTTTTCCGGTACCCTTAGCCTTGATGCAGTGCTGTTTGGGCAAGAGAAAAGCCTCAAAAAGGCGTTGCGCTCCTCCAGCCTCTGGGAACTGGGTATCGATAGCCTGGATGTTTTCTGGAACGAGTTGATCAACCCGACGTGGGAGGAAGGCAGTACCACTCCACAGGGTTACAGCACACTACTGACGGCACGTGTACGCCAGTGGCTTCAGGCTCAACGCAGGGAGGTCCCAGAGCAACAAGTGGAACAGTCCGTGCAGCATTTTGCACGCCTCTACTTACATGCCTCCCGCATCCACCCTGCCTGGCGCAGGGTCTTACAGCATCTTCTAGCGGTACCGTTCGTCATTGTGGTCATTGCTACTGACCATTATGCGGAAGCAACAGCGCACATCGTAGCGCAGCTGCAACGACTGGGGTTAGGAGATAAAGGAGAGCAACAAGTGCTGGTTGCTAACTCTGCAGATATTGGGGCACGCAAAGAAAGCCCCGTCTACTGGGAACACGTGCGCGCCCGATTGCCTGCTCCCCCCAACGAGGTGATACTGATAGACGACTTCGGGGCAAACGAAAACCTCATGGATGCCTATGCCAGCGAACCCGCTGTCGCCAGGCGACGCGAGGCAACTGTGGCAGCACTGAAACAGGTATTCGGTGTGCCAATTGTCGTTTATGAGTTTGTGATAGCAGGCGAACAAGTCGCCGGTTCCCTGCAAGAACTGCACAGGGCATACAGGCAAAAAGTGCGGCAAGTGGATACGCTCCTGCGCCAGCGGCTGGTGAAGTCTGAAACGCCTCGCTCACGGCGGTTGCGCTACCCGCCCGAATGATGTATACTATGGTTACCGGATGCCTTTGTTGAGGGTTTTCCTGATGACCAGCGTTTCCATTCGGGACGGTTTCATCCGCCAGCAGATTGAGCAGTGGGAGTTGCAAACCCTCTCGCCTTACGCGGCGAAAAGCGCCCTATCGCGAGGCAGATTGCACCCTGAGCCGCCCTGTCCGGTGAGGACCTGCTTTCAGCGAGACCGTGACAGGGTGCTGCACTCGAAAGCTTTCCGGCGGCTGAAACACAAGACGCAGGTGTTCCTCGACCCGGAGGAGGACCACTACCGCACGCGCCTTACGCACACGCTGGAAGTGGCGCAGATTGCTCGCACTATCAGCCGCGCCCTCCGGTTGAACGAAGACCTGACCGAAGCCATCGCGCTGGCGCATGACCTGGGGCATCCGCCGTTTGGACATGCGGGAGAACAGGCTCTGGATGAGGTGCTGCAGGAGTATCTTCCCGGCAAACGCTTTCGCCATTGGGAGCAGAGTCTGCGTGTGGTGGATGTGCTGGAGCGAGACGGCAAAGGGTTGAATCTTACGCAAGAGACGCGCGAGGGTATTCTGTACCACAGCAAGGGCAGAGCAGACCTGGATGCTGACCTGCTGCCCGATGAATGCACGCTGGAGGCGCAGGTGGTGCGCCTCGCCGACCGAATCGCCTACGTGAACCATGATATCGACGACGCCATCCGGGCAAGGGTCATCCGCCCGAACGATTTGCCGTCGGAATGCGTCGAAGTGCTTGGTGAAACTTCATCCGAGCGCATTGCGTCAATGGTACTGGACGTGATTGCAAACAGCCTGGATTGTACTCAGGTGCGCATGAGCGAACCCATACAGCGGGCAACGGATATGCTGAAGGAGTTCCTGTTTGAAAGGGTCTATATGGAGGAAGCCATTGGCTTAAAGGAGCTGCAGAAAGCGAAAGGCATTTTGAAGACCCTGTTCCGGCTTTACATGGAACAGCCCGAGCTGCTACCGCAGAGCGGGCGCAGACTGACCGATAATACCAGTGTGGAGGCGCTGGCACAAGCGGTTTGTGACTACCTGGCGGGTATGACCGACCGCTTCGCCATGAGCGTATACAGTAAATACTTTGTGCCGCGCATGTGGCATATCACCTCCTGACGAGGAGATACGACAATGGAAGATTCTCAGAACATGCGAACCGGTATCTTCTGCTCCTGTGGGCAGCGCATCTACGAAAAGGATGTGGTGCAGCGGGGCTACTACCTGCGCAGGGTTGGTTCCAACTTCGTCTACCTCCGCTACCGGTGCCCCCGATGCAAGCGACTGGGTGAACAGTTCATCCGGCAGGAGAAATGGGATGAACGCCTGCTGCGCGGCGAGGCAAACGAATTGACACCCTCTGAAAAAGAGCGCGTGGAGAAACTCGGCCCGATTACCGTCGACGAGATGATCGACTTCCACGAGTACCTCGAGCAAGACCCGTCATTGAGGTTGATGCCGGATAAGTAGTTTGTCGTTCTCAGCGCCCTTGCGTCGTTTTGAGCGCAAGCGAAGAATCTCAGAGATGCTTCCACTGCGTTCAGCACGGCAAAAAGGACGAGATGCTTCGCTAACGCTCAACATGACAAGAAGATGCATCATCCCTGTCATTCTGAGCAAAGCGAAGAATCTCGTTGTAAGGATATAAAGAGATGCTTCGCTAACGCTCAGCATGACAGATGGATAGTGTGAAGCAATCCCGTGCTTCTCGACAAACGCGAGGCGAAGGGAGTGAAGCATGTGCGCATCCTGCAAGCCTGCCTAATTGGTTGTGGTATGGTTCTGGTCGCGGCGTTGGTCGGCTTGGTACTGCTGGTACGATGGTGGACTGCGCCGATAGACATCCCGCGCGTGCCCCCGCCGACCTCCCCCACACCCAACGCCTATGAGGTGTACAAAAAGCTGGCAGTACAGATGAAGGAAAAGCACGAGCAGAATCCCCAGCTGGAAGCGATGGAGCAGCAGTTATCGTATGTCTCCAGAGGAAGCGCGCCTTTGACGCCAGAGCTGCGCCGCTACCTGCAGATATGGGAACCATTCCGCCGCGAGTATCGCAAGCATCTGAACGAGCCAAGCCGTTTTCCTGAACTATTGCAACCATCCACTACCTTTCCCGATCTCTCCGCAATGCGCATGTGGGCGCGTGTAGAAGCGGTAGACAGCTTATTGGCTATTCGGGAGCGCCACTATGCGCGTGTGGTGGATAACTACCGCACAGTGCTACTGGTGAGCGAGCAAATGCGCAACGGTGGCATTATCATTAGCCATCTGGTCGCGCTTGCGTGCACGGACATCATCCGCCGTCCGGCAGTGCAGGCGCTTCCATACCTGTCGGCAGGAGAGTGCGACGCCATCGTTCATATCACCCGCCAGTGGGAGCGCAGGCGGGTACCCGTGGAACAAGCCTTTGAAGCGGAGCGAGCATCACATATCAACCTGCTACATGACTTCTACGAGGGTAAAGAGAAGCTGACCCCGGAATGGTTCGGTGCCGGTCCCGACGTTCCCAAACGCGTACCGCCGGCGAAGTGGTTGAACCTGCGTGCTGCGGCGCACGAACTACAGAGTCTGTACGAAATGGCAATCCGCGAATCGCGCAAACCGGTGGTACAGCAAGCCAAAGTGCCCGAACCCAGACATGTGGTAAACGCAATCTTGTTCCCTATGCCAGATAGTATCTTGTCCAGAGATGCCGCTGTGACTACACGCAACCGTCTGCTCGCTATCGCAGCCGCAGTACGGGCATATCGGTTGAGGCATGGCAGGTATCCAAAGACGCTCGCGGAGGCTGGCGTCGCCGACCTGAACAAAGACCCCTTTACCGGAGGTGAATTCGTCTACAAGACCTCGCCGAAGGGCTTTCTGGTGTACTCGGTGGGAGACGACGGGCACGATGACGGTGGCAAGCGGGCGACAAGGGACAAATCGCCGGGTGACATTGGGTTGCTACCTTATAGCCCACCTGCTCCTGCATCCGCTCAGCAACAGGTGCCGCCTGGTCCGCCCCTGTGGATGAAATAGGGTTGCATTCGCCGTTGCAGGAATCCCCTCACCGGGCACGAAACAGAACATCACAGACCGACCACAGGAGGAACAGCATGGCGTTTAAACAGTCTTTCTCGTGGTGGTGTTTTGCCGGTCGCCCGGACATCGGCGGTGACGCTGCTAAATTGCTGAAGGGCGCGAAAGCCATCGGCTACGACGGGGTAGACCTTGTTCCAACCGACATTCTGGACCTGGTGAAGGAGCATGGTCTGGAGATTGCCAGCTACGTGGGGCATGCCTCGCTTACCGATGGACTGAACCGGCGCGAAAACCATCAGCGCATCGTCGACGAACTGCACCGCAATATCGAACTGGCGAAGAAGTACAACATTCCCAATCTCGTCTGCTTCTCCGGCAATCGCGGCGGGCTGGACGACGAGCGTGGCGCGGAGATTACCGCCGAAGGTTTGAAGCTGGTGGCGAAAGCGGCGGAAGAGGCAGGGGTTCTGCTGGTAGTGGAACTGCTCAACTCCAAAGTAGACCACAAAGACTATCAGTGCGACCGCACCGCGTGGGGCGTAAAGGTGTGCCAGATGGTGGGGTCGCCCGCCGTGAAACTGCTATACGACATCTACCACATGCAGATTATGGAGGGCGACATCATCCGCACCATCCGCGAAAACATCCGGTGGATAGGGCACTTCCACACCGCAGGTAACCCCGGTCGCAACGATATGGACGAGACGCAGGAGCTGTACTATCCCGCCATTGCCCGCGCGATTAAGGAAACGGGATACGACCGCTGGGTTGGACACGAGTTCATCCCGAAGGGCAACGATACCTTTGCCGCCCTGCGTCGGGCTTACGAGCAGTTCAAGGTGTAGACAAAGCGGGACGCGCAGGGCGTCCCGCTTGTGCTTTGCGATAACGAGTAAAGATGGTATAATCAAATGGTGAGCCAAAAGATGAAAACTTCACCAACCCAACCCGGTCAGATAATATGCTTACCTCCTGAGTGGGCAAGGCACTTGGGCGTCAAACCTGTGGTGCGAGTAGAGCGAACTTCTGACGGAGTGTTGTTACGCTCCGTTGCGCCATTAAGCTGGGATGACATCTTCGCCGTTAAGTTGCAACCTGCCCCAATAGTCCAGGAAGGCGAACCGCTTGACGTTAGCCATGATGACCTCCTCTTCTGATGTTCGGCTCGAACGAGGACTGGATACAGTCATACTCGTCTACAGCTTACTAGAAGGACATCCAGCCAGTAGTGCATGTGAACAGTTTCTGCGCTCCCGAACAGGTTGGTTTCTTTCCTCTTTATCTCTTCTGGAAGCCACTGCTGTGCTTCATAAAGTCTACGGCGTTCCTGTCAGCAATGTACATAAGAAGCTCGTGGAAGTCTGCATGGGACCGATAAGCGTTCTGTCGGTTGATGAGTGGGCGGTACTCGAGGCTATAGAAAGGTCTGAGGCTCTGAGAATCGACCTCACTGATGCTGTTTTGCTTGTCTTGGCGATTCGGAACGGAGTACCATGTATTGCTACAGAGGATGAGCCTTTTGCACGAGCTTGTCAGACAGCCGGGTTGAAGACGGAAGCTGCCCTCGACGAGGCATTACGTCAGCAGGTTGCTGAATGGGAGGAGCAATGGCTCCCAGCCAAGGGGTTACCTCGCGTATTACGTCAAATTGAACGATGGCTTTTCACGCGGTATCCAGAAGTAGCAAGAGAGTTCCGTTCCATAACCGGCGAGTGCAGTCACCTTCCATAGGATGCCTATCCCTTGACAGCTCCTGCTGTCAACCCCGCGATGAACTCCTTCTGCAGCAGCATGAACAGGATAATCACCGGTAGCACGCTCAGGAACGTGCCCGCCATCAGCGTGCCGTACTGCTGCTGATAGAGACCCACCAGCTGGTTCAGCGCGATAGGCAGAGTGAAACGCTCCGTCTTGTGCAGGATAATCTGCGGCCAGAGGAAGCTGTTCCATGTGCCCATAAAGGAAATCAGGCAGAATGCACCGATCATCGGGCGGGACACGGGCATCACGATGTCCCAGTAGATGCGAAACTCCGAACAGCCGTCGATGCGCGCCGCGTGCAACAGCTCATCGGGAACCTGCAGGATGGACTGGCGGAACAAAAAGATACCGAACACGCTGACCGCACCGGGCACGATCAGCCCCGCGTAGCTGTCCACCAATCCCAGTCGGTAAATCAACTCGTACAGCGGCGCCATAAGCACCTGACTGGGTAACATCATGGTGGAAAGCATCAGAATCATGATGGGCTTTTTGCCTTTGAAATCGTACTTCGCCAGCGCGAACCCCGCCAGCGAGGAGAAGAACAGCTGCACAATCACCATCGTGCTGGCGACGAAAACGCTGTTGATCATGTAGCGGTGGAAGGGCACGGTGCTGAACAGGTCACGGAAGTTGAACGTGCTGATTCGCGGCGCGAAGAAGGTGTAGCTGAACAGGTCATCAGGCGATTTCAGCGTTGCCGCCAGCAGCCAAACCATGGGCGTCAGGGTCAATGCGGCAAACGCCAGCAGAAACAGGTTGACCAGTATGCGAACGACTCGGTAAAAGGTCTTCATCAGTCGCCCCCCTTCCACGCGCCCGTCACGCGCATCTGGAACAGGCTGATTATCAGCACGCCCAGCGCGAGCGTCCAGCCAACGGTTGACGCATAACCCAAATCGCCCGTGACGAAGCCCGTCTGATACAGATACATCACGATAGTCAGCCCCGCCTGGTCGGGACCGGCAGAGTTGTTCAGCATAATCCAGGGCAGTTCGAACAGCTGGAACGAACCGATGGTACTCATCACGAGCACGAACACCGCCACCGGCTTGATTCCGGGCAGGGTCACCGCCCAAAACTGGTGCCAGGCGTTCGCGCCGTCCACCGTCGCTGCTTCATAGAGATCTTTGTCCACCGCCTGCAACGCCGCAAGGAAGTAAATCATGTTGAAGCCCACGTACATCCACAGGGAGGTCAGCACCAGGGCAGGCATCACCAGATTGGGGTTCGCCAGCCACTTGGTATCCAGCGGCACGCCCGCGATGAAATGCAGGAAACGGTTGACCAAACCATACTGCGGGATAAACAGCACGCTGAACAGCACGCCGACGAACACCTGCCCGAGCAGATTGGGCGAGAAAAACGCCAGTCGCAGCAGCTCACGCCCGCGCACCCAGCGGCTGTTCAATAGCAAAGCCAGACCTAAACTCAGGGGTAACTGCAAGAACACCGACCAGAAGGCAAAGACGGCGGTGTTCCATACTGCCTTGTGAAAATCATCGTCGGAAAGCAGGAAGATAAAGTTCTGCAAGCCCACAAACACCGCGCTCTTGGGTCCATTGGTGACGTAGAAGGCGAGTATCAGGCTCTTGACGATAGGGTACGCGCCGAAAATGGCGAACAGTATCAGGAACGGCGACACGAAAAGATACGGCGCCATCTTATATTGCAGCACGAACCAGCGCGAGGTGGGCACGGCTCGTGCTGGCGAGAGGGAGATGTCGGTTGGTCTGGTCGCCATCAGTAGGGGTTCCTCCGCATCAGTCGGCGTACTTCGTCTGCGCTCTGCTTGAGGCGTTTGCGCACGAATTCTTCGAAGCCTTTGTCACCGTTCTGCTTGTAGTACTGCACGCACGCCACCAGCGCCTCGCTGAGCTTGCCCTTCGCGGTAGCAACGAAGGGACTGGTGTACTGGAAGGGCACATCCGGTGCAAGCTTCGCGTACAGCCTGCCTATCGGCTGGTTGCTCCAGTAGGGGCGTGGTTCGTCATAGGCGGGGTGGTCCCACGCTTCCTTCAGCGCAGGCAAAATGTTGGTATCGCGAAATCGCTGAGCGAGGTCGTCTTTATTCAGGTAGAGGTGCAGTGCCAGTTCCCAGGCGAGGTCAGGATATTTGCAGTGCTTGGTAATGCCAATCATCGTGCCACCCCAGGTGCTGGTGCGTCTGCCTCCCGGGTACACCGCGGGCAGGGGCATCAGCGCCATCTTGCCGCGCATCTTGGGAACGTCTACCTCGATGGTCTTGGAACGCCAATCGGGGGCAATCATGCACAGGAAGTAACCATCCTCGACCGCACGGGTGAAGATTTGCCCGCCTCCCAAATCGCTGGCGATGCGATTGGGCCCCGCCACCAGCGGCACGTAGAAAAGCATGGTCTGCACTGCGATTTCGTTGTCCATCGTACAGTTGCCCTGCGGGTCGAACAAACCACCGCCTCGCTGGTAGAGCAGAGGCTCGAAGCGGCTGGACTCGCTATCGGGCAGCTCCAGCATATAGCGCTTGCCCGGGATGGTCACCTTGCGCCCGACGGCGATGAAGTCATCCCATGTCTGGATTTTGTTCACGTCGATGCCCAGCTGGTCAAAGATGTCACGGCGGTAGGCAATCATCACCGGATGCACATCATGCGGCAGTCCAAAGATACGCCCGCGGCTGGTATAGGGTGCGAATCGTGCCTGCACCATACGGTCGTATAGCCCTGACTGCTTGATGCGGTCGGTCAGGTCACGAAAGCCGACGTCCTTGAGCGGTCCCCGAAAGAAACTGCCTGCCGCGCTGATTTCCACCTCCACCAGGTCGGGCACGTCCAGGTCGGAGAGGAAAGCCGCCTGCAGGCGCGAGGTCACTGCCTGCCACGATACCAGTTGCAGGTCTACCTTCACGCCCGGATGTTTGGCTTCGAAGGAAGGTATTGCCTGCTTATAAGCATCGTAGTGCGTTTTGGCAAACGTCCACATCACCAGCGTGGCTTTCTTCGGCGGAATCGGATTCAAAGCCAGCCACGCCCCCGAAAGAATTGACAGAATGAGCATACTCAGTGCTGCAGGTCCATACGGAAAGCGCATGGTCGTCCACGCTCCAGAAGAGTATCGCGCCTGTAGTATTCTGCTTGCCGTAGCCGAAATCCTTCACTTAAACGATTTAGATGCGCAGGGTTGCAGGTGCGGCAGAGCGCATGCCTCCAAATGGACGATTACATCCCATCACGAGCGTTTGCCTCGTTGCGGAGGGTCGCGCTCCGTCGCAACCAAAGGAGGACGGCTCGGCAGGAGCCTCGCCCTCCACGAAGGTCACGCTGCTAGCCCACGTGTTCTTTGAGCCAGCGGTAGCACTTCGCGTAGCCCACGCCACCGGCGGCTTCGGGACCCTCGTACTCCGCACAGTAGACGCCGTTGTAGCCTGCGCGTTTCAGGCAGTCCAGCGCGTGCAGGAGGTCTATCTCGCCGTCACCCAGCGCGGCGCCGCGGTACTCTCCGAGACTGCCGAAACCGTCCTTAAAGTGCGTGTGCTTGGCGTACGGAGCCATCAGCTCGTAGATGCGTTTGCATACCTGCAGGTCGTGCCCGTACCAGCGGTAGTTCATGGTGTCCAGATTCGTGCCGATGAGCGGGTGGTTTAGCCTCTGCAGGAGAGTCAGTAGAATGGTGTAATCGTTGGTGATGTAGCCATGGTTGTCGATAGCCAGTGCAACGCCCATCTCGTCCACAAAGTCAAGGCATCGGCGGAAGCACTCTGTCAGTGCGTCCAGCCATTTCTGTCGGGGTACGCTTTCTTTGGGGGCACCTCCCTCACTGCGCACCACCGCCTGCTCGTGCAGGATGCGCGTTAGCCTGCAGATTCGCTTCATGCGTTCCACCTGATAGCGGATAGATTCCTCATCGGTCTGCAGGAAGTCGTTGCCTGCCGCGAGTGCGGAAACCTTCAGTCCGTACGATTCCACCAGCTTGCGCACGCGCTCTGCGTTGGCTTCGGGGTTATCGGTATCCGGCGTCCACACGTCGCCGATTTGCAATTCCACGTACTGGTAGCCCGTCTCCGCCGCAAACCGCAGAAACTCTTCGAACGAAAAGCCGGGCCAGTTATAGTGGATCACGCCGATCTTCGCCACTTTTTTCTCCTCCTGTATAGTAGGTCTACTGCTTCGCTTCGATGCCCTGCGCCTCCTGTTTGCGCTGTTCGAACATCTTCTTGTAGTCTTCCAGTGAGATGTAGCGCGAGGGGTCTTTGAACTTCGTTCTATCCGGTACCACGATGTCCAGTCCCGAGTTCACAAAGCCCTTCTCGTCCGCTTGCGGAATGCCCTTGCCCTGTGCAAGGTTATACAGCATCTCCACGCTCTTGGCTCCCCAGTCGAACACCTTCTGCCCGATGCATACCTGCACGTAGCCCTTCTCAATCCATGTCCACGGGTTGCCCTCCAGCGGGTCTACCGCAACCACTTTCGTCACGCCCGGCTTAATGCCGCTCAGTCCGGTTTTGGTGAACAGGGGCCAGCCGCCCACCATCGCCCAGCCGGCGAGGTCGGGATGCTGCTGCATCACGCTGTTGATGAGCGATTCGGCGCGTGTGGCATCGTCGTTGCAGTAGACGGTGGTTACAATGCGGATGTTGGGGTAGGCTTTGAGAGCATCCTGCACGCCCTGAATGCGCATGGTCAGGTTCTGTGCGCCCTGCACACCCGACAGGATAGCCACCTTTCCCTTGCCGTCGATGAGCTTTGCCAGTTCCTCGCCGATGGTTTTGCCTGCCTCATAGTCGTCCATGCCGAAGAATGCCTGACGCTTGCTTTTGGGCGAGTCGCTATCCCAGGTTACTACCGGAATGCCCTGCTCCACTGCCTTGTCGATCACGCGGCGCATAATCTCGGCGTTCACACAGGAAACGGCGATGCCGTCCACCTTTTGGCGTACGTAGGTCTCAAAGATTTGCGCCTGCTTGGCTTCATCGTTCGTCTCCGGCGCGTTCCAGTAGATTTCCACGTTACCCAGTTTGGCAGCAGCACCCAGTGCGCCCATCTTGGCATAGTTAAACACCGGATTATCCAGTTGCTTGGGAATAATAGCAAACCGGAAAGTTCGCTGTGGCGTGCCGCTTTGCGAGGGCGATGGCGGAGCCGCACCTTTACGGGAGCACCCCGCCAGGGCGATAATCAAAATAAGTCCAAGCCAGCATAGTTGCGAACGCATCGGTAACGCCTCCCTTCACACCTGAGGTGTCACTCTTACATTTTGCCCTGCGGGCAGAGGCTTCCTGCGCAGTTCCATGCGTCTTTATACACTCTTAAAGAGGAATTTTTTCCATCGTGCAAAAAATAAACAGGAAAGAGGGAACCTTGCTTGCAATACATTAATGGAGTGTGTTACAATAACACCACAACCCCAGCAAGATTGCGGTAGTGGTGCCAGAAAGGGGATTGCGATATCTAGCTAACACCTGCCTAAAGGGGGGGTTGGGTTGTCCCACCAGCCGACAGGAGAGCTGGCAACGAGCAAGGGCACAATCGGACAGGTGCCTGCAGAGCACGTTGAGGAAGTTATTCGTCAATTGCGCGATGTCCTCTCAGCTCGTGTGATCGCGGACAAGAACGGAGTGATACAGGAGATTCATGTACTGGTCTCCTCGAGTCGCTCGCCCAAGCAGGTGGTACGGGATATCGAATCGGCTCTGTTGGCGTCTCACGGGATTGTAGTAGACCACCGCAAGATTAGCGTCGCCCAGATGCAGGGCGCCTTGTTGCGCTCCATCCGAAACCGCCTCCGTGTTGCCGACGTAGAACTCACCATCAACGGCACAAAGGCAGAAGCCACCGTGCATTTACAGCGCGGATCAGAGACCTTCACCGGACAAGCTGCCGGACAGGGAAGTCAATCCAATCAGCTGCGTTTGATCGCCAGTGCTACAGTGCGTGCTGTGGAACAAGCCTGCAACATGCCGGACCAGATTGCTGTGGAGGACATCAATCCTAACGTGATGGTAGCGGGCAGGCAGATTGTGGTTGCTGTGGTGAATATGCTCTCGCAGTACGGCGAGGATGTTCTCACCGGCTCGGCACTGGTACGTAACGATTTGAACCGCGCCGTGGTCAACGCGGTGCTGGACGCACTGAATCGCCGAACCGCGGCACTCCGGGACGAGTAGCCTCCAGACAACTGCATAGAGCCTGTTGCAGCCAGCAGCGGCGCGCGGGCTGGGTGGCATAGAAGCGGAGTGAGTGTCTGTTCGCTTAGCGGCGCGAACGGAACACTTATGGAGGTCGCTCGTTGTGAAGTACTGGCTTACCATGTTGTTGCTCCTGGTGGTATGGGCTACCACATACGGCGCGAAATTAGAGATATACCCGCCACCCAAACCGCCACCACCACCTTCTGCTAGCTACTAGAGTGGTTTGTGCCTCCCGCCCGCTCCGCTGCTGACCCCAACAGGCTTGTGAGAGAGCAAAGGAGAAGGCTCATGCGGGACATCCCGCCCAGGTGGAGCAGTTTTCTGGTACGCTACTATCATCGCGGCATCATTCTGATAGCGGCAGGGCTGGCTCTGGTGCTCATGTTGAGTACGCCGCCGGCGCAGTGGTTGCCAGTAGGCGCGATGACCATTCTGCTGTTTGCTGTGGCAACCGAGATGCTACCGGTCTCCCTGCTGCATGGAGGCACCCAGGTAACGCTGGGATTCCCCATCGTCTGTACCGTCATTGCCATGTACGGCACAGTACCCGCTATGGCAGTAGATAGCCTGCCCACACTGCTGGCTGGAGTATTGCTGAACCGTTCCTATCCTCTGCGTCACCGCCTGCGCTGGGGCATGTTCAACGCCGCGCAATCCGCCATCAGTGCAGGCACTGCTGGCATCGTCTACTACTGGTGCAGCGCTGGCGCAACAGGCTTTCTGACTATCCACACTCTGCTGGCGTTGACACTGGCGGCGGTAGTCTATCTGATGGTCAACGCTTTGCTGGTGTCGGTGGCTGGTGCGCTGTATAACCGGGAACCGTTGCCGAACATCTGGCAGTACATGCTGCGCATCGTCTTGCCTACCTACATTCTGGTGATGCCCCTGTCTATCTTGCTGATACTGTTGCTGCGCACCTATCACGTCGCGGGCTTTATCATGGTCGCAGTGCCCTTCCTGGCGGCGCGAGAATGCTTCCGACAGCGCATCCAGCAGATACGGAATTACCGTGAGACCATCCGCGCGCTGGGCTTACTGGTACAGCACGCTCACCCCTATACGTCGGGGCATCTTCGGCGTGCCAGCCAGATGGCTATCAGCGTGGCCACCCGACTGGGCGTACCGGCACGTCACATCGAGCTTCTGCCAGAGGCTGCTGCATTGCACGACCTCGGCAAGGTGGGAGTGGACGAAGCGGTGCTGAACAAACTCACCCCGCTTACCGAGGCGGACTGGCAGATGATTCGCAGCCACCCGCTGAAAGGGGCAGAGATTGTTAGCGGAATCAAGCATATCGAACCGGTAGCTCTATGGATTACGTTGCACCACGAGCGCCCCGATGGCAAGGGGTATCCGTTTGGGCTGAAGCTGGGCGAAATTCCTATTGAGGCGCATATTATCGCGGTGGTAGACGCCTTCGACGCGATGGTGGGCGACGACGAGAAGGGCGAGCAACGCCCCTACCGGAAGCCCAAGACAGTACCCGAGGCTATCGCGGAGTTACAGAAGGGTGCAGGCACACAGTTTCATCCTGAGGTGGTTAGAGCCTTTATCGATGCGCTGGCAGCGGGCGAGTTTGGCGTCGAACACGCGAAACACGCAGTATCGGCAGTGGCGAAGAGGCAAGCGGTAGCATGAGCTTTACCACTTTCGTATATATCGTCGTCATGGGTAGCGTCGCCTTTCTGTGCTACTACGCCCTGCTGTGGTTGCCCGGGCAAATCCGCCGCGACTACCGGCAGGGACTGCAGGCGCTGGCACGAGCTGTGGAGATTCGCGAGCACGGTACCACCGGCAGTGCGCGCTTGCGCGCATACTACGCCACGCAAATCGCCGGAAGGCTTGGGCTGCCGGTTCAAATGATCCGTGATATCGAGTTTGCCGCGCTGTTACAGGAAATCGGCAAGGTAAGCATCCCGTACCGCATTCTGAACAAAGAGGAACCTCTCACCGATGACGAGGAAGAGGTGTTGAAACTGCACAGCGTGTTGAGCCAGAGGATGGTTGAGCAGGTTCCCTCGCTGGCGAGGCTGGCGACCTTTATCCGCCACCATCATGAGAACTGGGACGGCAGCGGCTACCCCGACGGACTGTGGGGAGAGGAAATCCCCCTGGCGTCGCGAATCTTGCATGTTGTGGGTGATTACGCGGACGCGCTGCGTGGGAAAGACCTGGATAACCCTTCCTTGCGCCTGCAGGCGGTGGAGCAGATAGCAGCAGGGAAGGGAACCCGTTACGACCCGCGGGTTTGGGAAGTATTTCAGGCTATCGTCCGCGCTGAAACGTCCAGACAGGCGAGCCTCTCCACTCATGAACGGTATGCCTGAGCGCCCTTTCAAACTGGCGCTGGTTGGGATTCTGGCAGTGGCTTTTCTGTTTCGCGCGGCAGGTATTCGATGGGGGGTACCTGACCCTTCGCACTACTTCTCCTTTCATCCCGACGAATGGGTGATACTGGGTTATACGCTGGGACTGGACCTCCCGCACGGACAAATTGATCCGCACTTCTACAATTACGGTACCGTATACCTGTACCTCCTGCACCTCGTCATCCTTGCCGGCTCCACCTACGGATGGG
>BEHS01000019.1 GCA_002898895.1 bacterium HR16 | reverse complement strand
GAACTTCTTTGACAGAGAGGGCTTCCGCACGCTGATAGCCTGCTACTATGACGCTCCCAATCTGGACGAGGTGAAAGGCTGGCACGAACTGGCTCAGAAGACGAAGGGCGTCACCGGCTTCATGTACACCACATGGGAGCGCAAGTACGGGCTGGTAGGAGCGTTTGGCGACCTGCTCTGGGGCAGGTAATCCCCTTTCATCGGTGGAGGTAAGACATGGACGCGCAGAAAACAAACACGCTGAAGGCACAGTTTCGCAACCCACCCAATCGCTACCGCACTCTGCAGATTATCCATAACTTCGACAGTTTCGGCACGGATGAAGCCACCCTTCGCCAGCGCGTGGAATGGTTGAAGGCAACGGGCATCGGCGGACTGGTGTGCAACGTAAGCTTCAAGGACTACATGCGCAGTGAGGAACAGTGGCGCATCTTCCTGACAGGGCTGAAGGTGGCAGAGGAGCTGGGATTGCATCTGTGGTTATACGATGAGGAAGGTTACCCCAGCGGTGCAGCAGGGGGGTTGGTACTGGAGCGCAATCCCGACCTGGAGGCGGTGGGACTGGTGCGCAAGGTGGACGCGGATGGAAAGCCGCGCTACGAGGTGCAACGTATGTACGAGGGTACGCACTGCACCGAGAACGTGTATAAAAAGCGGCGTTACGTGAACCTGCTCAACCCCCAGGCGACGCGCCTCTTCATCGAGGTAACCCACGAGGCATACGCTCGCCGTGTGCCCAACCTCGGCAGGCGAGTGCACGCTATCTTCACCGATGAACCCTCGCTGATGACCACTTATATCCGTCCACCTGCACATGCCTTGCCCGCTTTGCCCTGGGTGGAGGACATGCCTGCGCAATTCAAACGGCGCAAGGGCTACGACCTGATGCCTCATCTGGAAAGCCTGTACACCGACACAGGCAACTACCGGGGCATACGGTGTGATTTCTACGAGGTAGTAGCGCAGCTGGTAGCGGAGAGGTACCTCGGGCAGATTCAGCAGTGGTGCCGCAAGCACGGTATCGCGTCCAGCGGGCATCTTCTGGCGGAGGAGAAGCTGATGTGGCATGTGATGTACTACGGGGACCTCTTCACCTGCCTGAGGCGAATGGACATTCCGGGCATCGATATCCTCTCCTCTGACCCGCTCGCGCTGTCGGCAGGCAACGGTTTTCTGGTGCCCAAACTTATCTCCTCAGCAGCGCACATCATGGGACGCACCGAAACTATGAGCGAAACGTCCGACTTCGCCGAGCAGATGAGCGGTAAGCGCGCAACGCTCGCTCAGATGAAAGCCACCGCCAGCCTGCAGTATCTGCTGGGCATCAATACCATCACTTCTTACTATCCCGACCCATACGGCGCTACGCACCCCAATAACACTGAACAACGTCGCACAGACTATGCCCAGTACAACGCGCACGTGGGGCGGTTGAGTTTGTTGCTGCGTGAAGCACAGCATGAGTGCGACGTGGCAGTACTGTATCCCATCGCAGGCGTGCAGGCGAACTTTTATCCAACCACCCTTTCCATGTATCAACCTCACCCCAATCGCCGGCTAAACGAGAGTGACGATGGCTTTGTCAACCTGTGCCGCCGGTTGCTGCAGCACCAGATAGATTTCGACATTGTGGACGAAACGGCAGTACAGGGAGCGCAAATCGGCAGACGGCAGTTTCGCGTGGCGAAGGAGCGTTACAAAGCGCTGGTTATCCCCTCCACCGATGCCATCCATGTAGCTACCCTGCAACGGGCGTTGAAGATGGCACAAAACGGCGTACCGGTTGTGATGGTTGGGGAGCAACCGCGCTATGCCGCCAGTCGAAACGAAAGCGACGAGCAGGTGCATCAGCTGGTGCAATTGCTGAGCCGTCGTGCCCAGACTCTCTCTGCTGACGATAAAATGATAGCCTTCCTCCGACAGGCGGGATGTGGGGTGCAGGTAGAACCCGCTTCCCCCGAAATCTGGGTAGCCCGCTACCGTCGCGACGGAGATTACCTGTATTGCCTGCTCAACCTCTCCCCTCAAGACAGGCGATGCACCCTGAACCTGCCCGACGCGGTACGCCGCGCCAGCCTGTGGCTACCGGAAACGGGGGAGGTACGGGCTACCGATGTAGAACACGTCGCACTGGAGCTGCCCGCGCTGGGATATGCGCTGGTGTGGGGTGAGGTATAAAAAGCGATTCAGGCTATAGCTCGCGCCAATTTACCACCCGAAGGGGATAGTTCACCGCGGCGACACGGTGATAGTGGGCAACGTTTGCCGAAACCAGTGTCAGGTTGTGGTGGATGGCAGTTGCTGCAATGAATGGGTCCATTCGTCCAATCGGGGTGCCAGCCGCATCCAATCGCGCATATATTTCACCTGTCAACTCAGCAACCGCTCTGTCTATGGGAACAACCTCTAGATACTGCTGCACTGCACGCCACTTGTCCAGAACTTCAGGTTGCTGAATACGAAGGAGCCCGCGCACTACTTCAGCGATCGTAACGGCAGAAAGCGTGAATACACCATGAACCCGCCAGTAGGCGTCCGATTTCTCCTGAACATACTGGTTCTTCCCTCGCAAAATGTCTATCCAGATATCTGTATCAATCAGGCACTTCTCCACGGAGAGACCTCCATGTTGGACTGTTCGCGTTCTTTCATAATCTGCTGTTCCAGATCCTCAAGCAGCTGATCATAGTCGTGGAAAATCCCCCAAAATGGGTTGTGGTCTGCTACCAAAGGACGTATGTCAACCTCAACCTTGCTTCCTTCGGGGAGATTCAGAGGCTCTGCCACCTCGATCGTATTGCCTCGAACGATACCGCGCAGTAGCATTGCTCCTTGTCACCTGCCTTGTCCATACTGGGAGTTGTCGACCGTGCAACGGATGTGTCTTTTTCTGCCCGGATAAGTATAGCACAACTTTCATGTATTTGTAGAAGGTGCGGGGCACGGCAGTACCGTGCCCCTTACTACTAACTACCCGTACAGCGGACCGAACGTCTGGCAGGCACGGTAGTCCGCCGCTTCGCTGTCGGAAGTGCCGAACAGCCCCCAGGCGTGCGGACGGAAGATGCGCTCGGCGGGCACGTTGTGCATCGATACCGGAATGCGCAACGCTGATGCCAGCGTAATCAGCTCCGCACCGATGTGCCCATAGCTCAGCGTGCCGTGATTCGCCGCCCAGTGCGCCATCACCGTGTATACGTCGCGGAATCCCCCCTGCCCCGTCACATTAGGTACGAACCACGTGGTGGGCCAGGTGGGGTTAGTGCGCTCATCCAGAACGGTATGCACCTCGTCCGGCAGTTCGATAGTGTACCCCTCTGCGATTTGCAGCACCGGTCCCAGCCCATGTACCAACCCCAGGCGGAACATAGTAGCGGGCATTCCACCGCGGGTACGGAAGCGGGTAGACCATCCGCCGCCACGGAAGTACTCCAGCATCGCGCAATGCCATGTGGTGGCTTGCAGACAGCGGTCTACCTCCTCAGGGGTCACATCCCACCACGGCTTGATAGCGGGCTTACCGTCTATCTCTTGCTGTCCGGTACCGTCCAGCGCAGCAGGCCCGGAGTTGATGAGGTGGATGAAGCCGCCTTCTGCCATACCCGCAGGTGTCCATCCGGTCACACGCTTCACCGCGTCCGGGCTCCAGTAAGTGCGCACATCGGCAAAGATTTGCGCCGTGCCCGTCAGCAGGTGTCCCCACAACATGCAGATGCCGTTGAGATGGTCGTTCTCGGTAGCAAGGATGTAAGGCTGGCGGATGCCGTTCCAGTCAAACGACGAGTTCAGAATCGCCTCCATAAAGTCGCCGTTGGGCAGGTGGTCGGTCCACTGGCGTTGCCCCTGGAAGCCACCGGCGATGCCGTTGAAGCCCAGCGCCTCTTCCTCGTAGCCGATTTGAGCCAGCCTGGGGTTGCCCACCATCAGGTCGCGGGCGATCAACGCCATCTTTACGCTGATTTCCCACGCGCGGTCCTTTTCGGCGCGGCTCATCTGCTTGTCAGGCGGGTTGTAGTCTTTGCCCTCTTTGCAGTACTCCCTCACCCACGCCATCGCGCGGCGGAACTCCTCCTGGTCATAGATGCCACGCTCCATGCGCCGTACGAACTCCACCATGTCGACGGTCATGACGCTCATGCCCAGGTAGCGCTGCAGGAATTGCTGGTCTACCAGCGAGCCCGCGATGCCCATGGACACATTGCCCATCGAGACGTACGTCTTGCCGCGCATGGTAGCGACTGCCAGTCCCGCTTTCGCGAAGCGCAGTAGCCTCTCTTTTACGTCGTCGGGAATGGTCGTGTCGGTCGCGTCCTGCACATCGCGCCCGTAAATGCTGAAAGCGGGCAAGCCTTTTTGTGCGTGCGCAGCCATTACCGCCGCCAGATAAACTGCCCCCGGACGCTCCGTGCCGTTAAATCCCCACACCGCTTTGGGGCGATAGGGGTCAAAGTCCATCGTTTCGTAGCCATAGCACCAGCAGGGTGTGACGGTGATGCTGACGCCCACGCCCTCCCTCTGGAACTTCTGTTCGCAGGCGGCGTTCTCCGCCAGACCGCCGATGCAGGTATCGGCGATCACGCATTCCACAGGCAAACCGCACGCATGACGCAGGTTTTCTGTGAGCAGTTTGGCGACCGACTGCGCCATCGCCATCGTTTGCCCCTCCAGGCTTTCACGAACGCCCTGTCGCCTTCCGTCGATGGTAGGACGAATGCCGATTTTGGGCAGGTCGCCCTTCAGCCGATTGACGGGCGGGTTCTTCGGATGTGCCATTGGATTATCCCTCCTCTATGAGGTGAGTTCTCGCAGCGTTCCGGTTAGCGATTCGAGGCGGGGCAGAGGGAGTCCTTTTTACTCGATGCCATTACTTCGGAGGAGCAACGCTCTGGCGAACAACCATCTCCGCGCAGAACAGCACGGTTTCGCGCACGCGTTTGCCCGTCTCTATCTGGTTTATCAGTAACTCTGCTGCTTTCGCGCCGATTTGACGTGTTGGCTGGCGCATGGTGGTCAGCGGAGGAGTGACCCACTGTGCGGTATCGATATCGTCAAAGCCCACGAGGGAAATATCCTCGGGAACACGCAACCCTTTCTGGTAGATAGCCTCCATAGCTCCCATCGCCATCCAGTCGTTGCCGCACACAACCGCCGTCAACTCCGGAGCCACGTTGAGCAACTGTTCCATCGCCTCTTTACCGGAGGGAGGCGTGTAATGCCCTTCCACTACCCAACCCAGCTTCACCTCGATACCCGCATCCTGCATTGCCTGACGGTATGCCTGCAGTCGCCTCTTTGCGCTCCATTGTGTTTGCGGACCAGCGATGTGCCCAATACGCCGATGTCCCATCTCGATCAGCCAGCACACTGCCTGGTAAATCGCCGAGGTATCGTCTACGTCCACGCAGGACAGGGGTGTGTTGGGCAGGGTGCTGCCTACGACCACCGCAGGTATGTTCGCCTGCTGCGCCCACTGTAATGCGGCGCTGTGTGTGCGGGGCGCCACCAGCACCACGCCGTCTACCGAACCATCGTCCACATGCGCCAGGAAGCTATCAGGGCTTTGTTGATACAACATGCTGACTATCTTAATGGGATAATTGCGTGGTACAGTGTATTCCAGAATGCCTTCCAGCACCGACATCACGTACGGGTCCAGCACCACCTCCTGTCGCTCTTCCAGGATTACCCCAATGGTATCTGTGCGCTGGCGGATGAGACTGCGCGCCACCGAGCTGGGACGATAACCCAGCTCGCGCACTGCCTGCCACACGCGCTGGGCGGTTTCCGGGGAATAGAGGTGGTTTTTATTCTGTAGCACGTTGGAGACTGTAGCTACAGACACCCCGCTTCGCGCAGCAACATCCTTAATCGTACATCGTTTGCGCTGAACAGACATCAAACTTCCCTTGTTCTTAATCGTTTAAGACACTTTGATTGTAGCAAACCTGTTTAAGGGATGTCAAGTGTTTTTCAGATTTATCACAACGTACTCTCCTGCGCTTGCTCTGCCTCTTCCTCCTCTGCCTCGAGGGGGGCCACCTCGATACGCAGTTTGCGAATGCGTCTGCCGTCCGCCTCCTCCACCACGAAGTTGGCGCGACCGTAGGCAATCTGCTCGCCTGCTTGCGCGGGTCTGCCGAACAGCCCGAACACGAACCCCCCGATGGTATCGTACTCGTCGGTGGGCAGGTGCAAGCCGGTCTTATCGTTCACGTCATCCACCGGTGTGCGTCCGTCGGTGCGATAGGTATGTTCATCTACCTGCTCGAAAGATGCCTCTTCCACGTCGTATTCATCGTGGATTTCGCCTACCAGCTCTTCCAGGATGTCCTCCAGCGTGACCAGCCCTGACGTGCCGCCGTACTCGTCGCGCACGATAGCGATTTGTGTCTTCTTCGCCCGGAACTCGCGCATCAGCTCATCCACCTTCTTCGTTTCGGGGATGAAGTACGGAGGGCGCATCGCTTTGCGCATGTCAAACGGCTCCAGGTGCGGATAGAGCCTCAACAGGTCTTTGGCGTAAACGATGCCGATAATGTTATCTACCGTGCCCTCGTACACGGGGATGCGCGAATGTCCCGTGTTACGGATAATATCCAGCACCTCTTGCAAGGAGGCTTCTACCGGCACGCAGTGCATGTCGATGCGCGGCGTCATTACCTTGCGCACAATGGTGTCGGGGAACTCGAGCACGGATTGGATCATCTCGCGCTCTTCTTCCTCGATAACGCCCTGCTCTTCGCCGGCATCTACCAGGCTGATAATCTCCTCGGGGGTCAGCACGCGCGGCGAGAAGTCCACCTTTACCTTGAAAGGACTCACCAGTGCGTTGCTGAGCGCAATCACCACCGCCACCAGCGGCGACAGCACCCACGCACATATCCACAGCGGACGTGCCAGACGCAACGCTACCTTCTCTGCGTATTTCTCGGCGATGGTGCGCGGCACCAGAGTACCCACTACCAGCGCGAGCAAGCCCGTCAGCACAGTGACCACGAACACCGCTATCGGCTCGGATTGCCTCTGCCACCACTCGACATCCGAGAGGAGCTGAAGAAGCACCGCAACCGCCAGGGATAGCCCCGTTACCGCTACCGCCGCCGCCAGAAAGCTGCTCAATACGATGCCAACTTGCGCGGTGGCTACCGAGCGGTCAGGGTTAGAGATAAGCTTCTCCACCATCCGCGCATTGGGCACGCCCTCTTCCACCAGGTCGCGTACGCGGGCGCCATGCATCGCACGCAACGCGCTCTCCGCCATTGCGAAAAAGGCGGTCGCCAGTATCAACACCACCACCCATAGCAGGTCGCGAAGGTAGTGCGTCTGTCCTGCACCTTGCTCCACTGGGGCGGTTCCTTGCGCGTATAGCGCGCCCGCCAGCAACAGCATGAGCCATATCCAGCGATAAGGTTGGGGACTGGGACTATCGGACTCTTCTTTCTGCGTTGTCAAGGTTGTTCTTGCGCCTCCTTCCTCACTTATGCCAGCCAGTAGATGGCTCCCGCCAGCAGCACAGCCACCAGCGCACCCAGCAGCACCTCCTGCAGGCTGTGGATGCGCCCTTCCACCCGGCTCTGTGCAATCAGCACCGCCATGCTCAACGCGAGTATCGCCATCAACAGGTTATTGGAGAGGAAGATAATGGTCATCGCCATGAAGAAACCCAGTGCGCTGTGCCCGCTGATAATGCCGCCATGCAACAGCGAGCCTTTGCGCCCGAACACTTTGCCCAGAATAATAATCAATGACAGCAATACCGTACCCACCACCAGCGTCACCATCGGCTCCGGTTTATGCTCTTGCAGGTTCAGGCGGATTTCGTCCAGATGCTGTTCGGTCAGGAAGAGCAGGAAGCCCACCACAATGGCATTGACGGTAGTGACCAGCACCGCTCCTGCCGCAATGTCCTTCGCCAGTTTCGCCAGCGGATGATAGGTATCGGTAATCAGGTCTACAATGGCTTCCACTGCGGTATTGAACATCTCCGCCACCAGCACCATCGACACGGTGAACAACAGGATAATCATCTCGGTCTTATCCAGCCGGAACAATAGCCCCACCAGAAGCACCAGCACCACGCTGAAAAAGTGGAAGCGCATGTGCTTCTGTGTACGGAAGGTGTAGATGATGCCCTCGACGGCGTAACGGAAGCTATCCAGCGGGTTCTTGGCAATCCTCATACGGTATCACGCCCCGGTTGGGTGGCTTGTACCACTGCCCAGCCTCGCCGATACATCTGTTCGTACCCCTCCTGGGTTTCGTCCTCATAGCCTAGCAGGTGCAGCACCCCATGCACCGCCAGAAAAACCACTTCCTCCTCCAGCGTACGTCCTCCTGCCTGCGCCTGACGCAAGGCGGTCGGCACCGAGATGTATACCTCGCCCAGCGGCGGCTCGTCCTCCAGCGTGGAGAGGTCCACCTGTGTCTCCTGCGCGGACGCCTCACGCAGTGAGAAAGAGAGCACATCTGTCGGCTCGTCCTTGCCGCGATAGGTGCGATTGAGCGAGCGAATCTGTTCGTCGTCCGTTAGCACAATACTGATGTCCCCCTTACTCCAGCCTTCCTGGCGCAGTAAGAGGCGTATCGCTCGGCGCATCCACGACCGCTTCAGGCGGTGTGGCTGTCGGTTCGTAATCGTAATGCGCATGGGTTACCGCTGCCGACGAGGGATACTCCACGCGTGAGTGGAGCATCGCCACCAGCAATCGGCAGAACGCCTCCTGTATTTTATGTACCTCGCTGAATGTTAAGCTGCACTCATTCAGCTGTCCATCGGCTATCTTTTCCTGAATAATATGCTCTACCAGGCTCTCTATCCGCGCCGGGGTAGGGCGCGACAGAGAACGCGACGCCGCCTCCACCGCGTCCGCCAGCATCACAATGCCAGCCTCCTTGCTCTGCGGCTTTGGTCCACTGTAGCGAAACTGCTGTTCCAGCACAGGGGTATGCATCTCGCAACCTGCCAGCGCCTGCTGGTAGAAGAAGGAAATCAGGCTGGTTCCGTGATGCTGGGCGATGATGTCTCGAATCGGGCGGGGCAGGCGATACTGGTCTGCTAGCTCCAGCCCGTCCTTCACATGCGCGGCGATAATCAGCGCGGAGAGGGACGGGGTGAGGCGGTCGTGTACGTTCTCCATGCGCTGGTTTTCGATAAAGAACTCCGGTCGGCGCATCTTGCCCACGTCGTGGTAGTAACAACCCACTCGCGCCAGCAGGCTGTCTGCCCCGATGGCTTTGGCGGCGGCGTCCGCCAGGTGGCTTACCATGATGCTGTGCGCGTAGGTTCCCGGCGCGCGTGACATCAGCTCCTTCAGCAACGGGTGCTCCGGCGAGCTGAGCTCCAGCAGACGCAGGTGCGTTACCGCCCCAAACGGGCGCTCCAGCACCGCCACGAAGAGCGCGAAACCACCCACCGCCAGCGCGCTCATCAACACTGCCCACGCCGAGCCGACGCTCAACTCGGTGATGGTCTCCTGGCTCATCAAGCCCAGCACCCATGTGAGCAAGAGAGAGGTGCCACCAATCCATAAGCCTGCCCGTAGCAGGTCGTAGCGGTCGTGCAGCCGCCACACCGAGTAGATACCTACCAGACTGCTCATCAGGCTGATGGCAGCGAAGCGCATCTCGCCGTTCATCAGCAGGGCGGATTGGATCGCCAACATGCCCACCAGCAGCGTCGCCAGGTGCGGAGAGACCAGCACTGCCAGCAACATGCCTGCCATGGTGGTGCTCATGACGGTGAGGTACCCCAACTGCACGCCCGACAACGGAAGCCCCAGCAGGCTACTACCCAGCTTCACGCCCAGTGCGCTGACCGTTACCACCACCGAAATCAGCCACAGCTGGCGAGGCTGCTGGTACACGTGCGGGTGATAATGCGCAATGTGCAGTGCCGCCAGCACAACCAGTATCGTCACCAGTATCAGGATGGCGAGCACGCTTGCCCAGTGCAAACGCGGGTTACGCATCCCCAGCGCGGTGAACATTTCGATGTGCTGTTCGGTAACCCGCTCGCCCCGGCGGATCACCACGTCGCCGGCCACCAGAGTACGATATACAGGGGGTACGCTTCGACGTTCGCGCTCGCGCAACGCCTCCGTGCGGGCGACATCCGGCACGCGGTTGGGGCGCAGGGCGTGCGTGCCTATCGCGGCGGCAAGCCTGCCCGGCGCACTCTGCCCCAGCTGCCGAGTGCAGGCTGTCTGCACTGCCCGCTTGCGTTCCGTCAGGTCGGTGGTGTCGGCACGGATTTCGCGGTGCATCGCCTCGTCCACCTGCTCCTTTGCCACCTCATGCGCTCTTTGCAGATCAGGAGCAGGCATTTCGAGGGCGGCACGCACGAGGTCAGCGGGCAAGAAAGATAACTGCTGCGCCAGCCAGCGGATGGATTCGGGAGGGCGCATGGCGCGTGCGCGGGCGATGGCTTCGAAGGCATCCTCCACACTGCGCTGGGCGTCTACTCGCGCGAACGGCAGATGCTCATAGATAGTGTCTATTTGCTTTGCCGCCATCTCTTGCAGGCGACGGGTCTCCTCCACGTCCACATAGCGGACGGTACGATGGGCGCGGATTTCGCGAGAGCTGATGTCGCCCACCCGAAGGGTCACCTTGTCCGGGATGAAACGACCGGAGAAGACAAGACACAACACCGCGATGGTAACCGTTGCAATGCCCAGTCGTTGCCAGTCCCAGCGCGGAAGCAAGCGGTACCGCAGCCAGGTGGATACTGCGCGTAACCGTTGACGTTCACTTCGTTTACTCATCGGTTTGGTTGGCTCAGCTCCTCATGCCTTCTCAGGCGAGCAAGGTGCCACTGCACGGTTCTCAGACCATCGCGGTGTTGGTGCGGCGAAAACGGCTCTCTATCTCGAACGCTGTTTGCGCTTGCGTGCCGCCTCCTGTTTGCGGCGTTTGTCGCTTGGCTTCGTATAGTGCTCGTGCTCTTTATACTCCTTCAGAATGCCCGCGTTCTGCAGCTCCTTTTTGAACCGCTTTAAGGCACTGTCCAAAGACTCGTTCGGTAGAACCTGAATCTGCGCCAAAGCAGATGCCTCCTTCACTCTGTATAGATAGGTATCGGACTTTTTTCCTCACAAGATTATACCGGAGACAGGCACAAAAAGCAACTGCTGAAAAACAGTAGTTGCACGGGCGAAAAATGCTTGACAAGAAAGATGCGCTTCGTGTAGACTATAAGCAATCTTTATTCCGTAAGTACGGTGTAAGCACGGCAACAAACTGAAACGATTCAATCACATGAGGTGAAGGAGGCACCAACATGACCCGACGTGCTTTTACGTTGATTGAGCTGCTGGTCGTCATCGCGATTATCGCGATACTGGCAGCCATCCTGTTCCCCGTCTTCTCGCAGGCACGCGAAAAAGCGCGGCAAACCAGCTGCCTGTCTAACACCAAGCAGATTGGTCTGGCTTTCCTGATGTACACGCAGGACTACGACGAACTGTTCCCGCTTGCCGGAGGTTACACCAGCAACGGCTGGCTATGGAACTACTGGCATGCCTTTCCCGCCGACTGGCGCCCGGACATTTGCCCGCCGGATAACTTCCGCTGCAGCTCTTATCCTAACTTCTGGGCAAACTCCGTGACGCCGTACATGAAGAACCTGGACATCTGGGCATGCCCGTCCGGCACGCCAAGCCGACTGAACTTGCCGGCTCTGTATGCAGCACCCCGCAAGCCGTGGGGCAAAATCTCCTACAACTACAACGGTCTGTTGATGCAGTATCCCCAGGCTGGCATTGTCGCGCCGGCAGAGTTGACGCTGGTTTGGGAAGCGCGCGGTAAGGTGCAGAAGGAGGGCTTTGCTCTGACCCAGCCGGCTCTTGTCTGCAGCGATGCCAGCGATCCCACTTGCCGTTACAAGCCGTGGAACAACGGTTGCCAACCGGGTAACGGAGGCACCAGTGCATGGTTTGGACATGACGGCACGCAGTGGATACACAACAACGGCGCCAACTTCGTGATGACCGACGGACACGCCAAGTGGCGCAGGCTGGGAGCCCAAATCGACCCCGACGGGGACAACAACCCGGCTACGGACTGGAGCCGGGACCCCTATACCTCGTACAACGAGCAGGGCTTTCCCAGGTACGCGTGGTCGGATGGCTGCCATATCTGGCTGTTCCGCCCGGACTACGACTTCAGCCTGCATCCATAATGTGCTCTATGCCCCCCGTGTCTCACGGGGGGCATACCTTGACATTCAGAGGAGGACAGGATGGGCAAGTCTAAGGAGGTTCCGCTGCCGGCGGCTGTTGCTATCATAGCCGTGGTAGTAGTGGTGATTGTGGTTATCGGTTGGTACATGATGAACCGCAATCCGGCTCCCCCACCCCCGCCAACCGGAGCACCGCAGTTGACTGCCCCGGTGCAGCAGACACCAAAGGGCGCCGTGCAGGGACAGACGGGTGCACCGACGGAGTACTGAGGTGTAATATGGAAGTTTCGCGCGTCTGGTGGATAGTGGGGATTTTTGCAGTAACGGCGTCTGCTTGTCTGGCGCAGGCGCCGTCTGCACACAAAACCGCCCCGCCACCTGCCAAAAAGAGCCCGGCGGCCGCCAAGAGCAAGCAACCGGAGTGGAAAACGCTGGTGCAGCAAGCAAGTGAGGCGGAACGCAAGGGTAACCTGCAAAAAGCGCGTAGCCTGCTGGACAAAGCCTACCGGACAGCGCCTGCCGGAGAAAATAAAGCGCAGGTTGCCTTTCAGATTGCCTCTACGTGCGAAAAACAAAAAGCGTACGACGAGGCCCGTCGCTGGTACCTGCAGTCCATTTATGACGCTCCGAAGGGACCGTTAGCCCCTCAAGCCAGACAGAGAATGCGTTCCATCCCGGACAGCAGACGCCCTGCTGCCGCAGGCGCTACCGCTGCTGGAGGGGCACCGGGGGGCGCGAAACCGAAGTAACACCGGCTACCGCTTTCCTCTCTCCTTCAGCAGCTGGTCTATCCATGTCATGTCCTCTGCGCTGAAGGGAGGTGGCGGGGGGTCCTTGTGGTAGTCCACCACGTCTTCGTATGCACCGTCCTCGTAACACTGGTTGAAGACCGCCTGCAGGTCCAGAACCGCATCGCGGTCGCCAATGGCGAGGGGCACGGGGATGCGGGGCAATCGCTCGCGCACCGTGCGGGGATAGAGCAGAAAATCGTATGGCGCATCTGCGCGACTGATGCTGACCATATAGTGCCAGCCGGTTCCTACCTGTTCCTTTAACTTGTGCTGTGGGGGGGCGATGGTGTACTCGCCACCGCGCAGCAGGTCTATCTCCACCAGGTGCACATCGCTTTTCAGAATCTCCTCCTGCTTGCGCCGATACAGTTCCCAGCCTTTGGAACCGGGCTCCTTGTTGGTGGGGCTGAGCAGTTCGATCACCGTCACCAGACGCAACTCGCGCGTGCGGTCGAGGATGTGGATGACGCCCTCGGTGTGAAGTTGTTCCTCGAGATGAAGCACGAGCGGCGGGTCACAAGTCGCCTCCAGTACTGCAGTGGCAGTTGCGCTGCCTTGGCGAGGCTGATTCTGCAGAAGGGAGACATCCGGCACGATTTCGCGCGCTACTTCCTGAACATACACGCGCTCCTCGATGCGCACGTTGTAACGCGGACGCACCTGCCGTTGCAGCATGTTACTGATGTACGTGACCATCCTGTGGTGCACATCATTCCAGAACAATCTATCCTCCAGGTAGGGGTCCATGCCGGGAAACGGGCTCGCCATTCTCATCACTCTCCTTGCCTCCCTATTATACCCCTTGCTCACCTCTGCCCCACCAGCGCGGCGCGCAGTGCACGGGAGGCGTTCGACAGCTCGCGCAGGCACTCGCTGCGCAGGAGTATCCCTTCTTCCTGGTAGCGCGTCTCTTTCGTCTCTGCGAAAGAGAGCAGGCTTCCTAATGATTGCTGGAGCAGGCTCCCTGCCAGCAGAAACCGCTGGTGTGCGTCCAGCACGCGCGGGATGGGTTTGAGAGACTGCGTAAACCTCTGCAGGTCGCCGAGCTGCGCCTCCAGCCCTTTCAGTGTTTTAAAGAGGGTTTCCAGCGTGACCTCGCCGTTGCTGTAGGAGGCTATCGCTTCCTGAACGCGCTGTGCCAGCTGGGTAATGCCCGTCTCCACACCATCTGCCAGGGTGGCATATACCTCGCCACGTCGTGTCTCGTCCTCTTCAGGCAGCAGGGCATAGAGCCTGCCCACCACATCCTGCGCCCGGGCGAATTGAGCGCGGGCAAGATGTAACTTCGCCAGGCGCATCAGCGGTTCGGTATTCGTGGGCGATTTCTGCGCCGCTTGCTCGTAGCACTCTTCTGCCTCGGTGATGCGGGCGCGATTCCACAACAGGTCGCCCAGATGCAACCACGCAGCGACGTTCTGCGGGTCGCGCTCCAGCATCCGCCGATACATGGTCTCCGCCTCATCCAGACGGTTCGCGCTCATGTAGGCGTCCGCCAGCACGAGCAATAACGGCGTGCTGTCCGACACCATCTGTACCGCACGCATCCCCTCCGCTACCGCCGCATCCTCCATCCGCCTTTGCAGATATGCCTCTATCAGTCGGCGACGAGGCTCGGGGTCGGTCGGTTTGGCGTCTGCCGCTTTACGGTAGGATTCTATCGCGTTGGCAAGGTCGCCCGCCCTGGCGTACTTCTGCCCCTCTTCCAGAAGCTGTTTCATCAGTGCGCTGGTGTCTTCTGAGGAGGTATTGCCAGATGGAGCGGAGGCTTGCGCCTCTTTCTGGGTGATGTCCACACGCGCCAGCATCGCCATCGGTTCGGCAATCAATCGGGTGACCAGGTTGCTGGCGGCGGTGCGAGCGGTGCTTACCGGGTCTACGGTCATCCCGCCTCCGGGCAACGCACGCTGCACCGGCTGGCTCTCCAGCTGCGTCTGCCATGCGCGTCCACCCGCCATCGGCATCCATACTGCAGAAACCTGAATCACCGAGGTCGTGGGGAGATTCTGCAACAGGTTGGGGTCCACTTTCTTGCCTTTTGGGGGACGAGGCAGCATCGGTGGCTTCTCCGACCATGCGGCGCGCACCGTCAGCGCGAACTGCCCGTCCAGTGCTTGCACGATACGCCGCTTCTGCTCTGTGGAGGGCTGGGCAGTGGCATCGGTCGCTTTCAGTGTGCCTTCCTGCACCAGTCGCTGAATATATGGGGCGGAAGAGTCGTAGATGAGCACGTCCACCCGGCGGGTGGCTTCCAGCAGTTCCGCTAACGGGGTAGCGATGCCCACGTTGGGGTCGGGCTGGTCTTTTTGGACCTCCACCTTTTCAGGGAAGATGACCACCAGCGGACGACGTGCTGGCAGCTGAGCGAAGGCGGCGAGGGTGAAAGACATGAGTATCAGGACAAAGCACAGCGAAGCTGCGGTTAACCTAACCCCCTGCCCCCCTTCCCTACGAGGGAATGGGGAACCGCTCCCCTCTCCCTGTGGAAGAGGGGTTGGGGGAGAGGTCGTCCCCCCCCTGCCCCCTTCCCTACAAGGAAATGGGGAACTGCTCGCTCCCTCCCTGTGGGAGAGGAGTTGGGGGAGAGGTTGTCTCCCCTCTCCTTGCAGGGGAAAGGGTACTTCCCCACACCGTCTAACCCACTTCATGCCACCTTATCCTCCACATGCCGCCAGTCCCTGCTTCGCTGCTTCCAATCCCCTTCGGGCGCGCTCCACGTTCTGGTTCGCCGCAATCTGTCGCTCGTACTCGGCGATAGCCTGCTGGTAGGCGTTGCGGGCGGAGTCCAGCTCGCCCAACCGCTGGTAACACAGCCCAATCTGCTGGTAGATAAAACCCTTGTCGGTCGCGCCCTGCAGCGCCTTCTGGTAGAGCGGTATCGCCTCGCGGTATCTGCCCGCCAGCTGGTGCTGCTGGGCGACACGCATCAGGTCTTCCGATTCCATCGACGGAGGTGGCGGAGCTACCACTCCGCTACCGCCTCCTGCGCCCGGACGCACCGTAATCTCCATCACCGGCTGGCGCCCGGCAGGCTGTCCGCTTGCTCCAGGCTGCAAAGGCACATCCGGCATGACCACCGAACCGCCAGCAGGAGGTTGCGCGCTGCCCGAGTTATTCTGCGGGCGCTCGCTCTGCGGATGCGCTGTCGCGGACTGAGACGGCGGTGCAACCGCCAGGGGAGGTAGAGGAGGCAACGGTAATCGTTCCGTGCGCGTGCCGGATGATGCGCGCTCGCCGGACCGTTCTTGCGGAGGCGTGGCTGGCTGGGGCGCCGAAGGCATTTGCGGAGCGGTCGGCTGGACGTAGCCCGGCGCGGTGGGTGTGTACCACTCGTAAGGCGCGTAGCCCGACGACGGCGGGGCAGACTGGACCGGTGCAGACGGCTGGGGCTGCGGCTGAGCAGGCTTCGGTCGCTCCTGATAGTTCATTGCCGCCAGCCCCAACACGAATAGCCCCACGGTGACAAAGATGCCGATGAGCAAAGGCAGCTGATTCGGTTCTTCGCGAGGAGGCCTGTGGGTCGGCATCCGCAGACGGCGACGCAACTCCTCCAGTTTGGCGCGGTCTGCCACGCTGTCCGGGTTGAGCGCAACCACCTTCTCGTACTCCGCTACCGCCTTTTGCAGGTCGCCCTGTTTTTCGTAAATCAACCCCAGCAGCGAATGCGCGGAAGTGTTCGCCGGGTCCAGCACCAACACGCCTTCACATGCCAGAATCGCCTCGTGTAACCGTCCTTCCGCCTCATGCGTCAGCGCATCGCTCAGCAACTGCTGGATTTTCTCCTGTTGCTCCGGCGAATCTATCTGGAATACGCTCTCGTCCAGCGTCGGTATTTTGCGCTCCGGCTGTAGCCGATGTCCGCACTGGTGGCAGAACCGGCTGTCGTCGGTATTGTATGCACCGCACTGTGTGCAGAACACTGTGTTCACCCCCTATAAGAGGCGCTGCTGATGGCTCTCGCCGCGCGGCAGTAGCCCCAGATGCTCGTAAGCGAGGCGAGTAGCCACCCGCCCTCGCGAGGTACGATTCAGCAAGCCAATCTGTATCAGGAAAGGCTCGTATACGTCCTCGATGGTGTCACGTTCTTCGTTGGTAGCAGCGGACAGGGTGTCGATGCCCACCGGACCGCCGTCGAACTTCTCGATAATCAGGCGCAGGAAACGCCTGTCAAATTCATCCAGCCCCAGCGTATCCACTTCCAGCAGCTGCAGTGCCTCGTCCGCAATTTGCCGGGTAATCACGCCGTCGCCCCGCACCTGAGCGTAATCACGCACACGCCTCAGCAGGCGGTTGGCGATGCGCGGAGTGCCGCGCGAACGCTGGGCAATCTCCGCCGCCCCCTCGCGCTCAATCGGCACGCCCAGTATCTCCGCTGAGCGCAGCACGATAGTCTGCAGTTCCTCCGGCGTGTAGAACTGAAAGTACAGCACGATACCGAACCGCGCCCGCAACGGCGACGTAAGCAACCCCGCCCGGGTGGTTGCTCCAACCAGCGTGAAGGGCGGCAGGTCGAGCTTGATGGTACGCGCCGCCGGTCCCTTGCCGATGACCAGATCCAGCTGGTAGTCCTCCATCGCCGGATAGAGTATCTCCTCCACCGGTCGGCTGAGACGATGCACCTCGTCGATGAACAGCACGCTGTTCGGCTCGAGATTGGTGAGGATGGCGGCGAGGTCACCCGGCCGTTCGATGGCGGGACCGGAGGTGGAGCGGATGGGCGCGCCCATCTCGTTGGCGATGATGTGCGCGATGGTGGTCTTGCCCAGCCCCGGTGGACCGTAGAGCAAGACGTGGTCCAGCGCTTCTCCGCGCTGTCGCGCTGCTTCGATGAAGATGCCGAGATTCTCCTTCAGCCTTGCCTGCCCGATGAACTCGCGCAACCAGCGCGGGCGCAGGCTGAGCTCTTCCTCCGCCTCCTCTATCCACCGGCGCGGGGTGACTATTCGCTGTTCTTCGGCGTCGTCCGTTCGGCGCATTTTCCCTCGCCTCAGTCCCTCTTTACCAGAAGAGGGAGAGTTCCATACATCTGTCTACATTTTAGACGATGGATTGCAATGCTTCGTTACCGTCCTGTTGTTAATACCTGCAGCGCACTGCGCACCACCGCGGCGGTTTCGGCGTCGGCAGGAAGCGATTTGGCGGCGGTCTCCACCGCGCGGCGGGCGTCGGTACGACTGTATCCCAGCGCCATCAACGCCTCTACTGCGTCTTCTAACCTGTCAGAAGGCAGAGGTCTACCTTTTGCCGCGAGGCGGTCTACCTTGCGCTCCCACGCGATTTCCGCCGCTTTATCTTTCAGCTCCACCGCGATGCGCTGGGCGATTTTGGTGCCTACTCCGGGCGCACCTGTCAGACGTTTGATGTCCTCCGCGGCGATTGCCATCGCCAGCTGCTCGGCGTCCATCACGCTGAGCAGGCTCAGCGCAGCTTTCGGGCCCACTCCGCTGACGCTAATGAGCATTTCGAACAGCTTACGCTGCTCCGCGGTAACAAAACCGTACAGGCTCATCTCCTCCTCACGTACGTAAAAGGTGGTGAGCAAATGCACCTGCTCACCCACCGCCGGAAGCGCCGCCGAAACCGTTTCGGGTACCAGCACGCGGTAGCCGATGCCGTTTACATCCACTACCACTGCCGACGAGTCCTTTTCTACCAGCGTGCCGCGCACATGCGCAATCATGGTCAGTAAATCACCTTGTTGAGAGGATATTCCACGATACCCTGCGCGCCCGCACGTTTGAGCTGTGGTATCAGCTCACGCACCTGCTTCTCCTCCAGAATGGTCTCGACCGCCACCCATCCCTCATCCGACAGCGGCGAGATGGTAGGGTTCTTCAGCGCGGGCAACACGCTCAGCACGGTAGGCAGGTTCACCCGTTCCACGTTCATCTTCAAGCCAACCAGCACACCCGCGTTGAGCGCGGCGGTAAGCAGCATGGCGATGTTTTCGGTCTTTTCGCGTTTCCACGCATCCTGCCAGGCCTGCTTGTTGGCGATGAGGCGTGGAGTGGAGACCAGCAAGGTGTCTACAACACGCAGGTTATGCGCCCGCAGGCTACTGCCCGTCTCCGTGTTCACCACGATGGCATCGGCGAGGGTGGGCACTTTCACCTCGCACGCGCCCCACGAGAACTCTACTGTTGCCTGTACATCGTTCCGGCGCAGGTATCGCTCGGTGAGCCTCACGTACTCGGTAGCGATGCGCTTGCCCTGCAGGTCTTTCACGCTCTGGATGGAGCTGCTTTCCTGTACCGCCAGCACCACGCGCACCGGGTTGCGTGTGGCTTTGGAATATGTCAGGTCGGCGACTTCTACCACGTCTGCATCGTTGTCCTCGATCCAGTCCTTACCGCTGATGCCCACGTCTAGCACGCCGTCCTGCACGTAACGCGGGATCTCCTGCGGACGGATGAGCCAGGGTTCCAGTTCAGGATCGTCTACCGTCGGCTCGTAGGAGCGCGAAGAGACATGGAAATCGAAGCCCGCCTTTTTGAACAGTTCGAAGGTGGCTTCCTGTAGACTGCCCTTCGGCAAACCGATTTTAAGCTTCACGCTGATACTCCTGATTTCTTACAGAGTTTCGCGTAGAAGATTATATCGGTTATTGGGGCAGGCGTCAACTGAGCAGCAAGGAGAGGTCTGTCACAGGGGAGTAATATCCGTGCTTTACCATTTCTGCCAGCAACAGATTCGCTTCATCCAGAGAGAGCGGTCCGTTCTGTACCAGACGAACGAGGATACCAAGCGTACCCGTTACGGGGACGCCTGATTGTCTGGCATAACGACGAGCATCACCATCGTCCGTCCATATCATCGCGCCTCTATGCTGTGCAATCGCAAGACAGGATGCCTCACCAGAACCCAGACGCGACGCGATAACCTCAAAGGTCTTCTCTTCCTCTGGGGTCATTGCCAGTACAGGCAGCCATTCCAAAGAGATTTTACCGAAGTATCCTTGCAAAACGCCAGCCTCGAACTCTTGTATAACGTGCTCTGTTGTCGCCGCCATGCCTTCTGAAACTATCCTGAGCAGGTCTATCCTGTCTACCGTGGCGAAGTTGGATAATACAGTGCAGTTGATTACATACCTTACGGCGTCCAAGCTTTCACCTCCGCCTCCGCCTCCTCTAAGTTGCGCGCACCGATGCGTAGCGGAATACCCTTTTCCAAAAATATCTGCTGCAAGCGCATGCGATGCATTCCCAGTAGTTCCGCTGCCTTGCCCAGGTTGATTTGCCCGTCCAGATATGCACCTACCACCATTGCCCAGCGGAACTCAGGGTCATCCTGCATGGCGCGCAGAATTACCGGCTCCACAAGGTCCGGGCGGGTTTCAGCCAGACGTTCGAGTTGTTGATGCAGCCACGGAGCCATCTTTTGTGCCATCATCCATCACCTTCTTCATTTTACCGGAGTAGACTTGTTCTTGTAAATCCTCCTTCCTACTCACGATAGTGCGGGCGTCCTCACCTGTGACGCCAATCAGGCTGAACGCTCTACTCCGCGGTGGCGATTCGCTCTCGCAGCACCTTTGCCCGCTCCATCAGTACCTTCAGTTCATCGGAGAGCTGATACACCCGATAGATGTAAGAGTGTTTCCCTACGGTAAAACCTCCCATGCCAGTGGAGGGAAACGAGCGAGGATGTCCCGCACCAGAGACTTCTCTAGCGATTCTATACATTTTGCGGGCAAAAGGGCTTCCGAAAGATGTACTGTTCGGGTATAATCAAGTACACGCCCGACGGCAGATAATTCGCGTCGGGGCGCAGGGGGCAAGACGATGAAACGCGACCGTTACGATGAAGAAAAGTACGAAGAGTTCCAGCCGCCGGAGACCTCCCTGCGTGCGCTAACGCTCCTTGACGAAATCCTCCGCGCCCGTCCACCGCAGGATGCTCGGCTCCTCAACTACCTGTTGTTGCTGCGCCATCAACTGGAGGTGGACGAGAAGCAGTTTCAGGAGGCGCAGAAAGCGCTGCAGGAATACGAGCAGGTCTATGAGAAGCTCACCTCTCCGGCAAACCGGATTGGCGTGTACCTGGGGTCACCTGCCGAAGGAATCGCCATGATCGCGGTTGGCGACACCGAGTACTATGCCAACATCGACCCGAAGATGGACGCCAGCACGCTGAAGGTGGGCACGCGCGTGCGCATCAACGAGGCGTTCGCGGTGGTGGGAGACCTGGGGTATCACCCGCAGGGTCCCATTGTGAAAGTGCAGGAGGTTCTGGAGGACGGGCGTCTGCGCGTGGCATCCGACCCGCAGGGCATGTCGGGACGGCTGGTGCTTCGCGGGCATGAACTGCAGGGCGTGACTATCAAACCGGGCGACGAGGTGCGTATGGAGCCGAACCTGAAGGTGGCTCTGGAACACTTCGCGCAGCGGGAGGCACGCGACTACTACTTCGAAGAGGTTCCCGAAATACCCTGGAGTGCGATTGGCGGTCAGGAAGAAGCCATCCGCGTTATTCGCGACACTATCGAACTGCCTCTGCTCCATCCCGAGCTGTTCCGCAAGTTCGAGAAGCAGCCGATTAAGGGTATCCTGCTGTACGGTCCCCCCGGCTGTGGCAAGACGCTTATTGGAAAAGCGACCGCTTATAACCTCACACAGGAGTATCGTAAGCAACTCAACCGCGATGTACGCGAGTACTTCATGTATATCAGCGGTCCGAAGATACTGAACATGTGGTTGGGAGAAAGCGAGCGGATGGTGCGTGAAATCTTCGCCGCCGCCCGCGAGAAGGCACGGGAGGGGCATCTGGTCTTTATCTTCATCGACGAAGCGGAGTCCATCCTGCGCGTGCGTAACTCCGGCAGGTTCACCCATATCTCCAACACCGTCGTGCCGCAGTTCTGCGCGGAGATGGATGGGCTGGTGTCGCTGGAGAACGTGGTGGTGATGCTTACCTCCAACCGACCAGACTATATCGACCCGGCGGTGTTGCGCCCGGGGCGTATCGACCGCAAGGTGAAAGTCTCTCGTCCCGACAAGCGAGCATCCCGGGATATTCTGGCGATTTACCTGCACTCGAACATCCCGCTGGATCCGGCGACGGTGCGCGAACACGGCTCGGAAGAGGCGGCGCGCGAGGCGTTGCTGGATGGTGCGATAGAATACCTGTGGCGCAAGCACCCCGACACCGAGTTCGTGCAGGTGTATCTGCGCAACGGCTCGGTGGAGACGCTCTACTGGCGCGACCTGGTGAGCGGCGCGCTGCTGAAGTCGGTGGTAGACCGCGCTAAGGACTACGCTATCAAGCGAGCCATCGAGTGCGGAGAGGACAGCGGCATCTCCCTGCCCGACCTGCAGCAAGCCATTCGCATGGAGTACAAGGAGAGCGAAATCTTCCCCAAGTCCGACTCGCAGGAAGACTGGCTGAAGCTGCTGGACTACGAGCCGGACAACGTCGCGGACGTGCGCCCGATTCGCCCGCAAGACCGCGAGCGACAATCGGCGAGCCGGCGTAACATCATTTAGGCGGTGTACCCATGCAGAGGCTTGTCGGGCTGGAGACCGAATACGGGCTGTATATCGAGGGCAAGAACCCCTCGGAGCTGGTATTTGAGGCGGCGGAGGTGGTGCGCTGCTACAACGCCTCCGCCTTCGCCTCCCCCTGGGACTATCGGCGCGAGGATCCCCGCAAAGACGCACGTGGCTTCCATGTGGAGTACCTGCAAACCGACCCGATAGACGCTCAGTACGATGCGGAAGGCACCTCTTCCGCCAGCATGTCGGCGGAGACGCGCAGCGACCGCGTGCTGCCTACCGGCGCGCGCCTGTACAACGACCACGGTCATCCCGAATATTCCACCCCCGAATGCGTTAGCCTGCGCGAGCTGGTGGCACAGGACCGTGCAGGCGAGCGCATTGTCTGGTCGTGCGCGCAGGAGTACATGCGCCGTACCGGTTTGAAGGTGCACATCTACAAAAACAACACCGACTTTCATGGCGCGAGCTACGGCTGCCATGAGGGCTACCTGATGCGTCGCAGCGTGCCCTTCGAGAACATCATTCGAGGCATGATGCCGTTTTTTGTCACCCGAATCCTGTACGCGGGCGCGGGTAAGGTGGGTGTGGAGACGCCCGGCGTCTTCGGCGATGTGCCTTATCAGCTGTCCCAGCGGGCGGATTTCTTCTCGGTAGAGGCGAGCGTGGACACGCTCTATCAACGCCCTATTATCAACACGCGCGACGAACCGCATGCCACCCCCTCGCGCTATCGACGGTTGCACGTGATATGCGGCGACGCCAATATGAGCGAATACGCCACCGCGCTGAAGGTGGGCACAACGCGCCTGGTAGCGGAGCTGATAGAGATGGGCTGGCAGCCGGGCGTCGCGATTCGCAATCCGGTAGAGACCATCCGTCGCCTCTCGCGCGACCCGGAGTGGAACTGGGAGGTAGAGCTGGAGGACGGGCGTAAAGTTTCGGCGATAGAGGTACAACGCCTCTATCTGCAGGAGGCGCAAAGGCGGTTCGCCCACGCCGACACCGAGACTCAATGGCTGTTGATGGCGTGGGAGAGTACGTTGAACGCTCTGGAGCGCGATCCGCAGGAGCTGGCGGATAGCCTGGACTGGGTAGCCAAACGCCTGCTGCTGGAGCAGTTCATCGAGAGTGAAGGGGTAGATTGGAAAGAGCCTCTTGTGCAAAGCCTGGATTTGGCGTATCATAGTATAGACCCGCAGGACGGCTTGTTCGCGGGGCTGGAACAAATGGGGGCGGTGAGGCGCGTAGTAACAGATAAAGATATCGAACGCGCGATGTGCCACCCGCCGAACAGCACCCGTGCCTGGGTGCGAGGCACGCTGGTGGAGCGTTATCCACAGGCAATCAGCGGCATCACCTGGAGCCGCGTGGTGCTCAGCTTCGGCGAGCAGCTGGTCACGTTAGACCTGCGCGACTGGGTAACGCAGAGGGTGCCGCAGAAGGTGCAGAAGCTGGCAAAGGCGCACAACCTCACCGAGTTTGTCAACATCTTTCGCGAGTTGCACGCCTCGCGCAAGCACGAAGCAGAAGGAGGGAACCAGCCATGCAGTGGCGAGCAGACGACCGGTTGACCCGAACCATCCCTTCCGACCCGATAACACGCAAGGGGGGCGAGGAAGGCGGTCCCACCACACCGAAGGTGAGCCGACCCGATGTAAACGACTTGCTGAAGCGCATGAAGCGCGTGGACCCGGACCAGGCGCGACGCTATCGTCAGCGCAGCGGAGAGTAAGCTGTGGGAGAACGTTTGTCGACAAACCATAGCGGCGATTTCATGGCGTTGCTGCGTGCGCGGGGGTTGTGGCGAGAGCCGGAGGCAGTTCCTGCCGGACAGGCTCGCGCTCCGGTGCAGGAGGTACACGGTACCACCGTTATCGCGCTAAAGTATCGCGATGGGGTGTTAAACGTCGGTGACCGTCGCGCTACCGCTGCGAACGCCATCATGTACGACCGGGCGGAGAAGATTCTGCCTCTGGACGATTACACGCTCATCGCCATCGCAGGTTCTTACGCGCGGGCGATGGAGATCGTGCGCTACCTGCAGCACTCGTTCAAGTACTATGCCCGCACGCAGCTACAGGAGATGAGCCTGGAAGGCAAGCTGGCGGAAGTGTCGCGTGCGCTGGCGGGGAACCTCAGCATGGCGTTGCAGGGTATTGGCATGTTCATTCCGGTGGTCTCCGCCTACGACCTCGATCGTGGTGAGGGGCGCATCTTCTTCTACGACGGCATGGGCGCGCGCTTCGAAAGCGTGGAGTTCGGCGCGGCAGGCTCGGGTTCCGAGCGTATCCGCGGCGTGTTCGACTACATCTTGAAAACCAAGGGGCCCTTCCACGAGATGACGCTGGAGGAAGCTCTGCGCGAATGCCTGCTGCTGCTGGACATCGCGGCAGACCTCGACTCCGCCACCGCAGGCATCGAGAAGGTGCTGCCCATCGCGCGGGCGGTCACCGCAGAGGGCATTCTGGAAATCACCGAGGAGCAGCTGGCGGAAATCAAAAAGAGCCTGAAGCTGTAGCCGCAGGCTTTAGCCTGCGCTTTAGCCTTGCTCCCCAGATGGTGGATGCGGGAAACTAGAGGAAAAACGATGGTCTATACACCTTACGATTTCAACGAGAGCGTACGTCACCGCACCGAATATATCGAGGAGCGTCTGCGCGACGGCAGCCCCGTCGCAGGCATCAGCTTCGACGGAGGCGTATTGCTGCTGACTCTGCGCCGCACCCAGCGCAAGATTTTTGAGATTTACGACCGCCTGATGTTTGCGGGGCTGGGCAACCAGAGCGACCTGGAGATAATCCGCGTGGGCGCAATCGACTTTGCCCATCAGGAAGGCTATGCCCGCAGTCCCGATGATGTTACCATCCAGCGCGTGGTCGGCTTCGCCATCAGCCCCGGCATCAAGAGGGCGTTTGGGGATGTGCTGAATGCGCCTTTCGTGGTGCGTGCGCTGTTCGCGGAGATGGGCAGGACACCCGAAGAGGACCTGTTCTACACGCTGAACTACGACGGCGAGTTCGTTTCGCTGAACTGGGCGGCGGCGGTTGCCGGTACACCGGAGGCAGAGGAACAGATGGTTCGCCAGCTGGTTCCTGAAGACGCCGATGGCGTGCCCGACTTGCAGACGGCGTTGCGACGTGCCCTGCGGGCATGGGCGGCAGGCAGGCTGTGGGCAATCGATGCGCACCTGGAGGAAGAGGGGGCAGAAAGCCTGACCGACGAGCGCATCGAGACCTTTTTGCGCGAACAACTGCAGGATTTGCAGGTGGAGGCGGCTATTTTAGACCGTTTTACCAAACGCGAGCGCAAGTTCCGCCTGTTGAAAGAGGAGGAGATTCGCCCTGTGTTGCCGGGCGAGTAAATTCCTCATTTGGGGACGCGCTCCGGCGCGTCCCGCCAGCGATGTAGCGGAGGTGCAGGCAAAATGGAGAACCGTATCTTCGGTATAGAAACGGAGTTCGGCTGTTTCGTTCGCGATGAGAGTGTAGGCAGACCCGAGAGGGTGGTAGAGAAGGTCAAAGACTGCGTGTTCTACCGCCTGCGTCGGGGGTTGATTGACCTGCACAGCCGCGACTTCGCCTTTGAACCCGCGCGTGGCGGTGGATTCCTTATCAACGGTGGACGCCTCTACATCGACGCGGTGGGCGACCACGAGGAATACGCCACCCCTGAATGCTCGCGCCTGTCCGACATCGTAGCGCATGAGAAAGCAGGACAACGCATCCTCAACGAGGCTCTGCGGGCTCTGGACTGGCAGGATAAGGTCTCCTTCTACAACAACGCGGTAGACCACTTCGGCGGGCACACCTTCGGTTGCCACGAGAACTATCTGGTGAGCATCGAAGACCGCTACTTCCTCGACTCGCTGTACAACCTGTTGCCCTTCCTGGTGACACGTCAGATTTTTGCGGGCACGGGGCGTGTGGGCGGGCACCGCCTGAACTATAACGACTTTTCGAACAACATCATGGACATGGGCGAGCACGAGATGGACTACGTGTGGGTGAGCCGTTTCTACGCGGTGGAAATAGACCCCACGGTGGACTATCAGCTCTCGCAGCGCGCCGACCACATCGTGAAAACCATCTCCTCGCGCGTGCGCTTCAACCGCGCCATCATCAACCCCAAGTGGGACAGCTACTACTCATACAACAGTATGCACCGCCTGCATATCCTGTTTGGCGAGGGCAATATGAGCGAATACGCCACCGCCCTCAAGATAGGAACCACCAGTCTGGTGCTGGACCTGCTGGAGCGCAACCTGATTCGCCCCGACGTGCGCCTCGCCGACCCGCTGGAGGCACTGCGTAGCGTCAGCCGGGACCCGACGTGGAAGTGGGTAGTGCGTCGGCACGATGGCTCCACCATTCGTGCCATAGACCTGCAGCGCATCTACCTGCAAGCTGCTCAGACACACCTCGCCGGGCGCGACGAGGACACCGACTGGGTGTTGCGCGAGTGGGAGTACGTGCTGGACGCGCTGGAGCTGGACCCGATGAGCCTCGATGACCGCCTGGACTGGGTAGCCAAGCGCAAACTGCTGGACGCCTTCCGCCAGCAAGAGGGCTTGAGCTGGCACGACGACATGATGTTCAGCCTGGACATGGAGTACCACAACACCGACCCCTCACGCGGGCTGTACTACGGGCTGGTGGAGGCAGGGCTGATGAAGCGCATCGTCACCGATGAAGAAATTCAAAACGCCACCACTACCGCACCCGATAACACCCGCGCCTACGGGCGCAGCCGCGCCATCCAGCATCTGCTCGCCTCGCGCAACCGCGCCTATATAGTGGACTGGGATATGGTGTACGTGGACAAGGGTCGCCAGCTGGAGCTGCGCAACCCCTTCCGCACCTATGAAAAGGAGGCGGAACGGTTCATCCGGAGCTTGTGACATGAAACGCAACGTCCTGTTCGCCATCGCTTTCTGCCAGCTGCTTGCGTCGGCAGTGATGGCGGACCTGCCTCAGCCCAAAGACCCGCTGGTGATGCCCGCTATCGCTCTGCGGCAGACGCCAGCACAGTGGGTGCGTATCTACCGCGAGTCTGAGAAAGACCCCGCTACACTCTTGCGCTACCTGGAAGAGCACATTCGGTTCGTCAGCACACGCCGGAGTGCCCCGGCGGTGGAACCGCTTTCTGACCCCGAAGGTATCGTTCAACTTGAAACCCGGACATACGTGTTCAACCGGTTAGGGGATGTGGGCACACCCGACCTGATACCTGCGATAGAGCAGTTCATCCAGCGCAGGAGAGAGATGAACGACCGGGCAACGAAGACAGACGTGGCGCTGGCACAGTTGGCGATAGAGCGCATTGAGGCTCGCGCGAAGGGTCGGGAGGCTTACAAGAACACGATGCTGGACTGGGTAAGAAACCCAACGAGCCACCCCGACGCTGCTACAGCAGATGGACGGTGGACATCGATGGCAATAAAGCGGTTCGGCTATGGTATCCGTGCACTGGCGAAGATGGGTGCAAACGATGCGGTGACAGCTATCCTGGAGGCGCTGGAGAAGGCAAAGCAGGAAATGACGAAGGTACAGTGGTTCTTCAGCCGTTTCGCAATCCTGCACTGGCTGGCGCAGTTCGAGGATGGCAGAATAATCAGCGCACTGGAGAACGACCTGTTCCTCTTTGGCTCTGTTGCGGTGCCTTGGGCTGACTATCATCTTGAACCTGGGGAAAAAGACCCGGAGTGGGCATACTGGCAGATACGCACGAGGGGGATGGATGTCTCGCACACAGTAGAGACAATCCTGCAAGCCGCGGGCAACGGAGGTGCAGGAAGGTTTGAGTTCAAGATACTATCTCTGCTTGGTGACCCAGCCATTCCTGCGTTGCTAAGGTATACCACAGAACCTCCACCGTGCAAAATGCCAGAAAACGCACAGGCAGTAGCTATCCGGGCTCTAGGGGAGTTGCGTAGCAGAGATGCAGTGGAGTCTTTGCTTCGGGTAATTCGGGCGGGTTCACCGAGGCTGCGGC
>BEHS01000018.1 GCA_002898895.1 bacterium HR16 | reverse complement strand
CACCGTGCGATTGCTACTGGAGAAGGCGCGCAAGCAGTTTCGCCCCCTCGACGACTATCGCAGTGTGTGGGTGGAGACCACCACGAAGGCACACCGGGGATAGACCTGCGCCAGGCTATGTCAGCTGCTGCAACGCCTCGTAGGGTTGCTTGCGTCCTTTAGGGGTTCGGTCGAAGTCCGCGTCAAAGCTGACGATAGTCAGTCCATACAGCTCGGCCAGGGCATACTGATAAGCATCATCAAAATCCAGAGCGTGCTGTAATTGGTGTTTAACCGCCTGCGGCAACGCTTCTGCGGGCAAGGACAACACTCGTAGAAATCCCCTAACCACCGTATCCTCCACAAATTGCACGAAAACATCGTGCAACTTGGCTCGCGTCAGGATGAGCCCTATGGAGTGCAGTGAGAAGTCGGACAGATGGAGCGATCCTGCAGGTGCGCGCAACAGGAACTGCTTTACTTCGTCGGCACGTTCCTGCAGGAGCAAACCCTCGAGCAGGACACTACTGTCTACGAGATACATCGTTTCCCCCAAGTGCACTTTGGATGCGCCATTCGTTTGCCTGATGCTGTAAATCGACAGAACTGAACTGCTCGCGCAGTGCTTGCGCTCCTCCCCACCAGCTCAAACTGGGGTTGGGCGAAGTACCTTGTGCCCGCTTCGCGAGCAAGAACTCCACGAAATCGCGTACCTCACTTTGTAACTCCGGCGGCAGGTCCATAATGAGTTCCTGAAGCGTTTTCATCAAGATGCACCTCCTGCATCGATGATACTTGTTCGAGCGGAGTTTTCGCAACCCCCAGACGCTTGCAAAAGGTGTACAAACTGCGGTAAAATAACCACACGCACACGGTTCCAAAGACGCCCGTGTCGTTCGTGCGAAGACACGCACCTGCGACAGCGGGCATTATTTGTCTTGCGGAAACGGAACTATCTCCAGTATTGCACGACAGGGAGTTGGTGAAAGGGTATGCATTATCACGGACTGCCAGAGCCAGACGGGTTGTATCACCCGGAGCACGAGCACGATGCCTGTGGCGTAGGCTTTGTGGTCAACATCAAAGGCAAGAAGTCGCATGCCATTGTGGAACAGGGCATCCAGATTCTGGAAAACCTCGTGCATCGCGGCGCATCGGGAAGCGACCCTGAAACGGGTGACGGTGCGGGCATCCTGATTCAGATACCGCACCAGTTCTTCTTGCGCCAGCGTGACGGTGACCTGCCCAACGAGGGCTATTATGGGGTGGGCATGGTCTTCCTGCCTCGCGATGAGCGTGACCGCGCCCTGTGCGAGGCGGCGATAGAAACCGTCACTAAAGAGGAGGAACAGCTCTTTCTCGGCTGGCGTGAGGTTCCGGTGGATAACACCGTTATCGGTACCGCTTCGCGCGCGGTGGAACCGGTGATTAAACAGTTCTTCATCGGACGGGCGAAGGAACTGCCCGACCAGGAGGCGTTCGAACGGAAGCTGTTTGTTATCCGTAAGGTGATCGAGAACCGTGTGGCTCGTCTGCATCTCAAACAGCCGGAGTACTTCTACATCTGCAGTTTGTCATCGCGAACGATTGTTTACAAAGGGCTACTGCTGGCGCACCAGATAAGCGGGTTCTATCTGGACCTCGCCGAACCCGATGTGGTCACCGCGCTCGCGTTGGTACACCAGCGGTTCAGCACCAATACCTTCCCCACCTGGCCGCTGGCACACCCGTATCGCATGATTGCACACAACGGGGAGATTAACACCCTGCGCGGCAACCGCAACTGGATGCGTGCCCGCGAAGCACAACTGCGCTCTCCTCTGTTCGGCGACGACGTGAAAAAGCTCACCCCGCTGGTCACGGAGACGGGAAGCGACTCCGCTACGCTGGATAACGCGCTGGAACTGCTGGTGCGCGGCGGACGCAGCCTCGCCCACGCGATGCTCATGCTGATTCCCGAGGCATGGGGCAACCATCAGTTCATGGACGAAGACCGCAAGGCGTTCTACGAGTACCATGCCTGTATCATGGAGCCGTGGGACGGTCCGGCAGCGGTGGCGTTCACCGATGGGCGCCAGATTGGCGCGATGCTCGACCGCAACGGACTGCGCCCTGCGCGCTACCTCGTAACGAAGGACGACCACGTAGTCATGGCATCCGAAACGGGCGTGCTGGACATTCCCGAACAGAACATACGCTCCAAGTGGCGACTGCAACCGGGCAAAATCTTTCTGGTGGACACCGAAGAGGGACGAATCATCGACGATGAGGAGCTGAAAGAGCGCATCGTCCACCAGAAGCCGTATCGGCAGTGGCTCATTCAGAATCGCATCGACCTGAGCAGGTTGCCCGAACCACCGCACGTTTACCTGCCTAATCACGAGACCATTCTGGAGCGCCAGAAGGTATTCGGTTACACGCTGGAAGACCTGAACATGATTCTGGCGCCGATGGCAACCGACGGCGAGGAACCTGTAGGCTCGATGGGCAACGACACGCCTATCGCGGTGCTCTCCCGGCGACCGCAGCTGTTGTACAACTACTTCAAGCAGCTCTTCGCGCAGGTGACCAACCCGCCGATTGACCACATCCGCGAAGAGATTGTGATGTCTCTGGCGGACTACATCGGCAAGGACGGTAGCCTGCTGGAAGAGACGCCCGAACACTGTCGGCAACTGCGCATCGAAACGCCCATCCTGACCAACGTGGAACTGGAGAAGCTGCGCCACATCGAGGCGAACAACTTCAGCGCGCGCACGTTATCCATGCTGTTTGACCCCGATACCGGTGCGGCAGGTATGGAGGTGGCTCTCACACGCCTGTGCAAGGAGGCGAGTCGGGCTGTCGCCGAGGGCGTAAGCATCATCATCCTCTCAGACAGGGGCGTGGATCGTCATCACGCGCCCATCCCCGCTCTGCTGGCAACTTCGGCGGTACATCACCACCTGATTCGCGAGGGCACGCGCACGGCGGTCGGACTGGTGGTGGAGTCGGGGGAGCCGCGCGAGGTGCACCACTTTGCCCTGCTCATCGGCTACGGCGCAAGCGCGGTGAACCCCTACCTGGTGTTCGAGACGCTGGCGGACATGAAGCGCGAAGGGATGCTGCCTGAAGACCTCAGCTACGAGCAAGCGTGCAAGAACTTCATCAAGTCCATCAACAAAGGCTTGCTCAAAACCATGTCCAAGATGGGCATCTCCACCCTGCAGAGCTATCGCGGTGCGCAGATATTTGAAGCCATCGGTCTGCACGAGGAGGTTATCGACAAGTACTTCACCCATACCGCCTCGCGCATCAGTGGTGTGAAGCTGGACGTGATTGCAGAGGAGACTCTGGCGCGACATCGCTTTGCCTATCCCCCCGCGCCGGTGCCGGAGAATCTGGACCTGGACCCGGGCGGCTGGTACAAGTGGCGACGCGGCGGCGAGTTCCACCAGATGAACCCCGACGTGATTGCCAAACTCCAGCACGCAGTGCGCACCGGTAACTACCAGATATACAAAGAGTACGCCGAGCTGGTGAACAAGCAAAGCGAGCAGCTCGCTACCCTGCGCGGACTGTTCAAGTTCAAGAAGGGCAACCCCATCCCGATTGAGGAAGTGGAGCCGGTAAGCGAGATAGTCAAGCGGTTCGCGACGGGAGCGATGTCGCTCGGCTCCATCAGCAAAGAGGCGCATGAGACTCTGGCTATCGCCATGAACCGCCTCGGCGGTAAGAGCAACACGGGCGAGGGGGGCGAAGACCCCGAGCGTTACATCCCCCTGCCCAACGGTGACAGCCGTCGCAGCGCGATTAAGCAGGTGGCGTCAGGACGCTTTGGCGTTACCACCCACTATTTGGTGAATGCGGACGAACTGCAGATTAAGATGGCGCAGGGCGCGAAGCCCGGCGAGGGCGGGCAGTTGCCCGGACACAAGGTGAGCAAGTACATCGCCAAGGTACGCCACTCTACGCCAGGGGTAACGCTTATCTCGCCGCCGCCGCACCACGACATCTACTCTATCGAAGACCTGGCACAGCTCATCTTCGACCTGAAGAACGTTAACCCGTACGCACGTATCTCGGTGAAGCTGGTGGCGGAGGTAGGTGTAGGTACCGTCGCCGCAGGCGTGGCGAAAGCGCACGCCGACCACATCCTCATCAGCGGTTTCGAGGGAGGCACGGGGGCGTCACCGCTGTCGTCCATCAAGCACGCAGGTATCCCGTGGGAGCTGGGTATCGCGGAGACGCAGCAGGTGCTGGTGAAGAACGGACTGCGCGGGCGCGTGGTGCTGCAGACGGATGGACAGCTGAAGACGGGGCGCGATGTGGTGATTGCCGCCCTGCTGGGTGCGGAGGAGTTCGGTTTCTCCAGCGCAGCGCTGGTGGCGCTGGGATGCATCATGATGCGCGTGTGCCACCTGAATACCTGTCCGGTAGGCATCGCCACGCAGGACCCCGTGCTGCGCGAGCGGTTTGCCGGTAAGCCCGAGTACGTGGTAAACTTCTTCACCTTCGTGGCGCAGGAAGTGCGCGAAATCATGGCGGAGCTGGGCTTCCGCACCTTCGACGAGATGGTCGGTCGTGTGGACATGCTGGAGACGCGCGAAGCAATCGACCACTGGAAAGCGAAGGGCGTGGACGTGAGCGTGCTCCTGCAAAAACCTGACGTGGACCCAAGCGTGCCCATCCGCTGTGTGGAGAAGCAGGACCACGGGCTGGAGAAGCAGTTAGACATCCAGTTGCTGGAGCTGTGCAAGCCCGCGCTGGAGCGTGGCGAACGCGTGGAACTGAGCCTGCCCATCCGCAACTGCAACCGTACGGTGGGCACGATGCTCAGCGGCGAGATAGCCCGTCGCTACGGCGAAGAGGGTCTGCCCGACGATACCATTCGCATTCACTTTAAGGGCTCCGCCGGACAGAGCTTCGGCGCGTTCCTGCATAACGGCGTCACGCTGATTCTGGAAGGCGACGCCAACGACTATCTGGGCAAGGGCATCTCCGGCGGACGTATCATCGCCTATCCCCCGAAGGAGTGCGACTTCCCCTCGCACGAGAACATCATCGCGGGCAACACGCTGCTCTACGGTGCGACGGGTGGAGAGGTATTCCTGAGCGGCGTCGTCGGCGAGCGGTTCGCGGTGCGCAACAGCGGCGCACGAGCGGTCGTGGAAGGAGCGGGTGACCACTGTTGCGAGTACATGACCGGCGGCGTGGTGGTGGTGCTGGGCAAAACCGGACGCAACTTCGCTGCGGGCATGAGCGGCGGCATCGCCTTCGTGTGGGACATCGACGGGCTGTTCGACAAGCGCGTCAACTTCGGCGGCGGTTCCATCCTGCTGGAACCGGTAGAAGACCCGGAGGATGTCTCCCTGCTACGCGACCTGGTGGAGCGACACTACCGCTACACCGGCAGTCTGCGTGCGAAAGAGGTGCTGGACCGATGGGGCGAGGTGCTGCCTCAATTTGTGAAGGTCATCTCGATAGAATACAAGACCGTGCTGGAAGAGATGGCGCGAGAGCAATCCGCCGAACAGATGGTAATGGACTGAGGTGGTGGACGCATGGCTGACCCGAAAGGTTTCCTGAAATACACTCGCGAAACCGCACCATATCGCCCGGTGGAAGAACGCAAGCGCGACTGGCTGGAAGTGCATACGCACATGCCACCGGAGCGTTTACAGAAACAGGCGGCGCGGTGCATGGATTGTGGCGTGCCTTTCTGTCACCTGGGTTGCCCGCTGGGCAACATCATCCCCGACTGGAACGACCTGGTGTATCGCAACAAGTGGCATGAGGCGTTGCGTCGGCTTCACGCCACCAACAACTTCCCGGAGTTCACCGGACGGCTGTGTCCCGCGCCGTGCGAGACCTCCTGCGTGCTGGGTATCAATCAGCCTGCGGTCACCATCAAGCAGATCGAGGAACACATTATCGAGTACGGCTTTGAGAAAGGCTGGGTCGAGCCGGAACCACCGCCGGTGCGCACAGGCAAGCGCGTAGCGGTAGTAGGCTCCGGACCGGCTGGACTGGCGGCGGCACAACAGCTCAACCGCGCCGGGCACTGGGTTACGGTCTTCGAGCGTGCCGACCGCATCGGTGGACTACTGCGATACGGTATCCCCGACTTCAAACTGGACAAGAAGATTTTGGACCGCCGACTGCAGCTGATGGAGGCGGAGGGCATCCGGTTTCAGCCGTGTGTGAACGTCGGGGTAGACCTGACCGCCGCCGAACTGCTCGCCGCCTTTGACGCAGTGCTTCTCACAGGCGGCTCCACGATACCGCGTGACCTGAAGGTGCCCGGACGCGAGCTGAAGGGTATTCACTTCGCAATGGAATACCTTACCCAGCAGAACCGCGTCAACGCAGGCGACTATATTCCGCCTGAACAGCGCATTACCGCCGAGGGGAAGCGGGTGGTGATTATCGGCGGGGGCGACACCGGCGCAGACTGCCTGGGCACCGCCATCCGCCAGGGGGCAAGAGAGATTTACCAGATTGAACTGTTGCCCAAGCCACCGCTGGAGCGCGACGAGCTGACTCAGCCCTGGCCCACCTACCCGATGATTCTGCGCACCTCCAGCGCGCACGAGGAGGGTGGCGTCCGTGAGTGGAGCATCAATACCAAGTGGTTCGAGGGCGACGAGAACGGCAACGTCAAACGCCTGCACGCGGTGCGTCTGGAATGGTACACCGATTCCACAGGCAGACGGCAGTTCCGCGAAATCCCCGGCAGCGAGTTCAGTCTGGACGTGGAGCTGGTCTTGCTGGCGATGGGCTTTCTGCACCCCCAGCATGACGGCTTGCTGGACGCGCTGGGCGTGGAGTATGACGAGCGGGGCAACGTCAAGACGGTGAACTACGCCACCAGCGTGCCGGGCGTGTTCGCCGCAGGCGATATGCGCCGCGGGCAGTCGCTCATCGTATGGGCGATCAGCGAGGGACGCGAGGCGGCGCACTACGTGGACAAATACCTGATGGGGCGCACCTACCTGCCTTTGACGGGGGCGAAGCTGTTATAAGCGTGTTCCACCCTCGTAGCAATTGACAGCCCGTCCGCCCCTGCGCTACCATAGTAGCGTTATGGCACACTCTCCTCATAGCCCCATAGAAGAAGAGGCTCAGCGACTTGCCATCGAAACAGACGACCGCTCTGTGGTGGTTTCAGCGGGAGCGGGTTCCGGCAAGACACAGGTGCTGGCAGAGCGGTTTGCCTATCTGGTCAAGGCGGGCAAGGCGGGGGTTGACGAGATACTGACCATCACCTACACGCGCAAGGCGGCGCGCGAGATGAAAGAGAGAATCGTTGCGCTGCTGGAACGCGAGGGAATGAGCGAGGCGCGCTGGCTGGTGGAGAGCGCGTATATCAGCACCATCGACTCCCTGTGCGCCCGTCTGATTCGTGAAAACCCCTTTGAGAGCACCATAGACCCCTTCTTCCAGCAGCTCGCCGAGCATGACGCCGAACGGCTGTTCTATCGCGCCTTCGACCGCGTGGTGGACAGACACAGCGGACAGCCCGATAGCGCCATCGGCAAACTGCTACGCGAAGCCTTCGGCAGGATGCGTTTTAACAGCGACCCGCGCGACGCCCTTCACACCCTCCGCCAGGACCTCTATCGGGCGATGGAAACGGTTCGCTTATTCGGGTGGAAGCGTGAACAGCTGGTAGAATGGGCGGACGATATCGCCCAACACCCTGAAACCGTCGGCTGGCAGCTACTGCATCTGCTGCGAAGTGCGGTATTGCCCGGCGTCAAAGCCGCTCTGCGCGTGCTCCCTGCGGGGGATTTATTAGCAGCAGAAATGCGTCGTGTGCAATCCGAGCTGGAGCATCTCTCCACAGGGGAAGGTGGGTTGACGGAAACGGTCAACACCCTGCGCGGCGCACTTCTGTTGAGACAGGGCGATAGCCACATCAACCATCCGGTAGTGGCGGAGTGCCTGAACCGTATTCGGGACTGGCAGAGCCTGCTCAACGCCAGGCAGATAGAAAAAGAAGTGCAGGAGGCATGGCGCACCGTCGCCGCTCTGCATCTGCTGGTGGAGGCATGGGACGAGTACCAGCGCGTGAAAGGTGAATCGAACTTTTGCGATTTCGCCGACACAATGACCGAAGCCATACGCCTCCTGCGCGAACACAATGCGGTTCGTGAACGCTACCGCCAGCGATTCCGCTTCGTGATGGTAGACGAGTTTCAGGACGCCAACGGACTGCAGCTGGAGCTGGTGCGCTTGCTGAGCAACGGCAAGAACCTGTTTGTGGTGGGCGACGCTCAGCAATCCATTTACGCTTTCCGCCATGCAGATGTCACTCTGTTCCGCCGGATGGAGCGGAAGGCGCGTGAATCGCCGGAGCGTGCCTTGCTGGTAGGGCTACAGCGCAACTTTCGCTCGCGCCCAGAGATTTTACGCTTCATCGAAGGCATCTATCGCCCCGTATGGTCGGCTTCGCCGGGAGGCGACGTGTACCGTCCTCTACACAGCGCCAGGCAGTTTGCGCCGAAGGAACATCCCAGCGTGGAATTTGTGGTCGTACCTCCAGCGCAAGGCGGCGCTCTGTGGGGATCGCTTGCCCACGCCACTGCCGACCATATCCGGCGTCTGGTGGATGAAGGGCGTGTTCGCATCACGGCGCAGGGCGCGGAACAGGGACAGCCTCTGCGTTATCGCCACATCGCTATTCTGCTACGACAGACCAATCAGGTGCCGCTCTTTGAAGAGGCGCTGTCGCAGGCAGGTGTGCCTTTCCACAACACCGCGCGGCGCCAGTACTTCGTGCAGCCCGAGGTGCGTGACCTGGTCTTCGCGCTCACGGTGGTGGATGCTCCCACAAACGATGTGGCGGTGGCAGCGGTATTGCGTTCCCCAATGGTGGGGGTCAGCATGGATACTCTGTACGCCTGCGCACTGGAGGCGCAGAAGATGGGCAAGGGCACACCGTTGTGGGCGGGCGTCAAGCGGTGGCTGGAGAACAACGAGACGGGAACAGATGCCGATGCGGTACGCGAGTTCGTCGCGCTGGTAGAGAGGTTACAGCGGGAACGCGCCTCGCTGGACGTAGCGCGGATGCTGGCAAACCTGACCCACCAGATGCAATACGAGACGCGCCTGCTGTGCCGTCCCGACGGCAAACAGCGTGTGGCGAACGTGCGTAAGCTGTTGCAGATGGCGATGGAGAACCGCGAGATGTCGATTGCGCAATTTGTGGAGATGGTGGACGAACTGGAACGCATCGCCCTGCGCGAGGGAGAAGCCCCTGTGCTGGAGGAGGTGGCGGATGTGGTGCGCATCTACACCGTTCACGGCGCAAAAGGGCTGCAGTTTCCGGTGGTATATCTGCCCGATGTCGCCCGCCCGGTACGTCGCCGTCCCCAACCGAAGCTGCTTTCGTGTCTGCCCGCGCAGAAATTCATCGCGCAGGGTTTCGCCAGGGAAACCACCGAATCCCCCCTGACCCAGGCTGCGGCGGCGTGGCTGCGTCAGCGCGAGTGGGAGGAGGAACTGCGTGTGTGGTACGTGGCGATGACGCGGGCGATAGAACATCTTGTCTTCGTTGCGCCCGACGGGGCGAACGGATTCTGGTGGAACCTGTTTTTGGACGCTCTGCAGCTGCCCCATTCCTTCCCGCAGGACGGCGTGGTGCAGGTATGCGATGGCTGCGAGGTGCTGGTGCAGGTGATGCAAGAGACGGGCTACGAATCCACCGCCGAGGTAGAGGAGAAGCGATTCCAGCAGCTGGCACAGTGGCTGCAGGGAAGTACTGAGTATAGTGTGGAGGATTTAGTGCAGTGGCTGAGCGGGTGAGGTCTCATTTGTCTGTTGTCAGGCGATTTCCTCTAAAAACTATAAAGTCTTCAGCCCATGCATCGCTTAAAACGACGTATTGCATCGGCACGCCCCCATTCTGTATAATAGCCGCAACAAACCATATCACACTACAGTGGGACGACCTGCGCGACTGTAGACAGCAGTCAAGCGGTGACCGGCACCTTAATAACCGAAGCCTTCGGCAACACGGTGCGCTTGGGGCTACCACGACGACAGTGATGCAGGCTTACTGCACGTCAGGGTGTGATATGACAACGAGCAAGGGGATCTGCGTTGCCTCCGTGATTGCACCCTTCGCTTGTTGGGGCGGAGCGCCATTCTCGCCCTTACTGGTTGTTCACCTCACCACGCGCTTCGGCTTCGATCAAACGCTGTACACGGGTCACATCGCGCGGAGCGAACGCCGCTGCGCCGATAAGTAGCAGAATACCTGCTAACACATACACCACCGCCGCAGAAGAGATTGCCGTACTCAGGCTACTCTTCTGGGCAATCCAGCCGATAATCACCGGCGCGCTACCACCGCCGAGCCATCCTACCAGATTCATAAATCCGGCGGCGGTACCCCGCGCCTCCGGGCGAATGACGTCGTATACCGAGGCAAAGATGTTTGCATCATACAGCCCTTTGAAGAGCCCCCAAAAGGTCAACGCGAGGATTAGCCCAACTATCTCGGTGGTTTGCCCGCACCACACCACGAAGATGGAACCGCCGAATACGCCAAGTGCTTGCACCATCATACGTCCGCCGGGTGTGCGTTTGCGCAAGGTGTCGGCAAACCAGCCGCCTAACGGCGAACCAATCATGCTTGCCAGCTGAACATAAAAGGTGGCGGTAAAGCCGGACATCGCCAGGCTCATGTGGAACTTCTCGTACAGGAAGCTTGGCATCCACGACAAAAGCACCAGCGCCACGAAGTTCGCACAGAGAAACGCAAGCATTAACATCACGGCAGTCGGAGTGCCTAAAACCACGCGCAGGAACTCCCCAAGCGGCATCCGTTCCCGGGTCCGCGCTTGCTCGGTCGCCCCGACTTCCTCGAAATCCGCTGCGCCTCGCTTCGGTTCTATCAACAACCTGTGAAGCACCAAACCCAGCAGAATGCCCAGACTGCCAAACACGATAAACGACCACCGCCACCCATAATGTTGACCGATTAGCCCTGCGAAGAAACCACCTGCGATGGTACCCACATATACGCTTGTCTGGTGCAAACCCATTGCACGCGAGCGGGTGCGTTTGCTATGATAGTCGCTGATGAGCGACATGGATGCGGGGAAATAGAAGGTTTCCCCCAATCCTTCCGCCGCTCGCCAAAAGAAGAGCTGCATAAAGTTACGCGAGGTGGCGGTTAATACGCAAATCAGGCTCCAGATATGTAACCCCCCAAGGATGGCTGCCTTGCGTCGCACCCTGTCCACAATGTTGCCTGCAAATGGGGCGGCAAGACCGTACACCCACGCAAAGGATGACCCCAGCAAGCCTTTCTGCACTTCGCTCAAACCCATCTCTTTCTGCAGCAGCGGAAACACCGAGAAGATAGCCTGCCGGTCGGCATAGTTAAAGAAGGCAATCCACCACAACATGGCGACTACCCACCATTTGTACGAAGAACCTACCTTTATGGTCTGCTGCATGGTATCTCCCTCCTGATTACAGTCTGTATCCTACCACACGCGCCTCTCCTGTACGCTCAGTTGACCGGTGCGCACGCGCTCGCGCAGGTCGTCGGGAATGAACGCCAGGTAAATCTGGCAGATGCCCGTTCTGTCCGAGTTGAACAGCACCATCCGCCCGTCGGGGCTGAACTGCGGATGGGGATGAGTCCACTGCGGATGCCCCTGTGAACTGCGCGGATAGCATAGCGGGCGGTAACGTCCCGTCGGCACGTGCACCAGCTGCAGTCCCTCGTCGGGCCAGTTGGTGTCGGAGACAATCCACTCGCCGTCCAGCGTGGAGGCGGAGTGCCAGAAGTACACCCCCTGCGCAATGGTGGTCGGCTGTTCCTCTCCTAAACCGATGTGCACCAGCGCACGGTCAGGCGGAAGGGCACACCCCTGCACGCGCTCGCTCCTGCCCAGAAAGGTGCAGTGGGCGAAATCGTAACTGCCGGTGTACACGCCTCTCGCGTTGCCGTTATCGTCCAGCAGTATCCACGTCTTCTTGCCCTGGCGCATCTGCCACACCAGCAGCCCCGCACCACCCGGGCTGACGGAATGCAGGGCGAGGCTCCCCCGTTCTCCCTCGGCGATAAGGGAGGCTTCCGAGCCGTCGGTGCGGATGCGCACAATACCACTGGTATCGTGCGCGGTAACTACCTGCGCGAAATAGTGTGCGCCGTCCGGGGAGATAGCCCCTGCGCTCATGCTCGCCACACCGTGCGGCGCGAGTATCTCTTCCTCACGGAAGGTGTTGATGTCCACCCTCCACAGCACACCCTGCCGGTGGAAATACGCGCAGTCATCCTGCGGCGACATAACGAACCCCGCCGCTCCCTCGCACTCGGTGAGCTGCGTTAGATTCGTGCCGTCTGTATCCACACGGAACAGGTCCCAGGGGGCATCCCGCCTCGCCTCACGCTGGGAGATGAAGATGAAAGTCTTCGAATCGCCGGTGAAGTTCCGCCCGTGATAGGGCAGTGCCATGCTCATGGTGGGGAAGCTGGTCACCTGCATCAGACGCACGCCCGTACGGGCATCTACGAACTCGATACGCTCGTGGTTGTATGTGGTTCCCTTCGCCATCTAATCCCCCCGAAGCACCCACTCCTCGCTGAAGTGGGCGTATTTGATGCACGAACCCTTGCCCGGCTGGCTCCAGCTGTAGGTGACGTGCAGGGTACCGTCCTTCGCCTGAATAACGGAAGGATATGAGTAAGAGCCCGCGCCGGGCGGGTCGTTCTCCAGATAGCGCTTCCACTTCCAGCTCTTCCCCTCGTCGTCGGAGATGAGCACGGCGAGGCGATGTCTACCCTGCTCGGTATCGTTGCACACCATCACCCAGTGCCCGTTTTGCAGGCGGATGACCTCCAGACCGGAACCGGGGTTCGGGATGTTGTCATCCACCACAGGCGACCAGGTCATACCGCCGTCGCGCGATTCGCTGCGCATCACCCGTTGCGGGGGCGGTCCGTTGTCACGCATATAGGCGACCAGCGTGCCGTCGCGCTTCTGTACCAGGCTGGGCTGTACACCCCCGAAGCTCACGAGCGGCCTGCTTGCCTGCCACGTCTTCCCACCGTCGTCGCTGATTGCCATGATGGAGAAATCGAAGCCATCGGAGTAGAGCGGCACGATAATGCGCTTGCCGTCCAGCACGAAGGGATGCACGCGCGTCATCCAGCCCATCCGTCGGAAGTATTTGTCTGCCGCGTTCTTGCGTCGCTCGGCGAGGTACGCCAGTCCTTCCTCTCTGCGCTCCGGCGGCAGTATCTGGTCGATACGCTTTTCATCCTCGTCGCACTGTTTCGCCACTATCTGCGCGAACTCGTCTCCCGGCTTGAGTATCAGGATGTCGCTGTGCGTCCAGCGGGGCGCACCCGTGCCGCGCGGGTTGTCCGAAATCTGGTAGCGCAACAGGGCGGTCTCCCATCGGTTGGCGATAATCGCCACCCACATCAGCCACAACCTGCCCTGCGGGTCCACAAACATGCACGGGTTGCAGTCCGGGAAGCCAATCGTATCCGCCATCAGGAACCGTCCGCTCCACGTCCTTGCGCCCTTGCGTTTGCGCATTCCCTCTACCTTCACGTCGTCGGCGGTGCGCTCGCCCGAACCGTTATACCAGCACACCAGCAAATCGCCGTTGGGCAGCTCCACAATACAGGAGCCGTGGTTATGCCATCTTTCCGGCGGGAAAAGCAGTTGTGACTCGTAAAACGGCTTCTGCGCGCCCGCGGGTAGAACCAGTAGCAAGAACAACATCAGTGCACCCCCTGCTCGCATGGGTTATCTCCTCCTTGACAGGTATCAACAACTCGAAACGCCCCCTGTGGGTTCCTTGCACCTGTGTTCGCCACGATACCTTTTTCTTCCTACGCAGAGCATACTTACTTCCCGAAGCTTTCAACGTGGTTCGGAGGAGACGGTCGTGCCCTTTACTCGGTGTGGGCAGATAAGCCCCGGCGGTTCACTGTGACGGGCAATCCGTTTTCTTCCAATCCAAGCGAAGCATCTCGTCGCCCGCTACGAAGCCTCGCGGGTGTGCTGGACGACCAGCGACATGTTCGGAAGCTGGGCGAAGTTTGTCATGGTGAAACGCCTTCGGCTGGGTGGCGATGCGATTAAAAGAGTTGGCTTGCATCTACAACTCTCCCCGGAAGGCCTTTTCCAAGATGGCCTGCTCCAGCCGCTTGAGCTCGGTTTCCACACGGGCTTGAGCCTCTTTGAAAGCCTTGACCCGCTCTTGTACCACCTCCAGATACGCCACGATGCGGCGTTGTTCAGAGAGAGGGGGGAAGGGGAGAATTATCTGCTGGATTGCCTTAGCGTTAATGTTCTTTTGGGCAGCTCCAAGTGGCACAAACTGCCTTTGGCAAGGTGGGGCTTTCAAGATTAGTGAAACAAACTCAGGCAGGATGCCTGTTTGTAGTCTAACCCTAATGAGGTAAGAGGCGAAGATGGCTTCACATGGGACCTCCTCCACGAGAATTGTTGCTCCAATGCTACCTGTACGTGCAAAGAGTATGTCACCCGACCTTAGTCGGTACTTACTGAGTGATTGTGCGTCTATGTTGCAGTAAGGAACATTCTCCCAAACAATCTCCCCTGATGTGATGTCTGTGATGCGCAAGAACTTGGGTCCCACAGGATCTGGGGAAGCAGAACTAGTGTAGCCATACTGGGGTTTTTCCACCAGGATCTCTCCCAACCTCACCCACCGCCAACCTTCGGGGAGTTCGGAGTCGGGGCGGGGGAAGGTTTCGGCGAGCACGGCTTGCCAGAGGCGCTCGGCATCCTCACGGGTCTCCTCCCGCAGGTGCCGCGCTTCCCGTACGCGCTCCATTAGCTCCTCAATCCGCGCCACGATGCGGCGTTGTTCAGAGAGAGGGGGGAAGGGGAGAATTATCTGCTGGATTGCCTTAGCGTTAATGTTCTTTTGGGCAGCTCCAAGTGGCACAAACTGCCTTTGGCAAGGTGGGGCTTTCAAGATTAGTGAAACAAACTCAGGCAGGATGCCTGTTTGTAGTCTAACCCTAATGAGGTAAGAGGCGAAGATGGCTTCACATGGGACCTCCTCCACGAGAATTGTTGCTCCAATGCTACCTGTACGTGCAAAGAGTATGTCACCCGACCTTAGTCGGTACTTACTGAGTGATTGTGCGTCTATGTTGCAGTAAGGAACATTCTCCCAAACAATCTCCCCTGATGTGATGTCTGTGATGCGCAAGAACTTGGGTCCCACAGGATCTGGGGAAGCAGAACTAGTGTAGCCATACTGGGGTTTTTCCACCAGGATCTCTCCCAACCTCACCCACCGCCAGCCCTCGGGGAGCTTGTAGGGTTTCTCGCTCATGCTTCCGTCCCCTCCTTGTTGTTGCCCAGCAGTTCATCCAGCTCCTCCACGATGCTCAAAATCTCCCGTTCGCGTTCGAGCAGGTCGGCCACGATGTCCATCGGTGACGGGAGCGTTTCGGTCTCGCGGCGATAGGGGTTGCGGGCTGTGAGGTCGTAGCCGCGCTCTTTGACTTCTTCTACAGGCACAATCCATGAATGCTCTGATAGGCAAGCCTCACGCGGTCTTTGCCCTTTGCGATAAGCATCCCAAGCCTGCCAGAGCCGACGGGCTTCCGCAAAGTGCTCATCCTGGATGGGGCTACCCTTACTGAACTTCTTCAGCCCCTCAGGCAAAGGAAGCTCGTAATACCAGATTTCCCGTGTGGGCCCTGGTCGCTCAAAGAAGAGAAGGGCGGTCTTTACATCGGAATACGGGGCGAAGGTGCCGGGCGGGAGGCTCACGACTGTGTGAAGGTTGAAGTCCTCCAAGAGAGCGCGCTTGACCTCGGCAAAGGCTCCGCCGCGGAAGAGCGTGCCTTCGGGCACCACCATCCCACAACGGGTACCGTCGCGAGGCTTGAGCTTTTTCATGATGTGTTGGAGGAAGAGGATCTCGGTGGCCTGTGATTGCACCGGGAAGTTTTGCTGGATATGTTCTCCCTCTTTCCCACCAAAAGGCGGATTGGTCATGATGACATCGTAGCGCTCAGTGACTTGGCGGATGTTCTCCTCCAGGGTGTTTTTGCGCAAGACGCGGGGAGCGGCGACTCCGTGCAAGACCAGATTCATCAATCCCAAGAGGGCTGGAATGGGTTTCTTTTCCTGTCCGAAGAAGGTGCGCTCCTGCAACGTTTTGTGATCTTCAATGGTTTTTTCTTGGCGATTCATCCAGAGGTAGGCTTCTACCAAAAAGCCACAGGTGCCGCAAGCGGGGTCATAAACGGTCTCGCCGATCTGGGGGTTGACCAGTTCCACAATGAAGCGCACAACCGGGCGAGGGGTGTAAAACTCCCCTGCCAGTCTGTTCTCGCTTCCGAGACGGCGGAGCAACTCCTCGTAGACCTGGGAGACCGTGAAGATGTCGTCCTGGCTATGGAAGTCAATGCCGTTGAGGATGGAGAGCACATCCTTGAGGTTGTAGCCGGAAGCGCAGACGATAACATTCCGTTCGGCGAAAACGCCTCGAATGGTATCGCGCAGAGGGTCGCCGCCTAAGGCTTGTAAATAGGGTATTAGCTTCCCGTGGACAAAGCTCAGCAGGTCATCAGCGGCCCAATCTTTAGTAGCCCAATCCCGCCAGCGGTAAGGCGGCTCCAAAACCGGGCGATATTCGCGTCCTGCAATGCAGGCTTGTGCCTCCCATTCCTCCTCCTTAGCGTCCAGAAAACGCAGAAAGAGAAGCCAAGAAAGATGCTCGACATACTCCATGACGCCGCTACAGTTATTGTCGCGACGCATGATGTCGCAAGCACGCCAGATTTCGTTGTCCAAAGTCTCACGAGTTTGGGTTCGGTCATTCATGGGGCAACCTCTGAAGCGGGATAAATACGTTCGTGCATTTCTTTGAGCGAGTCTCCAAGTCCCTCTACACCGCCAAACCACCGGCTAATCTTCACCGCGCCACCCCACTCGCGGAAGGGGGAGACGCCGAAGATTTCGGGTTCCAGTTGTTCTATTCCACCCACGCGATACTTGTCCACCAGCTCGAGGATGACCTGCTGTGCTTGTTTCCCATAGCGCTGGATAAAACCTTGCTCGCGATTGAGGAAAGCCGTAGCCCGTTCGCTGCGCGTGCGGATGGGCGCACCGAAGGCGATATGGGCGAGAAGGTCATAAGAATCCGCCTCGGCACACCCTTCCACTTCAGCCAGGATCTCTGGGTGGATGCTCTGCTGGCGCAGGTCTGCCATGAAAGCCCGGCGGCGCTGGGTGTCGACCCAAATGTTCCAAAGGTCTCGCGGAGTGGGCGCACGGCGCTGCACCTGCGTTCGGGTATTGTCCAGATACTCCGCCAACGACAATTGCTGTCCTGTGGCGTCTACGGTAAAAACGGCCTCATCGGCGATAGTGACCTCAAGCCCTTCTACGCGAATCTTCTTGCTGCCTTTGGTTTCGGGTTTGAGAAGGACTTCTATAGAGATGGTTTGATCGGCTATGGTATCTATCTTAATCTCGCGCTGGACAAAACCGGTGGCGTTCACGATCAAGGTAAGAGTTCCTTCTGGAAGATTATTAAAAGTAAACCTGCCCTCGGTGTCGGTGCGGATAGGGCCCTGCTGCGTGTTGGAACCCGTACGGATGCTGACAGAAGCGCCCACGATACACTCTTGCGTCTCCGCATGGAGGATAGCGCCTTCTAAACGCGCTGTGAAGGGACCTTTCGGCGGTTCAAAAGGTGGGCTTGGTGGGCGATCCCACTGGTCGAAGAGGCGTGCGGCGCCCGTGAAATCGATGATACGGAACCAGTACTTATCGGTAGCGGGATCCAAGCGGCTTCCACGTCCGATTATTTGCTTAAAGAGGATAGGCGAGGAAAGGGTCTTCATGAAGACGATGTTTCGACATGCGGGCACGTCCACACCAGTGGACAACAGTTCAGCGGTAGTGGCGACAACAGGCGCTTTCTTGTCGGAGTCGGCAAAGTCTTCTAACCACCTGCGGGCTTCCTCACCTTCCTCGGAAATGATGGGAACCGCGTAATTGTCCAGGCCCGTCTCGGGCCCGAATTCGTCCTGCAGGAGCCGCGCTACCAGGCGGGCATGCTCCATGTCCACGCAGAAGACCATCGTTTTCTCCATATGCCCAAAACGCCGCAGTAACCCTGCCAGATGCCTCACCATGGCACTGGTTCGGTCAGGTAGCGTGATCTCTCGTTCAAACTGGGGCGTGGTATAGACCTCACGCGGCTCCACATCTTCTGGGATGAAGACTTCTGCCCCCTGCTCTACGGCATCCTCCAGGCGCAACCCTGTGGCGTCTACTGTGGTGCGCACGCGATGGACCTTATAGGTGGCTAAGAAGCCATCCTCAATGCCTTGTCCCAAGCTGTATTGAAAAGCTGGAGGACGCCATGCGCCAAGTTCGGGATGCTCCGGGTCAATGGCTACTTCCGGTTCTTCTGCGCAGAAGTAAGCGTAGGTGTCCACATTTTCATCTTGCTTTGGCGTGGCGGTCATGCCCAGGTGAATGGCCGAAGCGAAGTGATCCAAAATCTCCCGCCAGGTCCCCCAACCAGAACGATGGCACTCGTCGATGATTATGAGATCGAAGAAGTCCGGTGGGAACTTTTCAAAAAGGCGTTTTCCCCTTTCATCGGGGCTCCACAGGGTCTGGTAGATGCCAAAGTATAGGTCGCGGTTCAGACTGGGTGGGTGTCCCTCTATGAGACAACGGGGTTCGTTGGCGCCAGAGGCAAAGGGGGAGAAGGTATTGTACGCCTGGTTGCGGAGCACCACGCGATCGGACAGGAAGAGAACGCGGGCAGGACGTTCGGTGTGCCGCATTTGTAGCCATCCGGACTTAAGAAGTTTCCAGACTATTTGGAAGGCTACAAAGGTCTTGCCTGTTCCCGTAGCCATGGTCAGGAGAATGCGCCTTTGCCCCCGCATGATGCGCAGGATAACCTCGCGCATCGCTCTCTCCTGAAAATAGTGCGGAATCTTGTTGCCACATTGGCTTTCGGGACAGTACGAGTAAAGGAGCGGGTTGTCTGCCTGCTTGCTGGTGCCGTAGACGATGGGGGTTTCCCGAACTTTTCCAGTACCGGGTTGCTCCAGACCAGTGTTCTCCTTCCAGCGCTGCCAAAGCTCTTGAGGGGTAGGAAATTCTCTCAGCTCTCGGGTGGTATGGGTGAAAAAGTCGTATTCGAGCACCTGGTGACCGTTGGTTGCATAGGCAAAGGCCAGACCAAGGTCCTGGGCGTAGCGTTTCGCTTGTTCCAAACCGGCTTCTGGAGAGCTACTTTCTGGCTTTGCTTCCACCACAGCGATGGGGAAGCCATCGGTGTAACGCAAAAGATAGTCCACCCTCTTGGGTTTTCCTCTTTGCGTCCTGTCCCCCACAAGGATAATCTTCCCCGGCGCATATTCGTGATCGGTGCTGTAATAAAATTCCCGAGAGATTACTTGGGCGGTCCATCCCGCTGCTTTTAACTTTGGTTCAATCAATCGTACACGGGTATCCGCTTCGTTGAGTGACATGTTTCGTTCTGTCCCCATTCACATTAAGCTTATTCGTCACACTTAGGAGCTCTGTTCTTTAGCCTCATCAGGTTTTCCTTATCCGTTGTGCCATGAGATTGAGCTCGCATCTATATTCTACCCGTCGAAAAAAGAAAGTCAAGGTGTTGCGGACCTTACCGAATAGAATATTACCCATTGTCTCTTCGCCTGCAGGAATCCACGAAGTCTACCGTGAATAATCCCTCGTAATACTCACGAGCGGTCAAAACTCCCCTGTGCATCTTGCCCTCCTTCTGAAGGATGCGACAGATGCCCGGCGGGCGAAAGGAGCCTGAGTGGTCATGATAACCCACGCACGATGCCTCGGCTACGACGAGGCGCAATCCCTGGTGAACGCACTCCATACCATCCTGACGGAGAGCGAAGGCTACGAGGTAGAAAACGGCGCATACTTTGTATGGCAGGCGCCCAACGGCGCGCAGATATGGCTGGCGATGAAGGGGGGGAAAGCCGAGCCCGGTTCCCAGCCTGCCCCGATGGAAGTGGTGGACCTGGAACCCCACTACAACGGTGCGGGGCGGATGCAGGCGGCGGTAGTGGAGATGGTTCCCTACGACGACGAGCAACTCACCGGCGCGCTTTACGCATGGAGCAGTCCCTTGAGCATCGAAGACCCCGAAACGGGTTACTACCCCTTCAGCGTGGACCTGCGCGACTTCTCCACGCACCTGCACGCCTGGCGACTCCTGCCGCGCATGGTCACCCTGCAAATCGCCGCCTTCGCGCAGGAAGCATGGTGCTTTGAGGACGAGCAGAGCTACCTGCAGTCCGACCATAGCGTTCTCACGGAGACAGAGGACGAGGAGACGGGCGAGCTGGTCACCCTGCGTCTGGCTCCTCAGGCGATGTTGCCCATCAACGAAGGCGCCAGCGATAACGTGGCGGGCAATTACGCCCTGCTCACCGGACGTATCGTGGAGGTGCATCACCTGCAGAATCCGCACACAGGCAAGGGGTTCGTGGCGATGCTGGTGGACACCTATGGCGGCAGTGTAGATGTGGTCGCTCTGGAGGATGACATCGAAGGCACACCCTATGCCGGCGGAACCGTGAAGGCGTATGCCTGGCTCAGCGCGCAGGTAATACCCACCGAGGAGAGTTAGCCCTTTGCACGCCTTTACGCTTTGTGCTAAGATATGACCGCTATGCGTATACTGGTGACCAACGACGACGGTATCTTAGCGGAAGGCTTGCTCACGCTGAAGCGTGCTATGGAACCGCTGGGTGAGGTGTTTGTGGTGGCGCCCGAGCGCCCACGCAGCGGTTCCGGGCATTCTATCACTCTGCACAAGCCGCTTCGCCTGCACACCGTTCGCCTTGGTGACGGCTCGCTGGGCTATTCCACCAATGGCACACCGTCCGACTGTGTGACGCTGGGAGTTAGTGTAGTGATGAACGGACGGTGCGATCTGGTGTTCTCCGGCATCAATCAGGGCGCTAACCTGGGCTGGGATGTTACCTACTCGGGCACGGTGTCGGCGGCGATGGAAGGGGCTATTTTCAACATTCCCTCGGTGGCGATTTCGGTATGCTGCGGCGACGACGAGCCGCCGGAGTACGACGCCGCGTTCCACTTCGCCCGCAAGCTGGCGGAGATATTACGTGAGCGTCGTTTGCCGCCGCACACACTCCTGAACGTCAACGTGCCCAACTGCGTCATAGAACAGGTGAAAGGCATTGCGGTAACCCGTCAAGGCACCCGACAGTATGTAGATCGGGTGGAGGCGCGGGTAGACCCCTGGGGGCGTAAATACTACTGGCTGACGGGCAGTCTCGCTAACGAGGAGGTTCCGCCCGATAGCGATGTCGCCGCTATCCGTGCAGGCAAGATATCGGTAACACCAATACACCTCGACCTCACCGACGAGGTGTTGCTGGAGGAACTGCGTAGCTGGCCTCTGGAATAGATCTGGGGGGAATAAGTCATGATAAAACACTTTTCTTTTGCGGAACTTTTGAAGTAAACTATAAACACCTCAACGCAGCAGGAGGATTATCTGGATGCTTTTCCGCCGCTATCGAGTATGGCTTGCACTGACGCTGGGATTGCTGATGGCGCTGACAGCGCACGCGGACGTGCGCAAAGGCGCCGCAGGCATCCATTCCTGGCGCATCTGGTCGCATATTTTCACACTGGCATCGGAGGAGTTTGAAGGACGTGGCTCAGGCACGATGGGCAATGAACTAGCCGCCCACTACATCGCCGAACGATTTGCCGAGTACGGTTTGAAACCCATCGGCACCTCGCGTTACCATGACCTGCAAGCACCGATGGACGGCAGCGGCTACTTCCAGCCGTTCCGTGTGTATGTAGGTGCAGAGGCGGGCAAGGCGAACCGGTTGGAAGCAGAAGTGAACGGTAAAAGGCTCTCTTTCAAAGTTCGTGAGCACTTCATGCCCGAGGCGGTCGCCACCGTCGGCACCGCAAAGGGTGAACCGGTGTTTGTTGGCTATGGCATCCACTCCAGCCTTGCCGGTCATGAGGATTACGCGGGACTGGATGTGAAGGGTAAGGTGGTTGTCGCACTGGAAGGAGCGCCTCCCGTCACGGAGGGACCGAATCTGCTTCGCGCCTATCAGTCTGCGCGGGCAAAGGCTCGTATCGCCAAGGAACAGGGCGCGGTTGCGCTGATACTTGTGCAGAAAGAGGATTCACCTCTTCCTGCGGTGGTCGCCGGACGGGGCGCCGATTCGGGCATTCCGGTTGTTACCCTGCGTCGAAAGGCGGCGGAAAGTTTGCTCGCTGCGTGCGGGGTTTCGCTGGATGAACTGTGGCAAAACCCCAAAGGACGACCGCTGGGTAATGCAATAGTGACGGTGCAGACGGAGGTGATTCAAAAATACGGTGCAACCGCCAACATCATCGGCGTAGTAGAGGGCACCGACCCGAAGCTGAAGGACGAGTACATCGTCATCGGGGCGCACATGGACCATCTGGGGCTGGGCTATCAGGGCGGCTCCCTTTACAGCGGTAAGCTGCCCGCCATTCACTACGGTGCGGATGACAATGCATCGGGCACTGCGGGGCTGCTGGAGCTGGCACAGTACTTCGCTGCAAATCCCCCCAAACGTTCGCTTATCTTTATGGCGTTCTCCGGCGAGGAGCTGGGGTTGCTGGGTTCTGCACATTACACGCGCAACCCTATCATCCCGCTGGAGAAGATAGTGGCTATGCTCAATATGGACATGATCGGGCGACTGCGCGACGACCAGTTGAGCGTAATTGGCGCAGACTCCTCCCCGGCCTGGCGACCTCTGCTGGAAGAGCTCAACAGGGAAGCAGATTTCAACCTGTCAACGAGCGGTGGTGGCTTCGGCGGTGGTAGCGACCACGCTTCCTTCCTCGCCCGAAGGATACCGGTGCTTTTCTTCTTTACCGGAATGCATCCCGAGTACCATACTCCTGCCGATAGACCGGAAACCATCAACGCGGCAGGCGAGGCGCGTGTCGTGCGGTTTGTAGCCAGAGTCGCCGAGCGCGTTGCCAACTCCCCGGAGCGCATTGCATTTAGCGAACCGCAAGCCGCCCCGCGACGCACCGGCGGACCGGAGCGCGGCATCCGTGTCTATGTAGGCACGATACCGGATTACAGTGAGGATGTGAAGGGACTGCGGATATCGGGCGCGCGCGAGGGTAGCCCCGCGCAGAAAGCAGGCTTGCGCAGCGGCGACGTGATTATCCGCTTCGGTGACCAGAAGGTGGAGAGCATCTACGACTATATGGACGCGCTCAACCGCTACAAGCCGGGCGATACGGTGAAGGTTGTCGTGCTGCGAGACGGTAAGGAGGTAGAGTTGACGCTGACGCTGGAGGCACGCTCTGACTGAGACCGATTACGGGGGCGAGCCGTCAGGGTCTCCGTCACGACCAACGTTCAAGCCGTTTGTGGAGGGTCGCGTCTGCTCCGTACGCGATGCAAGCAAGCACGTCTGCCTCTTCCAATCCTGGATACTCGCGCAATATTTTCTGTATCGTTGCCCCGCTTGCCAGCAGGTCCACGATGAGCGATACCCAGATTCGATGCCCGCGGATGCACGGCTTACCGAAGCAAATATTTGGGTCTATTGTAATCCTCTGCAACAGTTCCTCACGCTTGAACGCCTTTGCCATCAGAGCCACCCTCTTGTAACTCTCACGATGAAAAGAGTCAAACGTGAATGCATAATAACCATGCTTTGCCATAGAATCGAAGCCTGCAATAACAAGCAAGCATTCGCCCCTCTACCTCATCAATCGCGTGCTCCGCTCGTGACGGGCGCGATGGAAGTAATCATCCCAGAGCAGCAGGTCGTACTGTTTCGCTATTTCCGCCGCGCTGACGTCCCGGCGATGGCAGGTCAGCAGAAAACGCGCCTCCGGCTGCAGGATGTCTATCTCGACCTCGTATCCGTAGTCGCGCCTTATCTGCTGGAGTTTGTCGTGATTATAATCCAGATGCGCCACCAAACAGTCCAGATTGACACTTGCACTGAGCACGGGTTGGTACCCCGGCTGTGCCCCCTTGCGCACACGCCCTAACGGGTCTACCAGTACCCCCTGCGGCGAGCCAATCGCGCTCAGCATCCACCAGTGATACTCCATCGCCCAGTGCTGTAACTGCATCCCGCCCGGGTACATGGAGCTGAAGCAGACCAGCTCCGCCCCCTTTGCGTGCAGGTCGTCTGCCACCTCGCGAAAGTTCAGGTCAAAGCATATCGCAAAGCCTACCTTGCCGAAATCGGTTTCACTCACGGTTGCTTCTGTACCGGGCGTCACGCCCAACGACAACTCGCCCAGCGTGGGAAACATCTTATAGTAGCTGCCGGCTACCTCACCATCGCGGTTCAGCAGCACGGTTGCATTGTACACCGCACTGCGGTGCCTGAGCAGAATGGGACAGGCGATATACACTCGATGCCGGCGGGCTATATCGCTCAAACGGCTGATTGTTTCTCCATCGAGCGGCTCGGCGTTATTGAACCAGTCGCGCTCGCTCATGCCCAGCCCGGTGAAGGTTTCCGGCAGGAGAATCAGGTCGGGTTTGTCCCACAATGCCTGCTCCAGCAATTGCGAGGCGGTATGCCAGTTTGCCTCGCGGTTGCCTTGCCCGTGAAAGTTGATACTGCACAGCCTTACCCAGCGTGCCATGATACCCTCCTTAAGACATCCATTCGTGCAGGTGTTCCGTTACGAAGGCATCGTCACTGAGGTGAGGATAGCTTCGCATCACCCGATCAATCTCCTCTGCCTGTCCCGGGCTGAGTGTTTCATTCGGGTCCAGGCACCAGATGCCTTCCAGCAACCCCTGTCGGCGCAGCACCTCGTGGATGCCCGCAATACACCCTTTGAAGCCGTTGGCGGCGTCAAAAAAGGCGGCGTTACAGTCGGTTACCTCTACCGCAAGGCGCAGCAGGTCGGCAGGGATGGTGTCCTCACGTGTAGCGGCATGACAGCGCTCCAGCAGCTCCACTGCCCGCTTCGTCCACACCGCCCAGTGCCCCAGCAAGCCTCCCACAATGCGTCGCTCCACCTGTCTGTTCCCCACACGGAAGCGGTATGGCGTCAGCAGGTCCAGCACGATATTGTCATCGTTGCCTGTGTAGAGGGCGATGTCGTCGCGCCCGGATTCGGCGATGGCGCGCACCACGTCCAGCGTCTGGTAGCGGTTGAACGGGGCAATCTTGATAGCGACCGCGTTCTCTATCTCCGCGAATCGCCGCCAGAAGCGGTAACTCAACACCCTTCCGCCCACCGCCGGTTGCAGGTAGAAGCCCATCAGCGGTATGACCTCCGCCACACGCCGGCAATGGGCTATCAGCGCATCGTCATCGGCGTCCCTCAGCGCGGAGAGGCTGAGCAGTCCCGCGTGGAAGCCCAAATCGCTTGCCACCTGCGCCTCCGAAACCGCCTGCCAGGCATCTCCACAGATGCCTGCGATGCGCACCAGCGGTTCGGACCGTGTGGTGTCCAGACGGTCAAACTCCTCCTGCGCCAGCTCCAGCAGTGGGCGAAACAACCCGATTTTAGGGTCGCGAATGGCGAACTGCGTGGTGTGTACGCCAACGGCAATACCCCCTGCCCCCGCCGCTGAGTAGTATCGCCACAGGGCACGTTGCCTGCGTTCGTCCCAACGTCGTTGTGCGTTCAGCGCGAGCGGGCTCGCCGGAATGACCACACCGCGCCTCAGCACCTCAAAGGCGTTCATGGCGAATCCTCTCTACCAGCTCCATCGTCCTCACCGCGTCGGCGAAACAGGTCTGCGGCTGCTGTCCGCTCTTGATGCAGTCGATGAAATGGCGGTTCTCGTCGTAGAAACCGAGATAACGGTGCGGTGCGTCGCTACCTGCCGCTTCGGTGTTCAGGATGATTTCCGGTTCCAGTGAGCCGTCGCGGTAGATGAGGGCGCGGTCGTCAGGTTCGGCATAGGCGGAGATGTTGTAGGCGTGCATCTCCACCGAGTAGATGCGTCTGCCTGTCACCCAGTTGGTGAGCAGTATCCCTACCGCGCCGCTTTCAAACTCCACCAGCGCGTTGAAAGCGTTGTCTACCGGCGAGTGGAAGCGGTCTACCTTGCTCACCACCTTCTTCACCTCGCCGCCCATCCAGCGTAGATTATCTACCGCGTGGATAGCATCGCAGGTCAGGATGTCCACCGCGCCGCCGTAGTAATCTTCTGTGCCCCCGCTTTTCACGAACCGCGCCAGACACTGTGTAATGGCGCCGCGCTCCTCCACCTTCCGCCTTGCCTGCACTACTACGGGCACAAACCGTCGCTGGAAACCCACCATTGTCAGACAGCCGTTCTTCTCCGCCAGGCGGGCGAGGTTGCGCGTTTGCTCCGGTGTGATACCCGGCGGCTTCTCGATAAACACATGCAGTTTGCGATTCAGGCAGTCCACTACGATGTCGAACATCTGGTGCGGGGGCAAGATAATGTACACCGCCTGTGGCTGTGTCTCTTGCAGCATCTGGCGGTAGTCGGTGTACGTGCGCGGAACGCCCCACCGCTGCGCAGTAGCAGAAGCGCGCTCCGGTAAGAGGTCACACACTGCCACAATCTGCACATCGTCCATCTCGCTAAGAGAGGGGTAGTGCGCGTAGTTGGCGTGCGACCCCGCACCGATAAAGGCTACAAAAACCGGGTCGTTCATTGTCGGTTACCTCAACAAATTGCTCTGTCGCAAGCAATATAGGATTACCTGGCTGGCGGACCATGGCAGAAAGAATCCTGCCTTCGCGGGTTTCTAACCTGCGAAAGTGCCCGCCTAGATCTTGGTTTATCACCATCCCTTCGTCCACATACGTACACAGGTTGATACCTGCCTCTACCTCCAGTAGGCACTCCGTTAAAAAACCATCATGGGGCCAGAGAGTAACCCCATTTCTGCATCCATGTGGTAGCCCCATTGGGCTTTGTAATCGCAGGAACTTACTTCCGCTTTTGGATCGCTTGTTGCAGAAAACTTGCTAGTCTCAGTGAGCCTTCTGACTTAGCGAAGTCCGCCGCCGTCTTTCCACTTTTGTTTCTTCGGGCGGGATCTGCACCTGCCCCAATGAGAATCCGCGCTACCTCAATACGCCACTGTTCTTGCTGCCGAAAGTCTATCTCAGTCTCTACACCTCCTTGCTTCAAAAACGTGCGCGGAAAAGATGCTACGTAATGTAACACCGTATACCCATCCTCATCAATAGCGGTAGGGTCTGCTCCCCGTTCTAGAAGCAAGGTCACACACTCCTTCACCGTGGAATGCCACACTGCTGGCATCACAACGTGCATCAGAACTGTGCGACCGCGTTCATCACGGGCATTGATGCTATCGCCCGCTCGCAGCAGTAATTTCAAAGAGGCAGGGTCCTGTTGTGACGCAGCAAAATGGATCGGCAACGATCCGTCCTTGGTCCTTGCCCGTGGATCGGCGCCCAGATGTAACAAGGTAGAGACACAGGCTGGATACCCGCCGGCGAGATGCAAAGGTGTGATCCCCTCCGGGTCGTGTGCATTTACGGATGCACCTCTCTTTACCAGTAGAGGGATGGCTGCATCACATCCGCGATGGGCTGCAGCCATTAACGCCGTGATATCAACGTCATTCGGCTCGTTGACGTCTGCTCCGTGATCCAGAATAGCCTGAATCACGGGCAGGTTACACTGTCTTACCGCTTCTATAAGTGGTGTGTTGCCGTAGGGAGGTTCCCTTTCCTTGAGAAGCTGCGGCTTTACCGCCAAGATACTTTTCACCTTCTGCACATCACCTGACCTGATAGCACGGAAGAGCTGTGTTCGGTTGGGGGTGCCGCATCCTCCAAGCCAGAAGGCGATACCTATAACCAGCGAAACGGCAACGCTACTGGCGAGAGGTTTCATGTCGTCCTCCTCCTTGCTTTTACGTGTCACATCGGATATTTCATCGGATATTTCATCCTCCGGTACTCTTGCGCGAAGGCGGCGCCGTCGTAGCCCTCGTCATCGGCGACCTCCGAGAGTAGCACCTCGCGGTCTCCCTGTTGCCACGACTGCCGTGCCGCCAGCGCCCACAGTTCGGGTTCCACCAGCTCCTCCACAGGCACAGGAGGGGCATCCGTTTCACCTGCCAGGTAAGGCAGGGTTTTCTCCAGCAGAGCACGATAGAGCTGCGAAGTATCTGCTTGAAACTGCGTGACGCCCTTCTCGGTGACGATGGTGGTATAGAAAGGCATCCACTTCTCTGCAGTTCCAACCACCACAATACCCATGCGACCATCTGTCCAGCGTATGACCACTCTTCGCAGTACGCCCTTGCCGAGATGCTGCACGCTGTGCGCTCCACCTCCCATGATCCCTGCCAGCATCCCGTAGGCATGGATACCATAGTTGAATTCGTCTACCGCACAACCGCAAATCACCGTGTCCGGCGTGCCGCGTTCCTCTACCGGCGGTGCCAGCCAGCGCTGCGTTTCGTCACAAAAA
>BEHS01000017.1 GCA_002898895.1 bacterium HR16 | reverse complement strand
AAAACGCTACCTCTTTGCGAGCGAGCGGGTACAGGGGATGCGTGTACTGGACCTGGGCTGCGGAACGGGCTACGGCGCAAAGATACTTGCCTGGCAGGCAGCGCAGGTTGTTGCAGCGGACGTGGACAGTTTCCCCCTGCAATACGGCGAGGAGACCTACCCTGATGCGAAGATTCAGCGTGTGCATATCGCACCGATAAGCAACAGGCAGGGGTTGCCCTTTGAGGATGGCTCCTTCGACGCGGTGGTCAGCTTTGAGGTGATCGAGCATGTGCCCGTCGAGCAGATGGAGGCTTTCTTTGCTGAAATCGCCCGGGTGCTCAAGCCGGATGGCATGGTCGTCCTCTCCACGCCGAACAAGCACGTGTACATTAACTATCCCGACCCCTACCACGTCTCGCTCATGACGCTGGGGGAGTTTCGCCGACTGCTGGAGAGCCGGTTTAACCAGGTGCAGCTCTTTGGACAGGTGCGCTCGCAACATCTACCCCATACCGCGATGGAGTTCGACATTGTTTCAGAGCCCGACGACGGACAGGAGATTTACATTGCGGTGTGTCGCGAGTACGCTGGCGACGCGCGAACAATCGCTTTGCCGCCGCCAACGGTTTGGGAGACCTCTTCGTCTGAAGAGGCTTTTGCGCAGGGACGATTGCCGGTCAGCGTTATCGTGCATACGCGCAACGAAGAGCGCAACATCGCCGAGTGCCTGGAGCGGGTGAAGGACTGGGCGGGCGAGATTATCGTCATGGATATGGAGAGCACCGACCGCACGGTGGAAATCGCCCGTCGCTACACGGATAAGGTATATCATCACCCGCTGATTCTCGACTTCGATCTGGCACGCAACGCCAGCGCCCAGCACGCCCGCTATGAGTGGATTCTGTATGTGGATGCCGATGAGCGTGTACCCGATGCGCTGGTAGATGCCCTGCGGCAGATGTTACCTGCGCTGGATGAGGAGGTAGCGGCGGTCAAGCTTACCTACAAGAACTACTTTCTGGGCAAGTGGATACGCTATGCGGGGCAGTGGTATCCCGGATACAAAGCGCCGATGTTGTTGCGCAGAGGCAGGTTTGAGTGGTTGGGTGCGGCGCACGAGGGAGTAAAGGTATTCGGCAAAATCGTTCTCTTCCCGCCCGATAATCCCAGCTGTGCTATTGAGCACCACTCGATGCCCACTCTGGAGCATTATATGCGCAAGCTCAACCACTACTCGCAGAGCGCGGCACAGCAAATGCTGGGCGACCACGCTCCCTGCTCGTGGCAAACGCTTGCTGCGGCGATGGGCTATGCTTTTCGCTTCTACTACGACGAGACGCAGGGCTACCGGGATGGTGCGCATGGCTTTTTGCTCTCCGCCTGTGCTGCGATGAGTGCGCTTGCCGACCAGATTCGCTATGCCGAGCTGCGCCTGCGCGAAGGATGGGATGGAGATGACCTGTTGCCCGCCAGCGCGGAAGAGTTTTTCCGCTTCGCGGCGGACGTGGCGGCAGGCAGGGTAGGCGTGATTCAAAAGAAACTGTCCCATATCCTGGCGTTCTCTGGTGGTGAAGCAGCAACCTCACCTCCCCCTTCGTGGTGGCGCAGGCTGTGGCAAAGGCTTCAGCGAGAACCCGGAGGGAGGGTGGCGATTCTCGGTGTAGCAGATGGTGAACTGCCGGGCGAGGGCTGGAGCGAGGCGCCGGAACACGAGCAGGCGGATGCATTGATTGTGTTTGGCGAGGGGTGGCGCGATGCGGTACGCAGGCTCCGTGAGGGGGGCAGCTTCTTCATCGGTGTGCCGGTGTTCCCGCAGAACCCACAGCACTGGCGCGTGGGGATAGAACAAACCTTTGGCGCAACAGCGCACCTGATAGACCCCGAGAGCAGCTGTTCATGGCTCTTTGCCTTCGGGTGGAAGGGACAACGGGTGGAGCCGGTGCGTCGCCGGGTATTAATGACCACTCACCAGCGTGCGCTGGAGATGCTGGGCGGCGGCGAGACGCAGCTTTTCGAGACCCTGCTGGCGCTGCGAGGGCAGGGAGTGGTAGCGGATGTTTCGGCGTCCATGCGTTTGCCGGAAGAGCATTATGACCTGATCCACGCCTTCAGCCTGTATCACGGGGATAAAGTGGAGCATTTAGAACGCACCGACAAACCGCTGGTCGTCTCCACCATCTTCCGCGATAACACAGCCTTCTATCCGGTAACAGTAGGTGCAGCGGTCTTCCGGCAACAGACGACCTCACAGGTGGAAGAGGCGTTGCGAGCGTGGAAAGAGGGACGGTTGCGGGTGCAGGGCGTAGACCATCAATCGCTGGATGAACCTGAGGACCTGCGGCGCGTTAAGGAGCGCGTTGTGCGGCGAGCGCAGATGCTTTTGCCTAACTGCCGGTGGGAACTCGCCGCATTGCGCAGATATTTCCGCCTGGGCTACAAGCCGGCGCAGGTAGTGCCCAACGCGGTGCGCCCGGAGAGGTTTGTTCAGGCAATGCCCGATGCCTTCGTCCAGCGTTTTGGCTTGCGCGATTTTGTGCTGTGTGCGGCGCGCATTGAGCCGTTTAAGAACCAGCTGATGCTGATATGGGCGCTGCGCGGCACAGGTATCCCTCTGGTGCTGGCGGGCAAGGTTTCTGAGCCGGAATACGGTGCGCTGTGTCAGCGATGGGCGGGTGAAAACGTGCGCTTCGTGGGCGAGCTCTCGCCGGAGCTGTTAGCCAGCGCATACGCGGCGGCGCGAGTGCACGCCATGCCTTCGTGGGCGGAGACGCCCGGCTTAACGAGCATGGAAGCTGCGCTCGCCGGTTGCGCTATCGTGGTGGGCAATCAAGGCGCGGAGCGCGAGTACTTCGGCGACTTCGCTTACTACTGTAATCCCGCCGACGTGGATTCGGTGCGCGAAGCGGTGCTACAGGCATGGGAGGAGCGCGACGTAGCAAAGCGCGAGGCGTTCCGTGAGTATATCCTGAAGCACTACACCTGGTCGGAGGCGGCAAAGGCAACCGCAGAGGCGTATGAGCAGGTGTTGCGAGAACAGAACACCATTCTGTCTCTGCCCGACTGGAGCGAACCGCAGACATGGCAACCGGTAGTTTGCGAGTATCTTCGTGAGCACCAGCCGGGTGATGGTGCACTGCTTCGGCTCTACGCGGGCGCACACAACGCTTTTAGCGCGGAAGCGGCGTACGAGTTGCTGGCGCAGTATGTGCTTTCCCTTGGCTATGACCCCGAACACTGTGCAGATATCGAGATTATCGACCATCTGCCTGAGAACTTCTTGGGGCGGGTGGTGCTGGGCGGTAGCCGCTTCGATAGCGTGCTGCAAACACGGTACGGGACGCAATGCGAGCGTTTACGCGAGAAGGCGGCGTGAACGGTACAGGGAGGATAAACAGATGAAAACCACAGGTGATGCGCAACTTCATATCGTCTGGGAAGGGGCTTTTCTGGCGAGGCATAGTCTTGCGCTGGTGAACAGGGAACTGGTTACCGCGCTACACCGGCTGATGCCGGAGTGGCAATTCTATCTGGTACCTCATTCCACCGATGACGGCGCACTGCACGGTGACCCGCGCTGGAAGTTCATCGAGGAGAGGATGCGCCGTTTGCCCCGCCGCATCGACGTGTGGATACGTCACCACTGGCCGCCCAACTGGCAGCGTCCGAACGCAGACCGATTCATCGTGATTCAGCCCTGGGAGTTCGGCTCCATTCCTGCGGAGTGGGTCGATGCCATCAACCGCAACGTGGACGAGCTGTGGGTCCCCTCCACCTTCGTGCGTGACTGCTATGTGCGCGACGGCGTGCAGGCAGAAAAGGTAGTCGTGGTTCCCAACGGCGTTTCCGAGAGCTTCTTCGAGCCGGTTCAGCCGATGGAACTGCCCACGCAGAAACGGTTCCGCTTCCTGTTCGTCGGAGGCACCATACCCCGCAAGGGCATCGATATCCTGCTGGATGGATATACACGCACCTTCACCCGCTCCGATGATGTGGCGCTGGTGATTAAAGACTTCGGGATGAACACCTTCTATCGCGGACAGAACTTTGTGGAGCAAATCCGCTGGTTCCAGAGACAGCCAGACGTGCCCGAAATCATCTACATTGCCGACGAGCTGGACGAGCAGCAGATGAACGCACTGTACCGCGCCTGCCACGCGCTGGTGCATCCCTATCGCGGTGAAGGCTTTGGCTTGCCCATTGCGGAGGCGATGGCGTGTGGTTTGCCGGTTATTGTCACCGGCTTTGGCGCGGCGATGGACTTCTGCAGTGAGGAGCGAGCTTTCCTCATCCCGGCAGGCGTGGAGTACTTCCCGGACAACCTGATCGGCGATATGGAGACGGTAAGCCGTCCGTTCTGGGCGAAGCCGGAGCGCGACGCGATGGAATCGCTGATGGAGCAGATATACCGCGACTACGAAAGCGCGAAAGCGATTGCCGAACAGGCTGCCCGGTGGGTGCGCGAAAACCTCACCTGGCAACGCGCGGCGCAGGTGGCGGCAAGCAGGCTGTCTCATGCGAGCGGGAAATCTTCAGCAGAGGATGCCGAGTCCATCATCTACCGCGCCGCCGACTACGTGGCTCAGGAAAACTACGATGAAGCGATTGTTCTTCTGGAAAGGCTGGTTCGTGAGCAGCCCCAACAGCTCAAGGCGTACTGTGGGCTGGGCGTGGCTTACTTTCAGTCCGGCAGTATCGCCCGGGCAGAGGGTGTGCTGCGGCAGGGACTGCAGTACGGGGAGGATTTCGAACTACACTATCATCTGGCGTACATTCTGCGGCAAACCGGTCGCTCGCAAGAGGCACTCCGTCACGCTATCCGCGCGGTGGAGCTGAACCCCGAGTGTGAGGAGGCTATAGACCTGCTGCGCGGGCTATATACCAAGCTGCAAAAGCGATCCCTGAAGCGGGGTAAACATACCCTGCAGAACGAATTGCAACGGGCAGGTCGCTTACTGCAGCAGAGCAATGTGACCACGCCATCCGCGCAATCTGTTAGCCAGCCTGTGGCGGCGCGCTCGCAGAAGAAGGCTCATCCCACCATTTCCCTGTGTATGATAGCAAAGGATGAGGAGGCGTTTATCGAGGATTGTCTGAAAAGCGTGCAGGGGCTGGTGGACGAGATTGTGCTGGTGGATACCGGCTCTACCGACCGCACAGCGCAAATCGCACAACGGTACGGTGCAAAAGTGGTGCATCATCCCTGGCGCGACGACTTCTCCGACGCTCGCAATGTATCGTTGCAACATGCGACCGGCGACTGGGTGCTCTGGCTGGACGCCGATGAGCGGCTGGATAGAGGCAGTGCGGAAGCCATCCGCAATGCCATTCGTGACCCGCAGTTTGCCGGTTACCTGGTGGAGATTGTGAACGATGTCGGCGACCAGCACAATAGCAGCACTTTCGTACACCGCGCCTGCCGTCTGTTTCGCCGTCTACCCGTCACGCGATTCGAGGGGCGCATTCACGAACAAGTTGTGCCCTCTCTGGAGCGTAACGGCTACGAGATAGCTTACCTGAAAGGTGTGCGCATTCGGCATCTCGGCTACCGACAGGACATTGTTGCCGACAGGCGCAAGCACGAACGCACCATCCGCATGTTGCGCGAGGAGGTGCAGAAGAACCCTGACGACCTGTTCCAGCGGTTTAACCTAGGCAACGCTTACTATGTCGCCGGACAATACGAGCAGGCGGTGCGCGAGCTGGAGCCAATCGTGGACCGAATAGAGCCACATGCCGACCACGCGGCTATCGGCTACGTGTTGCTGGCGAACGCGCTGTACCCGCTGGGACAGTACGAGCAGATACTGCAGGTGCATGAACGCGCCCTCAGGCGGGGCATTGATCATCCGGGCTTGCATTTTGCCGACGGCTATGCCTATCTTTCCCTGCGGCGGTATGCCGAGTCGGCGGAGGCGTTCCAGCGGGCGATAGCCTCGAGCGATGACGAGCGTTTCGTCGGTGGTGATACCAGCGTCAGCGGCTTCAAAGCATACTACGGACTGGCTCAGGCTTATCTGGGGCTAGAGCAGCTCGATAAGAGCGAGGCAGAGTGCCGTCGCGCGCTGGCGGAGCAACCTGCCTTTGCGGAAGCGCGCTACCTGCTGGCGCAGTTGCTGTTCGCGAGGGGCGAGCCCGCATCCGCGCTGAAAGAGCTCGAACAGGCACATCGGGATGCTCCTCAGAACCCCGAAATCGCCCGCGAACTGGCGGTGCGCTACGAGGAGGCAGGGCGCTGGGCGGATGCCTATGCGATATGGCGCAGGCTGGTGGGCGCGTTCCAGAACAACCCGGAGTGGCGATGGCACAGTGCCACCTGCGCGGAGAAGCTGAACCTGTGGCACGAAGCGCAGGCGGACTACACCGAGCTGACGGTGGTGCATCCGCAGTTTGCACCCGCGTGGGTCAACCTGGGCAGAGTGCATCTGGCGCAGGGCGATTACGAAGGCGCTCTCTCCTGCTTTACCCGCGCGATTGAACTCAATCCCGAAGACGCCAACGCCTTCTTCAACGCCGGAGATGTGCTGTATCGTCTGGGTGCATACGAGGCTGCTGCCGAGACATACACCGCCGGGCTACAGCGCGACCCGGACAACGCGCAGGGTTTCTTTACGCTGGGCAACGCTTACTTCCAGATGGGGGCTTACGAGGCGGCGATGATGGCGTTCCAGCAAGCGCTTGCCATCGACCCCAACCACCACGCCGCCCGCCACAACCTGGAGCTGGTCAGGGAACAGATGAGACAGCGGGTGGCTTAGCGAACACTCTGGACGATTTTGCCGCCCATAAGGGTGGCGTCGGCGCGGAGGAACACCACCCAATCCGCGGACGTCTGCCACGCTCTGTATGCAGAGGGCAGCAGGTGTTCCTTGAAATGGTTGCTACGTATTGTGTATCTGTAGAGTGGTTGCATCCGCTGCAGCTCTTCCCCGCTGATTTGCCGATAGCGTACCGTTTTACCGGTACTGGCATCCGCGACCTGTACAGTTATGGGCTGTTTGGGCCCAGGGGGTAGTAGTTTCAGGGATTCGTATAGCAGCAAATCCCCCTGAGAGTTGAAGAGGGGCGCGCACCCCTTCCTTTCCCACAGTGTCTTGCCCGTATTGGCGTCAACACCCACTGTGTTGCCCTTTTGCTCGGCGACCACCACCCCGTTTGCCAGCAGGACAGGTGAAGAGAGGTCGTTACTTTGCCACAGCAGCTTACCGTCACGCACCCGGAAGCACAGTGTTCTCCCCTCCATGTAGAGCATTAGCCAGTTACCCCTGGCACCACCACCGCCTCTGGCTAAATCCACTCTGTTGCGCAAAGACACCAGGGCAAGCAGGCATTGTTGAACGCTTTGCGCAGGAGCAAGCGGGATATTATTCCACAGGTTGCGCTGCCAGAGGGTTTTGAAGGTGGGGATGCGTGTCTCCTGCTCCTGTATTCGGGCAAGCATTCGCCGTGCTTGCTGCGCGGTTTCGGCATCGGATGAGCGTGCTACTTCGCCAAGCAGCTCCTTCGCTCTGTGCCAGTCGCGATATTTGACCAGTATCTGCGACGCTCTCAGCAACAGCCTGCCGCGATAGAGAGGCATCTTCTCAGCGAGCTGACAGAGCAGGTCCGCAGGGTTTTGTTCTTCGGTGACCGTTTCCCAAACATACCGAATCCGTTGCTCTATGGCGCGTCTTGTCTCCTCGCGGTAAGGGGTGCCCGGAGGGGCTATGGCGAGGGGATACACTTCCGGCAGTTCGCGCAAAGTAGGTATCCGGTCGCCGAACCGCAGACGCCAGCGGATGGCTACGGATATCGGCTCGTCAGGATGACTCTCGGCGTAACTCTGCAGCCAGCCTTGTGCCTCATTGTCCAGGTATAGAGATAGTCTGTTCAGCACTGTCCTGTTTGTACTGCATAGCTCCAACAGCACTGTAATCATCTTCTCGCGTTTGTCAGGGTGATCGTGGAGCATCTGTTCCAGCGCGCTACTCAGGCGCTCTCGTGCCATTGCGACGTATGGTCCTGCATCGATGTGCAGAGTACGTGCGATATACCTTACCAGCATATTGTGATTCATAGAGGAAGCTTGGATAGCCGCTTCCTTTTGCCTGATACTTTCTTGCACTTCCCCTGCCTCGAGCGAGTCGGGGTATTCGGCGAGTAGCCGCTGTTGAAGCTGTTGACTGCGTGCTTTGTTGCCCGCGCGTGCGTAACCGCGTGCCAGCTCCAGCAAGCACCAGGGAGCAAAGAGGCTACGCGGAAACCGTTGGATATACCTTTCACACTCATCGGTCAGCTCGGCGGCTGTTGCCAGCTGTTCCGCCATCTGCAGGATGCGCAGGGCGGCGCGGGCTGGCTCTTCGCCCTCCTCTTGCCATATCTTTAGCAGAAGAGCCGCTTCCTGATAACCTCCCTCTCCCGTCTCCGCCTTACGCGCTGCCTCCCACGCCCCGGCAAAATCGCCGTCATGTAGCCGTAGCAAAACCAGCCTCTCGTAAAGGTTGCGAGGTTCGAAGTCGCCCGGTAAGGGATAGGGGTTCAGGATTATCTCCTCCCAGAACGCATGCAGCAGGTTGCGCGGTCTGGAAAGAGCGCCAACGGCTTGCGCCAGCTTCTCCGCGGCATCGCGGTTGCGCCCGAGACGCTCGGTTAGCACTTGGGCGATCAGGCGCGCCGCAAGGCTGGAGGGATGGCTTTGGATAATCTGCAGCCCTTCCTCTGCCGCATCCTGCGGCACGGGTCCGTCGCTCCAAAGGTCTATTCTCTTTTGCCAGAGCAGGTACTTCGCGGCAGGAACCAGTACAGAGTGAGGACACTCCTTCAACACGCGCTCCAGAAACACAGTAGCCTCATCGGACATGGAGGTAGAAAAGGGTGGCTGCGGCTGGAGTATCGCTGTCCATAGCAGAGCAAGCGCGTGCAGGTTCTCTTTCTGCTGGGGTGTCGTGGCGGAGCGGGCAGCCTGCTGCAGGTAGCGCAAGTAGGGTTGCGCCGCTTGCCACCTGCTGCGTGTGTAGAGGTAATTGAGCAGCTCAGCCTGCAACTCTTCGGCTTCGGGCCATAGTTCCAGCACGGGCGACAGAAAGAACTCTCTCAGCGCGTCTTCGGCTTGTACGTATTGTCGGTTCGCCAGAAAATGGCGAGCCAGCAAAAGGCTCGCTTTGGCTCCTGCCCACTTACCCCGGTAGCGTGTGCCCAGCTGTTTGAGCTGCCGAGTGCCCTCCTGTGCGCTGGTGGAGAGCAGCGTTTCCGCCCGGTGTAGCTCAGAATAGCCTTCCCGTTCCGCCAGAGCGGACCACCGGAAGGAGAGCGTCCACTCGGGGGGTGTGGGACGACCAATGTCACGCTGGAGCCACTGCTCCCATTCGGCGTCGGTTAATCGCTGGAAGTTCGGACGCACCAGTTCATAGTACTGCAGTGACCAGCCGACCGCGATGAACGGCTGCCACGGACGTGCATCCACCACGACGAGCACCGGGTGCAATGCTCCTGAGGCAACATGCAAAACCTGTCCCGTTTGGGAATGCGTAACGATGTCCATAACGCTGACGGGCGTCTCACGCGGCAGGGCGAAAATCGCATCCGGGAACTGGTCAATAGCCTGGAGGTCTTCTTCCGAAAGCTCCTCCTCGCGCAGCTCTTTGTAAGCGATAGCGGAGTATCGGCGCATCAGCCTCACAAACTCCTGCAGAGGAGCCTGCGACCCTGCGGGCGCGCCTATCTCTGCAAGCACCTGCGCCAGCTTCTCGCTTGCCAGCGCGAGCCGCTCATAACAGCGAGGGTTGGGTTCCAGATAGGCACGGGAAATGCCCTCTTTGAGACCCATGTAGATATACACAGGTGCGCTGTACAGACCGTAAGCATGACGCAGATGTGCCCACGATGCGAGGGCGGTATTCAGTTTCCAGTCCAGCCACCTCGAAGAGCGCGTAAAAGCAGGAGCGTTCGGGTCGGTTTCCAGCACTGCCTGTATCGCCCAGAGCCATGTGAGGTATACACTGCGCTGCCAGTCTTCAGGGCGCATGGCTTGCCACCGCTGGCGCATTAGGGTAACCTCCTCTATCACCTGTGCTCCATCGGGAGAGCGGCGGAGCAGTTCTTCCGCCCGTTGAGAACCTAACGCAGCCGCCACATCTAACCCGGACGGTATCCGTCGGGGGATTTGTGGGTCGCCTGTGTTCTGTAGGACCTCCGAGTCAGGCATCTGTGCTGAGGGCAGGATGCGCAGTTGCTTGCGCGGCATACTCGCAGGTGCAGGAGTGTATTGACGAGGTACGAGATGCGTGACGATGCGCGCCTCCGGGTATTCGGGCTTTGCCAGCTCCCTCTGCAGACGCAACAGGGCATCCGTGCTGGAGAGCACTTCTTCGGGCGACACGCCGCACCGTTCGCACGCCTGATGCAGCAGGGTCAGCGGAATACCCACCGGCTCTCCCGCTAGTGCTTCCACCGCGCTCACCAGGCGGCGGTAACGGGGGAACCCATCGGGCGTTGCTTGCAAAGCGAGGAGGAGGGCGACAGTGCGCCGCAGTTCGTCCGGCTTCTCCATATCGTACACGCGCCGGGCAAGCCACTGGTATGCGCGGAAATAGCGCCGAAGCGACTCACTACGGGCATAATGTCCACGCGGCTGATACTGGGTGTAGTCTTCCCCAAAAGGATACTTCTCCTGCTCTACCCGCTTCGCTTCTAACACATCCTGCACGCTCCGGGTGACGCGCGTCTCCATCGTCTGCGGCACGGGAAATTGGTCATCTGCCAGCCTTCCCGCGACGCACAGCACGAAAAGGGTGTGTTCCTTCTGCTCCTCCGGCAAGGGGGCGTTGCCTACCGCCTGAACCCAGTCACCCAGAAGACTCCGAAGCATCGGCAGAAGCAGGGACTCTTCCGCGTAGCGCACCGCCGATTTGTGCAGTTCGTAGAACTGATAGAGGCAGGCGTCTGTGGTCACAAAAAGGGGCAGGTTATTCTTCCTGCCCAAGTCGTCGTATGCTTTCCAGAGGTTGGTTTCTGAGGTATCTGCGAGCAATAACACCCCTTCGCGAAGCAGTTGCTGTTGCGCAGCAGGAGGGAGACGAAAGGCATGGACGACGTCATCTAAGTTTACGGGTTGCGACGGAGAAGAGGCGCATACCGTCGCCGCCATGCACCACAAAGCGAGCACCTTCACGCAGCGCATCGCTCCTTACCTCCGCAGGCGAGCGTTCCGTCCCTATTGTATGCTTTCGGAGGGAAGTTGTCAATCCATCAAGCAATTGCGTGTGGCGTAAGTTCGGTGCTATAATGAGCTGTGGGTGAGCAGAGTGCACGCGCTGGAAACATTCAAACCCGAAGAGCAGGAGTTGCTGCGCCAGGCGGTGGACGTCATCTGCTCTGTCGCGCAACAGCATGGGGTAGACGTCGTGCGAATCTACCTGTTCGGCAGTCGGGCACGGGGCGAGGCAGGCAAGGATAGCGACTGGGATTTTTATGTGATAGCAGACCGACGAGTTGATGGGGAGCGACAGAGAGTGATTGTCACAGAGGCGAAGAGGATTCTCGCGAGGCTTCGCATTCCCAACGATATCATTCTCGATAGCCGCAGGCGATTCCAGCGGTTCAGACCATACAGCGGTCATCTGGCTTACGAGGTGCAAAAAGAAGGGGTACGCATTCTGTGAACGATGCTCTGCATAACCTGGTGAGGGAGTGGATTGAGAAGGCAGAGAGCGACTGGAAAATCGCCTGGCATGATATACAGACCGATGACCCCACTCCCGACATGGTTTGCTTTCACATGCAGCAATGCGTCGAGAAATACCTGAAGGCTTTTCTGGTGCTACACCAGCTATCCTTTCGGAGGACGCACGATATCGCAGAGTTGATCGAGGGTTGTGCAGAGGTTGATCCGGAGTTCAACACCTTGTATCAAGTCGAGGCAGACTCACTGTCGTTTTACGGCGTGGAGATTCGCTATCCAAGCTTCATTCCCAAGCCTTCTCTCGCCGACGCTCAACGCTGCAATCAGATCGCACAAGCAGTGCGTGCTTTTGGCATTGAGAAACTGCGGCAAGGGGGGATGCAAATATAGACCTCAAGGAGCAACGGCAACTCTCCTCTGCTATTCGCTCGCAAGCTCTCGCTCTGGGTTTTGACCTGGTGGGTTTCGCCCCGGTGCTCTCCCCGGCGCACGCACTCTTCTTCCGCAAATGGCTGGAGCAGGGGTTTGCGGGAGAGATGGCGTACCTCGCCCGCACTGCCGACGCCCGGTGTGACCCGCAACAGGTACTGCCCGGTGCGAAGAGTGCGGTGGTGGTTGGTCTGAACTATGCGCCTGCCGTCTCACCCGTAACCGACGACCCCACTCGCGGTATCTTCGCCCGCTACGCGCTGGGTGACGACTATCACGAGGTGATGGAGCGCAAGCTGCGGCAACTGCTGGAGTTTATCCGCCAGCATCGCCCTGATTGCCGGGCGAAGGTTTACGTGGACGCCGGACCGGTGCTGGAACGCGACCTCGCATGGCGAGCCGGGCTGGGCTGGTTCGGCAAGAACACCATGCTGATTAACACCCGCCGAGGCTCGTACTTCTTGCTCGGTGAAATCCTGCTGGACATCGAACTGGAGTACGACCACCCGGCATTTGGCGGTTGCGGAAAGTGTAACCGGTGCATCGAGGCGTGTCCCACAGGGGCGATTGTCGCCCCTTACGTGCTGGACGCGAGGCGATGCATCAGCTACCTCACCATCGAACTGCGCGGCTCTATTCCAGAGGAGTTGCGTCCGAAGATGGGCAACCGCATTTTCGGCTGCGACATCTGTCAGGAAGTGTGCCCGTTCAACCAGCCTCGTCCGCACGCCCCGCTACGTTCCGCGCCCACCGGTGAACCCGGCTTCACCCCGCGTGAGGTCACTTTAACACCCAAGCTGACGGACCTGTTGCGCATGAACGAAGAGGAGTTTCGCTCCGCCTTCCGCAACAGCCCCGTCAAACGCGCGAAGTGGCGAGGCTTCCGACGCAATGTAGCGGTCGCCGTCGGCAACAGCAGCGACCCTGATGCGCTACCCGTGCTTCAGCAAGAACTGCAGCGCGAAACCGACCCGATGGTGCGCGAACACCTGCAATGGGCGATGGAACGGTGTCGCTAATCATCCCCTACCTTCCCGAAGTTCCGTACCAGGATACCGAAGTCAAATAGCGTCACCTCTTCATCCCCGTCCAAATCGGCCTCAGGATTCCAGTTGGAGTCTCCGGGGATACTGCCGAAGGCGGCAACCAGCGCGCCGAAGTCGAACAGGGTGACCTCGTTATCGCCATCGATATCGCCGTTGGTGAGAGTAAAACGCAACGGGCTGGTAAGCGGAAACCGCACGTCACGCAAAGTCTTCCTCAGCCAGTGCGAACCCTTCAGGCTGACGTCGTACACGCCTGGGGCGATAGAGACGGGAATGCGGAACCGCCCTTGCTCGTCCAGCACAACGTCAAAATCGGTGGAACCTACCCGCATGTACAGCGTAAGGCTCTTCGGTGAGGCGGTCCATCCGTCCAGATCCACCTCGCCGTCGTAGAGCAGGCTGAGCAGCTGCCAGGTCAGCCTGGCGGTGGCGGTTCCCCCTTCCTCAAAGTACTCCACAACGATACGATGTGTCCCTTCGTTGAGCGTGCGCTCAAAGGTGTAGGTGGTTTCGGACTGGGCAAACCACTTGTCCAGCACGCTCACGCCGTCTATCCGGATGCGCATCCCGTCGTCGGTGGTGGCGGTGAAGCGATAGGTACCGGGCGCGAAGTGCCAGTCTCCTGTCCAGCGTGCGCTGAACCCGTCTGCTGGGAGAGCGGGGTCGGGCGAGCCGTATCCGTATGCGTAGTCGATACGTGTTTCCAGACGGCTGGTCAAGTAGCCCTGCAGATTCTGTGTGGTGTAGTAGTCCGCGCGCCAGTGGTTCAGCGGTATGTCGGCAGGGGGCGGTTCATCTGTCCAGCTCACCTGCACCCGCGCGGTGCCGGTGTAGTGGCGATAGCGCACCTGCACGCGATGGTACTCGCCCTGTGGAGAGGATTGCCCCGGCACCACATAGGGCGCATCCCGCGAGGTGTAGATAATCGGCGTCCACGTTTGCAAGGCAGTGTTATCCCATGCGTCGAAAACAAGGCGGTCATCGATAATCAGCTGTATCCCGCCGTCTGCGGTGATGGTGAACTTCTTCCAGCCTTCGGTGAAGCGGATATTGCCCAGCCAGTACACGCTGAAGTTGTCCGGGTCCACGTCGGGCGCGGGCGAGCCGGTCCAGGTGAAGTTGATGGCGTTGTCCGTTCGGTAGCGCACGAAGGTCTGGAAGTTGTCGCCGTTGAAGTAATTGCCTCGCCAGCGGTCGCGGGGCACGGTGACAGGGTTATCGCGCAGGTCTATCTGCCGCACATAGTAGCCGTGCGTGAACAGTTGCCCCGGCGGCGCCATCCAGCGTTGCAGGTTGAAGTCGGTAATCTCCTGGAACAGGAAGTAGAGTTGCCCGCGGTGGCGCAGTTTCAGGATAAGCACGCCTCTGCTCACGCTGGGGTAACCGAACGGATTGCGCCCCAGATGGATTGTGCCGTTCTCGTCGGTGACGAAGCTCATGTCGGGCACGTTATCATAGGATTTGCCGTAGATACCGGGGTAGGGTCCCGCCTGATAGATGTCCACCTGCGCCCCGACGATGGGCACGCCGTTCTGGTCGATGAACTGAATGTGGTTGGCATCGGGCAGGTCGTTGAGGAAGACGCCGATATCGGGTGGGGCGTTCATGTTGCCCCTGCCGCGCTTGTGGTGCTTCCAGTTCCACACCGCTGCGCTGTAGGCATCATAAAAGGGTGACCCTGCGCCCATGATGTCGCGCCACTTGTTGTAGTACACGCCCTCCCATGCGATTTTGGGCATCAGCGAAGTGCCCGCTACCAGATTACCGTAGTCATCGGTTATCTGGATAGGCAGGGGGTAGCCCGGATAAGCGGACTGGTGCACGTCCAGCCCGTACAGGTCGATGTGATAGCGCGCGTGGTTCATTTCGTGAATACTGCCGAAGTCGATGAAGAACGGCCCGTTCCAGCGGAAGCCGTAGAAACCGTCCGGCTGAATATCCTCAGGGTGATAGGGATAGCCCCACTGCATGTCCACCGTGCGGTCGCGCGCATCGGGGTTGTTGGTGGGCAGTCCGCCTGCAAGGGGTAGCGCGCCGTCGGGCACGACCACCACTTTATCCAGTGCTATCCTGTCCAGCGCACCGTTGGGGGAGGAGGGATAAACAGCTTTGGCAAGCCACTCGTTCCAGCGGCGAACCATGCGCTGCCCCCAGTCCTCGAAGCCGTTTGCGCCGTCGTTGAGCAGATACTGGTTGTTATGGAAGTAGTTGTACAGGCTTTGCTCCACCCATAAGCCAACCAGCAGGGCGTTCGTTCGAATAGCAACGTGATTGTTCAGTTTGGAGATTTCATCCAGTGCGCCCGCAGGGTCTGCACGAAACTCCAGCGTGTGGTCGGCGCTCTCCCAGTACCATTCGTACGGTACCTTTACCTCTTGCCCCGGCTGGATAGTGACCACTCCGGAGGCCGCCAGTCCGCCGTCAAACCACCATTCATAAGGCACGGACACAACCTCGGTGCCCCAGTTTTTGACGTGGGCGAAGTAGGTAACCTGTTGTCCGGGAGTCGGAAGTCCGCTGGTATAGTTCAGGTCGTTGGGGTCAAAGGCGAGACGTGGTGTGCGCTCAATGTAGAGTACATCGACGTCGGGCAGGAAGTTGGTAATAGGGACCTGTGCGTATACAGGATAGATGAGAGCAAGCCATACCATACAGGTCGTGAGACGACGCAAGAAGTGCACAGGGTCACCCCCTTTCTGATATGATGACGCTGGCAAAAAGCCGGAATAGCATCTCTGTCAAGGTTAACCGTGTCTCGCATCCTTGCTTCGCCTTGCGTATTATACTGCTCTCAACGAAGCAGGTCAATCGACCGGATCGCTTGGGGGGACCCCTCTCCCGAAGATTCGGGAGAGGGGCAAGAGGGTGAGGGGCTTACCGTTTCCGACGCTTCAGCCCAATAAGCCCTGCCAGCCCGACGCCCAACACCGTTAGCGACGCCGGCTCAGGTACTGTGTCCACCAAGAACCCTTCCCTGCGCCCTGTGGTGGCGTTGATACCATAGCCCACGATATAGCGTCCGTCAAGCGAGATGGCATAGGCTACTTCCAGCCTCGAACCGCTGGGCAGCAAGGAGGCGTAGGTGAGGTTCAGGTCTTCCATGCCGCCCGACACCGTCCAGCGAAAGGCGCGCCAAGCATTGCCGGCATCGTCTGCCCGTCCGACCACTACGGAGCCGTTGGCAGAAACGCCCCACGCCTCGCTCTCAGCGCCACCGAGCGTGCCGAGGCCTTGCATCCCGCCCGCTTGTGTCCAGCGAAAGGCGCGAATATAGCCGCTGCCGATTCGTGCAGCTCCGACCACCACGGAGCCGTCGGCAGAAACGCCCCACGCCTCGCTCTCAGCGCCACCGAGCGTGCCGAGGTCTTGCATCCCGCCCGACGCGGTCCAGCGAAAGGCGCGAAGCCAACCGCTGGCGTTTTGTGCCCATCCGACCACTACCGAGCCGTTGGCAGAAACGCCCCACGCCTCGCTCTCAGTGCCACCGAGCGTACCGAGGTCTTGCATTCCGCCCGCTTGTGTCCAGCGAAGGGCGCGATACCGATTGCTGGCGTTTTGTACCCTTCCGACCACGACCGAGCCGTCGGCTGAAACGCCATACGCCGCACTCTCATTGCCACCGAGCGTGCCGAGGTCTTGCATCCCGCCCGATGCAGTCCAGCGAAAGGCGCTCCACTGATAGCTGGCGTTTTGTGCCCACCCGACCACGACCGAGCCGTCGGCTGAAACGCCATACGCCTCGCTACTGCCGCCGCCCAGCGTGCCGAGGCCTTGCATCCCGCCCGACGCAGTCCAGCGAAAGGCGCGCCTATCCCAGTCGGCGTTTTTTGCCCATCCGACCACCACGGAGCCGTCGGCTGAAACGCCCCACGCCTCGCTCCTATCGCCTCCGAACGTGCCCAGCCAGGTTAGACTCTGTGCCGCTCCACTCGTCCACGTGCTAAGCCCTACGCTTAGCGCAATCGCCAAACGAACTGCCCAAAGTCTAGCCACGAATCGCATCGTTTGATACTCCTTTCAAAAGGTTTGGTCTTTGCCGCGTTCAGGGTGAACCAAACCGGCAGGGTAGCGACTACGCTACCTCAACAGGGTGGTGTAGCATACGCGGCTCATTGTTAGACAATCCCCGACGCTTTTAGGGAACTCTCTGGTGGCGGGGTAGCTTCTGCGCTCAGGAAAGTTGGCTCCACTCTCCCGAAGATTCGGGAGAGAGGCAAGAGGGTGAGGGGCTTACCGTTTCCGATGCTTCAGCCCAATAAGCCCTGCCAACCCGGTGCCTAATGCCATCAGCGACGCAGGTTCAGGTACTACTGTTGCAAAGCCTGCTGCTCCTCAATCCGCCTCAAAAAGGAGTTCACCTTCATCGAAATCGATGTTTCCTTGCGTATCGCCAAAGGAGCGGTTAAGCACCACTGGATCCCCTATAGCGGGCAGGAAACCGTCAAACACACCTGAGTCCTCTCTGACCCTTATATTAATTAAAACTCGCCTTTCGCGAAAAACAGTGCAACTTTCGAAAGGAGAAAACCCCTTTTGGGGTATTTTTTCAAAAAAATAGGTATAATAAAAATTGACAGAGGAGAGGACAGCCGAACAGCATATTACCGTTTTACTCCCTCGTTGTATTGCCTGCCGGTCTATCCCATGTCATGGAGAAGATGCTGCGACTTGTGCAGGTCGCAAGGCACATGCAGATATGTTTGGAGGTATCGCGCATGAAAGGAGAGGCGAAGCAAATCGGTGAATGGATTGTTGCCGCGCAGCAGGGTGATAGCCAGGCGATGAATCGTCTTTTGGAATACTGTCGCCCGAGGGTCTGGCGTTATCTGCGCATTCAGCTGGGCAATGAAGAAGATTGTGAGGACCTGACACAGGTGGTGTTGATTCGGGTTGCCCGTGCTCTTCCCCGCACCGTTCTGGAAGCCCCTTTTGAACACTGGCTGCGTCGCATCATCATCAACTGCCTGTGCACCTTCTGTCAGCAGAAGGCAAACCATTCGGAGATGCTCTTTTCGGACCTGCCTGACCCCGGATGGGCGGTAGTGTTGCACCAGGCACAGTATGAGGCAAGCCTGATGGAACGGCTCGGTCATCGTCAAGTGGAGGCGCGGCTGCACGAAATTATCGCGCAGGTCTGCACAGGGCACGAACAGCAAGTCATCCAACTGTGTGAGCAAGACGAGCCGATGGAGGCGATAGCGCAAACGCTTGGTATGAATCTTAACACGGCGCGTAGCCACCTGAGGCGTGGGCGGGCAAAGGTGTTAGCGCATATCGTGCAGTATGAGCCGGAGCTGATAGGGGGTGTGGAGACGATTGAACGCGCTGTCGATCGGCTTCACTGTGAGGGTCGCCCGTGGGAACAGTTGACCGCGCAGGAGCTGGCTGCACTGCGCCAGCCGGGGCGCAATCAGCTGTTGCTGCGCCGTGCCTGCTTAAAGATTGCACGCTTCTTAGCGGGGTGTGCGGCCTTTTGTGTGAGGTTTGCTGCGATGTTGATGATAGAGGCAGCAAGTCGGCAGTGGGTGGGAGGCGATTTTGTGGCATAGTCTTCCCTATGCCAGAACTGAGGCGCGATCCTGTCACTGGAAAACGGCAGGCGCGTCGCTGGGGCATCCCCATTTGCAACTTGCTGCCCTGCCGCTTGTGCCAGAGGATGTCCAGAAAGTTGGCTCCCCTCTCCCGAATCTTCGGGAGAGGGGCGGGGGTGAGGGTTACTCATCCCCGATAGCGCCGAAGTTGCGCACCAGCACGCCGAAGTCAAACAGGGTCACCTCTTCATCCCCGTCCAAATCGGCGTCAGGATTCCAGTTGGGGTCTCCGGGGATACTGCCAAAGGCGGCAACCAGCGCGCCGAAGTCAAACAGGGTCACCTCGTTGTCGCCATCGATGTCACCGTTTTGCAGTTCCACGTTGACCTCTGCAGGCCAATCGCCCGGTACCTGCACCGCCGGCAAGGTGCGTCGGAGCCAGTGGCTTGGCTTAAATGAGATGTCATACGTACCCGGTGGTACGTCCTCTATCTCATAGTAGCCGGTTTCGTCCGGACTGAGGATAACCTCGGTAACGCCGGCTTCCGAGCGCAGCTGCACAGGAACGGGAACCTGTGCAGGGTTGCCCACGAAGTCCAGCAGGCTGATCACGCCGATAATGCTCGGTGGACGCGCCACAAACTGCACGTAATCCACCGAGACCGCACTGCCTTGCTGGGGGGCGAGCCCACTCGGCGCCTCTTCCACAACGTACCGCAGTACCACTGCCGCGCCGGGTGGTGGAAGCGGCATCAGCAGGTCCACTTGTTGCTCTGGCTCTACCACAAACATCTCGCCGCCGGGCAGGGGTTGTAGAAACTGTTCGAGCCACCGGTTCTCGCGATTCAGCTCCTCAAGGGGCCAGGGTCCCGGGAATATCCCGACCTGCACGTTGCTGATTTGTACAGGACGTGGGCGCCCCTCACCGGGAGCGATGGTATTGCGCCAGGATAGTCGCAAGGCTTCACGTGCGGTCTCGTACCGCCAACCTGTAGTGATGTTGTACACTACACTGCCGGGGATACGTTTGCCGGTAGCATCCGTCCAGTACATGTCCTTGACGTGGCTGCTGTGGTCGGCGGTGCTCCAGCCAATGTGGATGGTCTGTCCGGGGTCAATGATGTTGTTGTCGTTATCCCGGAAGTTGTCCCAGCGCATGCCGGTGTTAGGTCCGACGGGCCCGGTAGCAAACGACCCGAACCGACCGTCTGGATATCCGTCGTAGTGGTTGGTGACCATCTCCGAGCCGGAAAGGATGACCGTCAGGTCATGCGCCGGAGGTCCGAGGTTGCGGATGTCTTTGTTCACGTCGTAGGTGGGTGGCGGAACGGTGAACTGCACGAAGTCGGTTGCCTGCACCAGCCCCTCGGGGGTTACCACATCATACCGCACCACAATAGTATCCAGCGGGTGTATACCCTGGAGCTGCAGGGCGACAAGTTCTGTGGGCAGGACGGGAAACTCCTCACCACCGGGCAAAGGTTGTAACCTGTCGGCAAGGAGTCGGTTCTCTCTGTTCAGCTCCTCCAGCGGGACCGGGTTTCGAAGCACGGCAACATGCACGTTGCGGATGGTGATAGTCCCCGGTTGCCCCTCTTCGGGATGAAACACGTTCTCCCAGGTGAGCCACAGAGTGCCGGAAGCGGTCTCATACCTCCACCCGCTGGTGATGTTGTACACCACGCTGCCAGGGATACGCCTGCCGGTGGCGTCTGTGAAGTACATGTCCTTCACCGCGCTGCTGTGGTCGGCAGTGCTCCAGCCGATGTGGAAGGTCTGACCGGTGTCGATAACGTTGTTATCGAAGTCTCTGAAATTGTCCCATCTCATAGCAGTATTGGGACCCACGGGACCGGTGGCAAACGAACCAAATCGACCGGACGAATACCCGTCGTAGTGGCTGGTTACCGTCTCCGAGCCGGAGAGGATGACCGTGAAGTCATGCGCCGGCGGACCCAGGTTACGGATGTCCTTGTTCACGTCGTAGCTTTGCGCTGCCTGTGCCATCAGGAGTACCAGTAAGGCGGTGACGAGGCTTCGCATCACAGGCAGGCACTTCGCGATGTGTATCGTGTGTTTCATGTGAGTAACACCTCCTCCACCCTATATATATGCATAAACCGTACCATTCACCCCAAAAATCGTTTGAAATGCGAAAAATTTCTAAAATTTTGTATTACATTTTATGTGATTTTGTATACGCGACAAATAGATGACATTTCCAATGAGCTGTGTAGAGCGGCAACAGGAATCCTCCGCCGTGCAACGAAGAGAGAAACGCTGGAGGGAGAAAACGGCGATGGATCGTGTTCCCAAAGGGTTATGGGCAGCTGGAGCACTGGTGGTGATTACCTGCGGTATTGTGCTGTGGCAGGAGGTATTCTCCGGCAACGATGTGCCCGCGCCTGCCATACCGCGCGATAGCACTAGGCAGCAATCGCCACTCGCGCTTCCCACCTCAACACTGCCCGCTGAAACCGGTGAATCCACCTCCGCCCCCTCTCAGCAGACACCGCCTGCCGAGAGCGGTGAGATTGTGGTGCACGTGGCGGGAGCGGTGAAAAAGCCCGGCGTGGTGAGGATACCGCGCGGCAGCCGAGTGGACGATGCGGTGAAAGCGGCGGGCGGCTTCAGCAGCCGTGCAGACCCCGATTCGGTGAACCTGGCGCAGCCGCTGGAAGACGGCGTGCAGGTTTATGTGCCTCGCAAGGGCGAATCGGTACAGGTGGAAGGGCGTGTGGGGGCGGTTCGGCAAGGTGCAGCATCGGAGCACGAGCAGCCTCCTCCGGGCAAAATCAACGTCAACACCGCGAGTGCAGAGCAACTGGAGAGCCTGCCCGGCGTAGGACCGGCTACTGCCCGCGCGATTATCGACTACCGCAGGCAGAACGGAGGCTTTCACTCGGTGGACGAGCTGCTGGAGGTGCGCGGTATCGGTCCGAAGAAGCTGGAGCAGATACGCCCTTACGTGGTGGTGCGCTAGGTTGCCTCGCCGATGCTGGAGGAAAAAGAGATGTGGCGACATGTTCCGGTAAAACATCCTAAGCCCAATGCGCAGGAGTTTGTGGACATTCTCATGGGGCGCGCGCCGCAACGCCGCACGCCGCTGGTGGAATACATCGTGGACGATGTGGTAATGCGCCCGATTGTGACCGAACTGATGGGCAGAGAGTGGGTAACACCTCAGGGCGACCGCGAATCGCTGAAGGCTTTTCTGGACATGACCATTGACTTCTGGTATCGCATGGGCTATGACTTTGTGCGCCTCGAAATCGGTTTGCCGTTTCAAGAGAGGCATCTGGTCACCGCCGACACCGCCTCCAGCAAGCAACGCGCGTGGGCAGACGAACATCAGGGCGCGATTAGCAGCTGGGAGGATTTCGAGAGGTATCCCTGGCCCCGCGTCGAGGATGTGGACTTCTTCATACTGGAGTATATCAACGACCATCTGCCGGAGGGGATGGGCTTCATCTCCTCACATGCAGCAGGCATCTTCGAGCATCTCTCATGGATTATGTCTCTGGAGGGGTTGTGCCTCGCGCTGTACGACAACCCCGCGCTGGTGCAGGCGGTGAGCGACCGCATCGGCACGCTCATTACCCGGTTCTACGAGCATCTGCTGCAGCTGGATAATCTGATAGCGGTCTTCCCGGGCGACGATATGGGCTTTCGCTCTGGAACGCTGATTGCCCCCGACGCCCTGCGCCGGTATTGTCTGCCCTGGCACAAGCGGTGGGCGCAGATGGCGCATGAGCGTGGCCTGCCCTACTTCCTGCACTCCTGCGGCAACCTGCAGGCAATCATGGAAGACCTGATCGCCGATGTGCGCATCGACGGCAAGCACTCCTTTGAGGACGCCATCATCCCTGTGCAAGAGTTTCAGAAGCTGTACGGCGACCGCATCGCGGTGCTGGGTGGGATAGACCTGAACGTTCTCTCGGCGGGCACACCTGAGACAGTGCGCAAGCGTACCCGCGAACTCATAGAGACCTGCGGGGCGCAAGGCAGGTATGCGGTCGGCTCCGGCAACTCCATCCCCAGCTATGTGCCGGTGGAAAACTACCTGTCGATGGTGGACGAGGCGCTGGACTGCATGGCAGCGCAAGGAGGATAATGTGTTAACCGGCATCCACTTCTTGCTCACCTACAAATGCCCTTACGAGTGTGACCACTGCTTCGTATACGGTAGTCCGCGTGCAAAGGGAACGTTCACACTGGGGCAGGTTATCGCCGTGCTGCAGGAGGCGCAGAAGCTGGGCACGGTGCAGATGGTCTTCTTCGAGGGAGGCGAGCCGTTCCTGTACTATCCCCTGTTGCTGGAAGGGGTGCGAGCCGCCCGCGCGATGGGCTTCAACACGGGCATCGTCACCAACGGCTATTTCGCCACCAGTATGGAGGACGCGATACTCTGGCTGAAACCCCTGCAGGAGGTGGGCATCGGCGCTATCAGTTTCAGTGACGACCTCTTCCACAGCGGTTTGGAGGAAAATACCCCTGCGAAACGTGCAATGTCGGCGGCGCAACAGCTGGGCATCTCCTGCGGGATGATTTCCATCAGTCCGCCGACGGTAACCTACCCCGAAGAAGGCGAGGGCAAAAAAGGTGAGCCCATTGTGGGCGGAGGGGTGCGCTTTCGGGGACGGGCGGTGGAAAAACTGGTAGAAGGGCTTCCCACACGCCCCTGGCAGTCCTTCACCGAGTGCCCTTACGAGAACCTGCGCGACCCCGGTCGGGTGCATGTGGACGTCTACGGCAATGTGCATCTCTGCCAGGGGTTATGCATGGGCAACCTGTGGAAGACGCCGCTCTCGCAAATGGTACGAGAATACCGTGCGGAAGAACATCCGATATGCGCCCCTCTGGTGGAGGGCGGTCCCGCCGAGCTCGCCAGAAGATTCGGCTTCCCTGTGGAACCGGGCTATGTGGAAGCGTGTCATCTGTGTTATCTGGTTCGCCGCTCACTGAGGGGGCGTTTTCCCGAATATCTCGCCCCACCACAGGTGTATGGTGAGGAGTGAGGATGGGTAGTATGTGCAGAAAATCTCCGCCTTGTCAAACACCACTGGTACTCTGTCAATCTTGATTATTTGGATGCAGGCAAGCTGGACCCCGCGATTGAAATCATGGGCTAAAATCCGCCTGCACGGATTGAACAACCTGTGAAGACAGGTTTGTTGTCACCACAGCGGAAAGACTGCGCAGTGGCAGAAGAGAATCTGTAGTATCACAGGTTGCCTGTCCTTCTGAACGAGGCAAAGAATCTCATGTTATCGCCGCTTTGAGATGCTTCGCTGGCGCTCAGCATGACAGCAAACAAGAGTCATTCTGAGCGAAGCGAAGAATCTCGTTTTGCCAACACGCTGAGATGCTTCGCTGGCGTTCAGCATGACAAATTAAGAGGTGAAATGGTATAGCGCCAGCTTCGGCAAAATTGTCACACAAGGGAACACAACGTGTTGTGCAGATTGTGCGGAAAGGGTAACACATCTTGTATGGAGCGGGAGACGGGACTCGAACCCGCGACATCCAGCTTGGGAAGCTGGCGTTCTGCCACTGAACTACTCCCGCTCACTCCACAATGGTATTCTACATTACCCTGCAACGGTTGTCAAGCCATCCGGGTGAAACGAGGCACAGGGGGAATCAGCTCCCCCCTGCACCTCGCTCCGCTGTGCCTCCGGCTAGTCGTCCCCAATCGCACCGAAGTTGCTCACCAGGATGCCGAAATCAAACAGCGTCACCTCTTCGTCCCCGTCCAGGTCCGCCTCAGGGTTCCAGTTGCCATCACCCGGCATACTCCCAAACGCCGACACCAGCGCACCAAAGTCAAACAGCGTCACCTCGTTGTCCCCATCGATGTCACCGTTCACCAGCGAAAAGTCCGCCACACCGCCACCCGCGATGGACACACCCGCCAGCGTCTGCCTCAACCAGTGTGACGCCTTCGCAGACAGGTCATACACCCCGTCCAGCGGAGCCACCAGCGAATACGCCCCAGAGGCGTTCAACGCCAGCGTGTGCACCTGCAACGGGGTGAGACTGCCCGGTGCGCGTATCTGCAACTCCACCGGTATGCTGGCAGGGTTGCCCCCGAAACTGAGCAGGTTCACCACCCCGCTGAGCAGGGCGTAGCGCACATGCCAGAAGCCATCGGTGAGGTCAAAACTGCCTCCGGTGTGCAGGGGGCTTGCTCCGAGCGCGACCGGTTGCCCGATGGTGCTTCCCAGCGAGAAGTCGCCTCCTGTGCTGAAGGTGACGCCTCCTGAGGAGATGACGCCCCATGAGAGGTCGTAGTCTCCTCCCGACTGGGCGAAGGCGTTAGCCAGCATGAAGGTTGTCAGCGCCAGAATGGCGATAGTGCGTTTCATATTTTGGTTCTCCTTTCTTTTGTTTGGTAAACCTCTTCAACCTCTCCCCCGACCCCTCTCTTTGTTCGACCTCTCCCCCGTCCCCTCTCCTGCGAGGAGAGGGGAGCCGTGTGCCCAGCACCCCCTTCCTTTGCAGGGAAGGGGGCAAGGGGGATAGGTTTTCACACCTCACCCCCGTCCCCTCTCCTGCGAGGAGAGGGGAGCCGTTTATTCAGATGCCCCTTCCTTCGTAGGCTCGTTGTTTCAACAATGCCAGCAGAGACAAGCATTTTTGTCGATCCTCTTTTTGCCCCTCTCTTGACTTGGCGTGAGCGGCAGGGGGATAGCCATGAAAGGCTACCCCCTGTATGGCTATGGTGCACCGATGCGCACGATGCCGGATGTGCCGTCGCGCTCCAGACGCATTGCCCGCCACACGACGAACCTCTCGTTATAGCTACCCGGACGGATACGCACAGTTCCGTTCGTCGGCACGCAGAAGGTGGCTTCATATACCGTATTGAACGGATTGGCGGATGTACCTCGCTCTGACGAGCCTTCATTGCCCGGGTCACCACCCACTGACCGGTCTGCGTAGGTCGGGTTTGCCATTTCCCAGATGTACCAGCGGATGGTGCCAAAAGCAACATCCATGCGCCCATAGCCTGCCCAGAGAGGTGGACAGCGCCAGATAGGGTTGCCGTTTGAATCGTAGCCGTCAAACTGTGCGCAAGAGGCAGGGCCACGAACGCGGCGTGCGCTATCCATTACCGCTGAACCTGATGAGCCGCCTTCTATCGTGCCGTTCCCGACCGATATGTCGGTATCCCACAGGTCAAAACCGCAGCCTGTGAGTGTGCCATTCGAGGTCGAGAAGGTGATTCGCTTGTAGCTTCCACCAGGGTGGTGAATCGTGGTGGCGCTGTCTCCAGAACCCCAGGAACCGCTGTTCCAGCCGAGGTAGTAGTCGCCTGCAGGTCGCTCGTACAACCCCAGAATCACCCAGTCCGCGCCCGTATGGTGCTTCAACAGTAGTGCGCCATCGGTACGAGGCACGGTGTTCAGGCTGGGCGGTGTGCCGTTGCATGTGTCGGTCTGATAGAACCAGTACGCCTCCAATCCGTGTGCCGACGCCTGCGTGCTGATGCAGTGGTTCGCGCTCATAAAGATAGGAGCGAAGTCGGTACCGGTACGGTTGAGTAGCTCCCCGGTACATACAAACCAGCCCCCTCCCTCGGGAAACAGCATTCGTGCCACCGAGCGCGCCTCACTTGCCCAGCTGGAGTAGCAGGTGACATCCAGATGACAACCCAGCACGGTGGGTCCCAGTGCGCCGGGTGGCGTTGCAGGTTCCACACCGGCGTACAGGCAGGCAATCGCCACAATCTGTGGAATCTCGCGCAGCGCGCGTTTACTTGGTACGAGCAACTCTATGCCTATTCCGCGCCCCCAAAGAGTGGGAGCCCACCATCTGCCGTACTCGTCCGGCTTTGCCTTCACCGGACCAAGTACCACACTGCCGTTTGGCTCATAGATGTACATCACCGCCCCATCGGGAAGCTTTCCCTGCATCTGCAGGCGCAGTCCCACCGCGCCCGGCGAATACAGCTCCAGATGACAGATCCGCCCCTCCGAGACCGGTGCCTCTGTGTCGCCCGCCGTGCTGAAGGACAGGCGGTGCCAGCGGGCATTGCTGAGCAGATCAGGAGGCGCGTCTATAGTGTAGCCTATGCGCATCTTCGGCTTAGCATGGTCCTCCTCGTCGGGCTCGCCGGGGAGCACCACTGTGGCGGGAAGTGGTATCCGTGTTGCCTCCAGCTTGGGAGCGATCAAGCGTGGCGCTACCTGCTCACGCACCCGACTATCCGCCGGACGTTGTGCTCCGTCCACAAACGCCGGCTCGTAGTATGGGTCGTTCACTTGAGCACGCGCAAACGCCCCACTGCTGAGAACGATCGCCGGTACAATCAGCCAGTGCAGTCTCATGATAGCCACCTCCTCAGTGCAGGTTGACCAGCATCAGCACAAAGCCTGTCTCGCCCTTCTCCAAGCGGGTCATCGCTTTGCCCAAGATGGCTCCGTGCGATTGGTGCGGGTCATGAGCAGCCATCGCATAGCCGGGCTTATTCGAAGTGGTCAGCAGGTCGCCCGGTTCAATCGCGTGTTCGGTGGCATCGGCGTAGACCCACACCCGCCCACTCATCGCTATCGGGGTGTGGCTCTCGCTGCCTTCTAAGTTGCCCAGCACGATGCCTTTGGACAGCCCGTTGGCGCCCGCGACCACGCCTGCGACACGCTTGTTATACGCGCCGCGCGCCTTGCGCAGGTGGCCGGGGTGGTCGGGGTCGATCTCCACCACCATGCCGGGTTCAAGATTGTCGGTGGTGGGGAACTTCTCGGCAAAGTCGGCGCCTGTGATTTCCAGCACACCCACACGGGCGGTGCCATTCACAAGCAGTTTGGCGTCGCTTACTGGCGCGCCGCCCACGCCCACGTTGCCACTGAAATAGCCACGACCGACGAAGTAGCCACCATAGCCATCAGGGCTGTCGCTTCGCCCATACACGCCGTAGGTGGTGCCGCTGGTGGCGGTTGCGTAGCCAAAGACGCCTCTGCCCCAAGCGCTGGCGCTTTCTCCATACACGCCGTAGGTGGTGCCGCTGGTGGCGGTTGCGTAGCCAAAGACGCCTCTGCCATCTACGCTGGCACTTTGCCCAACCATGCCGTAGGTGGTACCGCTGGTGGCAGTGTTAACTCCATAGATGGCGCGGAATCCGGTACCCGTTTCTACATGCAGTGGATAACCTGGACCGCTCGTGCCGATGCCCACATTGCCGTTAGAGTGCACTCGCATGACCTCCGTACCGGCACTGTTGACAAACGCCACGATGTCGTCTCCGCTGTTATCCACATCGGGATGCAAAGTAATGGCACCCCAACTCTGAATTTCGCCGCTATCGACGCGTAGATCGCCGTTGCGGATGTGCAGTCGGGCAGTTGGAGCAGTCAGCCCGATGCCCACATTGCCGCTGCCGTCGATCACCATCCGCGTGAGGTTGCCGTTCGTGCGAAACTGGAAGCCGTTGAGGGTGGCAGAGCTGTTGTAGAGGATGCCGCCTGCCACATTGCTGGACGGCTGCCCGAAGAGAATGCCTCGTTCCGTCGTATCGGGTGTCAAGATGCTCAGGTAAGCGCGGTCATTGTGCTCGATGGTCAGCACTGAGTTGGCGTCGGCGGTCACCGTGCCAGCAGACCCGGCGAGCACGTGAAGGCGAGTTTCGGGGCTGTTTGTGCCGATACCCACTTTGCCCGCGCTGTAGAAGATGTCGCTCCCGGACGCCTGCCAGAAGGCGTCGCGCAAGTCGGTATCGGGCGACCACGCACTGCCGTTCCACTTCAACACCTGACCTGCGGATGGAGCAGTGCTCGCCACCGCACGACCCTGAATCTTCGCCACCGTCGGGTTCGGGTAACTCCCGCTCAGGTCGCCACCGGCACTCCCGCCCGGCGGAAAACTGCTGGGCGCACCCGTCACCTTGCTCCATGAGACACTCGCTATCTTCGCATCCGTCACCTGACCATCCCCTATCTTCGCCGTCGTCACCGCACCGTCTGCCAACTTGTCGGTGGTGACTGCGCCATTGGCTATCTTGCCGGTAACCACCGAACCATCTGCTAACATCGCCGACACCACACCACCGCTGGCAATGGAGAAGGTGTTACCCACCAGCTGTAAACCCGCCCCGGCGGTATAGGTGGTGTCGTTGTCCACACCGTCCGCAAAGCCCGCAGGCATACCCACAATGCCCGACCAGGGCACACTCAACGCGCCGAAAGCCAGCTGGCTATACGGAGCGCGGTTCACCTTCACGCGAGGGGAAAGGGTGGTATATGACCCACTTCCCGAAGGGCGCACCGCTATCTGCAGATACCGCTCGTTGCCGTCCCACACAGAC
>BEHS01000016.1 GCA_002898895.1 bacterium HR16 | reverse complement strand
CCATAGACATTCTCACCGCGCTGTTCTTCGGCAACGTGATGCGCTATAACCCCCGTAATCCGCGCTGGGAAGACCGTGACCGTTTTATCCTAAGCAAGGGGCACGCGGTTCCCGCGCTCTACGCGGTGCTTGCTGAGGCGGGGTTCATCCCCGAAGAATGGTTGTGGCAACTGCGCAAGATCGATACCCCAATGCAGGGACATCCCTCGGTCAAAGACATCCCCGCGCTGGAAGCCTCTACCGGCAGTTTGGGACAGGGGTTGAGCATCGGTCTGGGCATGGCGTTGGCGGCGCGGCTGGACAACAAAAACTACCGTGTGTACGTCATGATTGGCGACGGCGAATCGGAAGAGGGGCAGGTTTGGGAAGCGGCGATGGCAGCCTCGCACTTTCGCGTGGGCAACCCGACCGCTATTCTGGACTATAACCGGTATCAGCTGGACGGCGCCATTGGCGAGATTATGAGCATCGAGCCGGTCGTCGCCAAATGGGAGGCTTTCGGCTGGGCGGTGCGTGAGATTGACGGACACGATATGAAGCAGATTCTGGACGCCCTGCGCTGGGCAAAGGAACCGCGCCAGCAGCCCTCTATCATCGTGGCGCACACCGTCAAGGGCAAGGGCGTCTCGTTTATGGAGAACAACAACGAGTTTCACGGCAAGGCGCCGACGCAGGCTGAACTGGAACAAGCGCTGGCGGAACTCGCCGACTGATGACCAGGAAGAGACAGGAGGAAGTGGCAATGGCAAGACCACTGGGTGAAGCCACCCGTGAAGCATACGGTAAAGCGCTGGCAAAACTGGGGCGAGAGAACCCAAACATCGTGGTGCTGGATGGCGACCTCTCCAAGTCCACGATGACCAAGTACTTCGCGCAGGAATTTCCCGACCGCTTCTTCAACGTGGGCATCGCCGAGGCGAACATGGTGGGCATTGCAGCGGGGCTGGCGGCATCGGGCAAAATCGCCTTTGCGTCCAGCTTCGCCTGCTTCGTGATGTGCAAGGCGTTTGACCAGATGCGTCTGGCGGTGGCGTACAGCGGAAATAACGTGAAGATAGTCGGCTCGCACGGCGGCATCTCCATCGGCGAGGACGGCGTGTCGCAGATGGGGCATGAAGACATCGGGCTGGCGCTGTCCCTGCCCGGCTTTGTGGTGATGGTTCCCGCCGACGGCGCGGAAACCCGTGCGGCGGTACGGGCGGCAGCAGAGCACTTCGGACCGGTTTACATTCGCGTCGGGCGCCCAAAAGCACCCATCGTCTACGAAAACGGATGCCCTGATTTTCAAATCGGCAAAGCCATCACCCTGCGCGACGGGCGCGATGTCACACTCATTGCCAACGGGTTGATGGTGGCTGCCGCGCTCGATGCCGCCGACCTGCTGCAGCAACAAGGTATCTCGGCTCGAGTGCTGGACATGCATACCGTGCGCCCGCTGGACGAAGAAGCGGTTGAAAAGGCAGCACGCGAGACCGGAGCCATCGTTGTGGCAGAAGAGCACCTGCTCTACACCGGTTTGGCGTCACAGGTGGCAATGGCAGCGGCAAAACGCTATCCGGTGCCGATGCGCTTCATCGGGTTGTACGACTATGCCGAGTCCGGCGCACCGGATGCGCTGATGCGGAAGTACCACTTAACGGCAGACGACATCGCGCGTGAGGCGCTGGAGCTGGTCAATATGCGCCAGGGCGCCGTTGTATAGCGACAATCACCGGATGTACAGGGCAATCTGCACCACGCAGGTTGCCCTGTGCTTTTCGAATAACTGAAAACCGCTAACTTTACCGGTATGAGTATCTTGCCAAAATTGCGCAAATGTGCGAAAATAGACTACCCAATGTGTTTGGGGAAAGGGAGAGAGGCAAAATGCGTCGCGACATTGCAATATTCTCTCTGGCGATTTGTCTGCTGGCTACGGGTGCATTTGCTCAGAAGCCCGTGAGAACGCCCGCGCCTAAACCGACGCCACAGCATATCGTCTGGGTCATCCTGAAAGAGCAACCGATGGCGGAAGCGGCGGAACGCTGGCAACCTGCGTTGCGCCAGAGGCTGGAAGAGATAGACCTGGCCCTTCGGGCGTTCGCCGGCAACCCTGCGGTCACGCCAGAGATGCTTGCCGGTGCGCACGTAGCAGCGCAAATACAGAGCGCAGAGGCGTTGAACACCTACCGTCTGCTGGTGTACGTGGATTCTGTCCGCCCGCTGATGCTCTCCAGGGCAAAGCTTACCTCACAGGTGTCCCGGCTTGGAGGAAGGGTATTAACCCACCTTCCCTTCCTGAACAGCTTCGCGGTCAGTGTGCCTCCGCAGCGTGTGCGCGACCTGCTGAAGATACCCGGCGTAGCCGCCGTGTGGTACCCCCCTGTCCTGCAGCCGCAGCTGGACGTTTCCACGCCCACGCTGTTCGCCCCCGCGGTGTGGGACGAGGGCTACACTGCGCCTACCTGGGCGGTGGCGATCATGGATACGGGTGTAAACTATGTACATACCGCTCTCAACACACACACATGGATTATCCCCAACCGTACAGTGCCCGGATTGGGCAGCGGTATTCAGGCGTTTCACGACTACGGCAGGTTGGATACCAACTATAGCGACGACTATATGACCGCTCGCGACCTGAACGGACACGGCACCTATGTATCGGGGGCAGCGTTAGCCAACAGCGCAACGCGCAAAGGGGTAGCGCCCTTTGCCGGCTATGGGGTGATACTGAAGGCGGGTTACCAAACGAAAACAGGCCCCGGTTCCTTGGACGCAGCAGATGCCCTGATTGCCCTGGACTGGGCGGCACGCGAAGCTCCCCTGCCACAGGGGGTAGGAATCGCAGGTATCAATTTCAGCTTCGGCGGCGCTACAAACCTGGACGACGATATCCTGACGCAAGCGTTCGACGCCTTTATATACACGTACCAAATACCGCTCTCGATAGCCGCAGGCAACGGAGGCGGACCGGAGAAGAAGCTGTTCACTCCCGCACCTGCGTACAACGGCATCGCGGTTGCCGCATCGGACGACAGGAACACGCTTACCCGCACCGACGACGTGATAGCCGGTTTCAGCAGCCGTGGACCAACCATCGCCGGACGCAAAAAACCCGATGTGACGGTTCCAGGCGCAGGTATTACCACCACATCCGGTTCCGGTAGCAGCTTCTCTACCGTCAGCGGTACCAGCCTTGCTGCGCCACACGTGGCGGGCGCGCTGGCTCTGCTGCACGATGTCGGCGTCCATGACCCACTGCTGTTGAAGGCAGTGCTGATTAACAGTGCAGAAGACCGCGGCGCTGCCGGATGGGATAAAGAATGGGGCTGGGGGTATGTAGACCTGCGATCCGCCATGCAGCATATTGTAAACCGCCAGTACGCAACCGGTTCGGTAAAGCCTGCAGGGATGTCGGGCAGTGTTGCCTATTTCCGCACCCGACTGCCTGCGGGTGGCAAAGTGACCCTGGTCTGGCACCGGCATGCTGGTTTCTCGCCCTCTTCGGGGTATACCTATCTGCGTGCGCTGGCGAACCTGAAGCTCACCCTGATAGACGAGAGCACCGGCAATATCATCGGCACATCTGCTTCCACTATCGACAACGTGCAACAGGTGGTATCACCCAATGCGTATTCACGGGTGTTAGTCAAAGTGGAGGCAACCAGTGCCTTTGACCAGTACCTTACCGAGCCGTTTGCTTTAGCAAGCAGTGGTATTTTAGTGCCTGTTACCAGCCCATAGGGCGGTTTTGGTACGAATCTTGCATGTACCAGTAAGTGGGGGAAATCCCCAATAGAAGGAGGTAAACAAGCGTATGAGAGCTGTGTGGATAGCACTTCTCCTGCTGACCGTTAGCGCGCTGGCGACAGCGGACGATACATATCGCATACAGCGTGATGATGTCTTGCAAATCACCGTGGTGGAGGACCCGAATCTGACCCGCGAGATGGTGGTGGCGCAGGATGGCACCATTAACCTGCCGGTGGTGGGAACTATCACCGTGCGTGGACTGACCGCCGGCGAGGTCGCGGAAAAGATTCGCCTTGCGCTGATTGAAGCGCAATTCCTGCGCGATCCGCACGTCAGCGTCAGCATTCGCGTGGTTAACCGTCCGCGCGTGGCGGTGTTGGGCATGGTACAGCGCCCCGGTTCCTACGAGTTCAAGGAGGGCGAGACCATCATGCACGCCATCTCGATGGCAGGCAGCTTCGACCCAGACCGCGCGTTGCTGAAGGATGCTCTGCTCCGTCGCAAACGAGCGGATGGCACCGAAGAGGTCATCCCGCTGGACCTTGAGAAGATGTTCTTCAAGGGCGACCTGAGCCAGAACTACCGCCTGCAACCCGACGATGTGATATTCATCCCCGAGGACGTGGTGAACCGGATATACGTTCTGGGCAAGGTCATGCGGCCGGGGCTCTACCCGTGGAAAAGCAGCACTACCGTGCTGGAAGCCATCAACCGCGCAGGCGGTCAGCACGAGAAGGGTACCCTGAGCAAGGTGTACGTCATCCGTCCCAACCCGAACGCGCCGGACAAACCGCAACGCATCGTGGTGAACCTGCTCAAACTGATCGACAAGGGAGATACCTCTCAGGATATTCCGCTCCAGCCGGGCGACACGGTGTACGTGCCGGAGGTGAAAAAGCCCGACTGGAACCAGATATACAGCATCGTAGCAACCGTTGCGCTGACCCGCAACGTGATTTTGAACAGGGCATTTTACCGATACTAGAAGGAGGCGATTCGTACGTGGAGTTCTGGCGTCACTATATGATTTTGAAACGGCGATGGCGCCTCATCGCGCTGGTGGTGGTATTGTGCGCCGGCGCGGTACTGGTGTGGTCGCGCACAGCCCCACAGCAGTATGAGGCAGTCGCCGTTCTGCGCGAACAGCGTCCCGTCGGCGAAATGGCGACCGAGATTTATCCTGTTCGCGCTCTGATTAACGACCCGGTGCTGCGCTTGCAGAACTTAGCGCAACTCGTATCCAGCAACACCGTGCTCAGTAAAACCGTCGAGGACCTGCTGGTGTTGCGTCCGGGCATGCTGGAGGGTGATACTCCCGCTGAGCGCGTTATAGCCTTCGGGGGGAATGTGCGCGTGGAGCCGATACCCAATACCGAGTTCCTGCGCGTGCGCCTGCGTGATCCGGACCCCCAGAACGCGCTAACCGCGCTCAGTGTTCTCGTAGCGAAAGCTACCGAACGCTACAACGAACTGACACAGGGAACCGTTCGGTCAGAGCGCGAGCGCATCGAAAACGAGCTGTTGCCTGCGGCGAAGGCAGACCTCGACGCCAAGCGCAAAGCGCTTGCCGACTACAAGCTGGCGAACCGTATCAGCGGCGATTTAACTTACCAGACGCAGGTACTGGTGCAGCGCGCGGCGCAATATCGTGCTAACCTGGATCAGGCGACGGTGGAGATGGAAGAGGCACGGGCACGGCGCATCGCGGCGGAACAAGAGCTCAAAAGCCAGTACGCCAAAAACGAGTATGAGGAGTTCCAGCGCGTGATGGCAACCAACCCGGTGCTGGAGCAACTGCGTATCGATCTGGCTCGCACACAGGCACAGCTACAGAAGGAGCTGCAAACCAAAGCCGAACGTCACCCGGACGTAGTCGCGCTCAAGGCGCAGATTGCGGAGATTGAGGCACGCATGCGACTGGAGAGCGAGCAGATTTTGAACTCGCAAACGCGCTCGCGCAACCCCATCCGCGATGCGGCGTTGCAGGCGTACATCACGGCTCGAGTTGCTGAGGAGGCAGCAGCCAAACGCGCACAGGCTTACGCAGAGCCTTTGCGCCGGGCGCTTGCCGAGCTGGCTGATATGCCGCGCAAGGAAGCAGGCGTTGCCCGGCTCGAACTGGCAGCGCGTACCGCCGAACAGACATACAACCTCTACCTGCAGAAACTGGACGAAGCGCGTGCGAAGGAGCGAGGCGCTCAGACCGCCACGCTGGTGCTGCTGGACCCGCCGCAGGTATTCGCGGTTCCCAAGCAAACGGGGCTGAAGGTCGCGCTGGCGTTACTGCTGTCGCTCCTGCTGGCAAGCAGTGTGGTGCTGCTGCTGGGGCAACTGGATACCTCGGTGCGCACACCGGAGGAAGCCGAGCGGTTGCTCAAGCTGCCGGTCTTCGCCGTGATACCGCTGATGAAACCCAACGCGCTGGACAAGCAGGACGGTTTCACGCCAATCGGCGCGTCGTACCAGATACTCTCCACCAACCTGTGGTACGCCAGCCGGCAGATGCAGGGTTCTGCTGTCGTTATCGCCAGCGCAGAGCCTAACGTCGGGCGCAGCACTACCGCGGCGAACCTTGCCATTACGCTTGCCCGCGACGGGGCACGAGTGCTGTTAGTAGACGGTGACATGCGTCAGCCCACCCTGCACACCCGCTTCGGCGTGGATAACTCGCTGGGGCTGGCGGATGTGCTGGCTGGCGAGAAGTCCATCGAAGACGTTGCTGTGCCCACGATGATTGAAGGGTTGGTGCTGATACCGGCAGGCTCGTCGGCGAGCAACCCTGTTCGCCTCCTGCGCTCACCGATGATGGAGCAGTTTATCGAGCGCACCACCCGGCTGGCAGACTTCGTGATTTTCGACTCGCCTGCGGGAGCCATCTTCGCGGACAGCGTGCTCATCGCAGCTCACGTGAAGAACGTGGTGATTGTGCACGCGGCGGGGCAACCATCGCGGGGAGCAGAAGCCGAGTTTCATACCCGCCTGGAACAGGTAGGAGCAAACCTGATTGGCGCGGTGCTGAACAAAGTGCGCCCGGAGGATAGCCGGGGCGTTTACTACTACAGGAGAGCGTACCGCGAGCTGGCGTTGCGCCAGCCGTCGGCGCGTGCGCTACCCCGAGGATAGGACAGGTGAACTCGGTTCGCCTCGGCTCGCGACAGAGAGATGGAGGTGTTCGGACCCTGACTGCTCATCTGTGGTATTTTTTGGAGGAAGGGAGTTTGAGAGGCGATGGCACATGCACAAACACCATTGCCGGGCGTCGTCCCTCCTGCCGTGGGGGAGGCGGAGATGCCGGACGTGCGGATAGCCGTGCCCGTGCTTGAACTGCCCAGAGGCTACCGTATCGCCAAGCGCGTTCTGGATGTGGTGGTAGCGAGCGTCGGACTGGTGTTGCTGGCGCCGCTGATGCTTCTCATCGCGATAGCGATTAAGCTGGACTCGCCGGGACCGGTGCTTTTCCGGCAGGTGCGGATTGGCAAAGGCGGGAAGCCTTTCTGGTTCATCAAGTTTCGTTCGATGGTGAAAAACGCCGAACAGATTAAACGCGACCTGATACCCAAAAACGAGGTGCGTGGCGGCCCGGTTTTCAAGATGCGCAACGACCCGCGGGTAACGCGCGTAGGCAGGTTCTTGCGACGATACAGCCTGGATGAGCTGCCACAGCTCATCCACGTGCTGCACGGCGAGATGAGCCTGGTGGGTCCGCGCCCGCCTCTGCCGTCAGAAGTGGCGAGTTACGGCGAGTGGGAGATGCGTCGGCTCAGCGTAACGCCCGGCTTGACCTGCTTGTGGCAAATTAGCGGGCGCAGTGACATCGGGTTTCGCGAGTGGGTCGAACTGGACCATATCTATATAGACACCATGAGCTTCTGGACGGACTTGAAAATCTTGTTGTTTACTGTTCCTGCGGTGATTACCGGCAAAGGAGCCTGTTAAAAAAGCGGCAAATGGATGGGACGATCGCATGAAGTGGTCGCAGCAGAATGGACTCTCTTTGCAGCAGACAGGCGTTGTAGAGTGGATAAAATGGGGTGTGGTCGCGATGCGGCCACGCCAGTGGAGCAAGAATCTGCTACTGTTTGCGGGTTTGCTCTTCGCCGAGAAGCTGGGAGACGTTACCAGAGTATGGCTCAACGTGCTGGCGTTCTTCAGCTTCTGCCTGATTTCGGGCGCTGTGTACATCTACAACGACCTGCAAGACGTCGAGGAGGACCGCCTGCATCCACAGAAGCGATTGCGTCCCATCGCCTCCGGCAAGCTGCCGGTAACGGTCGCCAGCTGGTTTATGGTCGGTGCGATGCTGGTGGGTCTGGTGCTGGCGTTCTGGATACGTCCCGCCTTTGGCTGGCTGGCGGTGCTTTACGTACTGCTTTCGCTGGCGTATTCACTGGGCGCAAAGCACATTGTCATTCTGGACGTGTTCTTAATTGCGGCAGGGTTCGTGCTGCGTGCGCTGGCAGGAGCGGTGGCCATCGACGTCAACATATCGGGCTGGTTGCTGGCATGCACCACGCTGCTGTCGCTCTTTCTGGGGTTCTGCAAGCGCAGACACGAACTTGTTACTCTCGGCGAAGAGGCGTCCAATCACCGGGTTACGCTGGGGGAATACAGTGTTGGGTTGCTGGACCAGTTTATTGCCATAGTCAGCTCCGCGACAATCATTACATACGCGCTCTACACTATCCAGAGTGCGACCGCGACCCAGCATGAGAATTTGAAGTATACTATTCCTCTGGTAATGTACGGTATCTTCAGGTATCTGTATCTGGTGCATCGCAAAGATTTGGGCGGGGCTCCCGAGCAGGTATTACTGGAGGACCGGGGCATCCAAGCCACAATACTATTGTGGATAGTCGTGGCGGTCTGGGCAATTCTACAATAGGAGCAGTGAATGAACGGTGCTTCTGTTAGCAACTGGGTAACGACGCAGCTGCAGCGAAAAGGTGTACGGCAGTTCATTAAGTTCTGCATTGTGGGTGCAAGCAGCACATTGATCGACTTTTCGGTGGCGAACATCGCCTACTACCTGCTGCAAGTGCGCCCGGCGGCGCTGGCAAGTGTGATGGGGTTTTGCGTGGCGGTGGTCAATGGCTATTTCTGGAACAGTCGCTGGACGTTTCGCGACCGCGAGCGGCGTGCGGTGCACGAGGAGTTTGTCCGCTTTGTGGCGGTAAACATCGTTGGGGCGTTGTTGAACTACAGTATCGTAAGTTTCGTATTATTATTTGATAAACACGACCCACACCCGAAGCTGGTGTTCAACGGCGCCAAGATACTGGCAACGGGCATCGTGGTGTTCTGGAACTTCTTTGCGAATAGACGCTGGACGTTTGGTCATCGGAAAGGAGCGGTACGGACACAATGAACGAAGCGATTCGCAAACCCTATCTCTGGGCAATCAAACAGTGGTTACCTCAGCGTGCCTTCTGGCTGGGCATCGGGTTGGCAATAGCGATATTTGTGGCTTACTACTCGATGTTCGTGGACTGGAAGGGCAAATGGTTCGAGTGGACGGGTTACTACTCACACGGCGTGCTTGTGCCTTTTCTGGCGGCGTATATGGTGTGGATGCGTCGCGAGGAGCTGCGCAAGGAGGTGCCTGCCCCTAGCGGTCACGGTTTCTGGCTCATTGTGCCCGCATTGCTCCTGCGCATACTGGGACATATCGCGCCGTCTACTACCTTATCCTCCATCTCTTTTCTGATGCTACTGTACGGCATGACTGCCGCACTGCTCGGCTGGAACTATGTGCGTATTCTCTGGTTCCCTTTGCTGTTTCTTCTCTTCATGATGCCTTTGCCTGGGGTTCTCTTCGATGAGATTTCCCAGCCTGCGCAGGCATGGTCTACCGGCGTCGCAGATGCGATACTCAAAACCATTGGCTACGAAACCCGTCGAGTGGGCAATTTCATTTATATCCCGGGTGGGTTCGATCTGGATGTAGGAGTACCTTGCAGCGGGTTCAAGATGCTTGTTTCGATGGCAACTTTCGCTGCCTTCTTTGCCTACTACATCGGCACCAGCCTCTGGCGGCAAGTGGTGCTGGTAATAACTGCACTGCCACTGGCTATCTTCATCAACGGCCTGCGGATTGCCCTTATCGGTATCGTCGGCACGAAGTTCGGCGAGGAGGCAGGCTACAACTTTCACGACTGGAGCGGCTACCTCGTGCTGGTGGTTGCCTTCGCCGCACTGTTCCAGGTAGGGAGGTTACTGGGATGGCGTCGTTAACTTCTGTTTCTAACGGCTACCCGAAATACTCGCTACGCAACCTGTGGGTACTCTTCGCGCTCAGCGTAGCAACAGCAATCGTCGTACTGGTTACCCACCCGGGGCAAGGCAAGGTCACCGTGGAAATTACCGACGAACGTATCCCCATGCAGGTAGGAGAATGGCAGGGACGACGCTACGAGATGGGAGCGCTGGTTTATCAGGCTCTCCGCCCCGATGCTATCATCTCGCGGATATACATCAACCCTGAAGGACGGCAAATCGATTTTGTCTTGCTCGCCGGTACGCACTCAGACGCCTTTCATAATCCGCACCTGTGCTTTCCCGACCAGGGATGGAAAATCCAGAACGACCGCCAGGTGGAGTTTCAGATACCCAGCATAGGCAAGTCGTTCAATGCACGCTTGATGCAGGTAGATAACAACGGGCGAAAAGTAACGGTTGTCTACTGGTATCGCTCACCTCTTGGCTCCACCGGCTCGGCTGCCGTTGCGCGAATCTCCACCTATATAGCGCGCCTGTTAGGAATGCAACGCCAGCAGACTTTCTTCATGCGTTTCATCGTACCCTCCTCGGGCGATGAGGATAAGGACATGGATATGGTTCGCGAGTTTGCCGGACAAATGCTCTCCGCGCTGAAGCAGAGTTTGCCTGAGGTTATCTAGGGTGCGCTTCCCAGTTCCCAGATAAGATATACCCCTTCTCGCGCCTGCTGGCGGAATCGTTCCTGCTTCCGTCGAAGGGGGATGGCGTCGCTTACTGTACCGTACAATCGGCTAACGTAACGGATGGCGGTCTGCTCGTATACGCCCCTGGCAACCGCGGGGGCGTTCTCCACTGCTGTAGAGCGTTCGTGCACGGCATGTTGTACCAGAAACCTCACGCCCTTTCGGGCAAGGTACTCACGTAGCTGCTGTCGATGAAGGTACGTCTGCAGCTCGCGATTGTTCACCACTCCATCCAGGTTCACCACACGGCGGTCGGAGTAATAGCCGAAAACCCCGCAATCTTTCATCGCGAACACTGCCGGCGCAGGCGTGTTCTGTCGCGCCCATAAAGCCGCTCGATACCCTACCCGATGCCAGTCCGGTATCTCCTCTCCACGCCACGCTTGCCAGAAAAACTGCCCTAGCAATAGCACGAGCGCTATCCATACCACCACCCCCGCCAGATACGCGGGACGGGCGTAGCGAGACTGCTGCCACCGCGTAAGTAGCAGGGGGATAATTACTGGCAGAGGCATCCAGTAAGGGGAAAAGTGCCAGTTGAACACTGCCCATTTCATAAACAAAACGGTATGCAGTGCATGTGCCCAGCTTCCTGCACTCCATGCCAGCAGGAAAAGGAGAAGCGTTCTTGGCTGCTCCATCTTGCGCCATAACCAGACCGCAGATACCGAGCAGATAATCAATACAAGGTAGGCGTGCAAGGGCACGCGCAATAGGTCAGGGTGCTCCACACGCGGAAATGAGCTTTTCAGCTTGCCGCTAATCGGCATCCAGTCACCGAACGCAACGTAGTTGTACAGCAAATAAGGCGCAGATACCAATCCCACCACCCCAACCATCAGTAGCAGCTGGCTCCAGCGCATGCCCTGCTGCTTTCTTAGCAAAGCGTGACCGACCATCCATATCAGAAGAACAAAAACGCTGTCTAATCTCGACAGAAAGAGCAACCCCGACAACAGCCCGACCAGAGCAAAGTGCACCGTGCCTGGTGAATCGCCGGCTTGACGAGATAGATACCAGGCGATGCCCGTGAAGACAAGAAAAACCGTTATGGTTTCCATCCCGTTTACGAACAACCGCAAGCCCAATACAAGGGCAAAGGCGTCCCCTATCAACACGGCAGGGAGGTTGCACCACCGAATCATCGCTGTGTGCAGCAGGGCAACAGCCAGCAGTAACAACATTGCCTGGTACATGAGGGCAACGCGCGGAAAGACCTCCACATGCATCTCCCGGGTCATATAAGCGGGTATCAACAGCAGATACATCCACAGCGGCTGGTAGCCGTTCGTCGGATTGATGGCATCAAACGAGAAACCATATCCCTTCACAACGTTGCGGGCGATTTTGAAGTAGTAAAAGGCATCATCGGACAAGAGGCTTGCGATAGCCTCTGACGGCAGCACGAAAAAGGAAGAGAGCACACACAGAAACAACAGCGCGCTGATGCCAATAACCACCGTACCGATAATGACAATCGCGTCGCCGGTTGGAACCAGCCCTCTTCCGCCCCTTTGGGACATTTTCTGCCTCACTTGCAGCCTGCCTCTTCATCGTGTCGTCATCGGAAAATGCTCAGCGGGCGATATTACTGCAGTCGCGCAAACACTTCCGGCTCCTGCTCTGCGATGCGCAGTAAGGCTACCGCCGGACCTCGTGGTCGACGTCGCCCTTGCTCCCAATCCTGTATAGTTCGCACGCGAGTGCTACCTCATCAACATCTCTATCGCCTTGTCCAGCTGAGGGTCGCGCTCCGCCAGCCAGTCGTCGGGGGTTATCCACACCTGCACATCCGGCTTTTCGCCGATGTTCTCCATCGGCGTGCCGTCCAGACGATAGACGCCGCTCTGAGGCATTCGCGCACCCGTGCCGTCCACCAGCTGCAGCCCCCACGTCCAGATAACATACCCCGGCGTGGGCATACCCACCAGCTTCGCCAGTCCCTTGGCGCGCATAGCGTAGGGAAACATCTCGGCGTTGGAGTAGCTGTGCTCGTTCATCAGCACGATAATGGGCTTATCCCACGCGCGACTTGGAGCAGGTTCGATAGCGCCGTCGCGCGGGCGGTAGAAACCGTGCGGCTTGCGTTCCAGCCAGTCCACTAACGTGTCGGAAATGTTGCCGCCCCCGTTGAAGCGCACGTCGATAATCATCGCCTGCTTGCCGACTACCTGCTCGTACACCTCGCGCTCGAACTGCACCTGATTGCTAAACCCCATACCCGAGATGTGCACGTACCCGATTTTTCCCCCGCTCTTGTCATCGGTGTATTTGCGCAGTCGCTCGATGCGGTTGCGGTAGATAAGATTGCTCCACTCGCCACCGCTCAGCACGCGGTACTTCACTACACGCGCCCCGTCCTTACTGGGCTTGGAGTTGACCAGAAACTCGAATTCGCGGTCCTGTTTGTCATTAATCAGCTTCCAGAGGTTCTCGTCGAGGGTAACATCCTGCCCGTTAATCGCCAGCACGTACTCGCCCTCGCGGATGCGCGTCTGCGGGTAGGAACCGGGCGCACCCTGCGGCACTTTGCCGACCTTGATGCCGGGCCCCTCGTAGCTGTAATCAAAGGTAAAGCCCAGATGCGGCGTTACCGGACTGGGGTTGCCCCCGGGCGCAGGGGATACTTCCGAGTGCGAGGCTTCCAGCTCGCCGACCATCATCTGAAGCAGAGTGGCGAACTCCTCGCGCGTTTCCACCGCGTCCAGCAGAGGCTCATAGCGTTTACGGATGGCTTCCCAGTCTCTGCCATGAAAGTTCGCGTCGTAAAAGCCACGATGGTAGATCCGCCAGAACTGCGTGAACGCTGCCTTGCGTTCGGCGCGTACATCGCGGTCCCAATCGGCGGTGAAGGTCACCTTCTCCTGCGGGTTGTTGCCCTCCAGCTTCATCGTCCACAACTCGCCGTTGCGGATGAAGAAGAGCCGCTTGCCGTCCGCCGAAACCTGCAGGCTGGATACACCTCCGCCTGTGGTCAGACGTTTGGTCTCTTTGCCGTCGTACGATACCGACCAGATGTCGCCTTCGGAGAGGAAAAGGATTAAACCCTCGCTGCTGACCGTCAGGTCCGCTTGTGGGTTCTGGTTGACCACCTTGCGAATGCGCCGGTGAATATCCTGAAAATCTATCTCCACCAGCACTTTTTCCTTGGGCTTCTCGTACTTCAGGTCGGTGTCTACGGTACGAGCGGGTTCTTCCTGCAGCGGCAGCACGTACAGCCCGTTGCCGTCGCGGTCACTCTGGAAGAACAGATATTTTCCGTCGGGTGACCACGCAGGCTGGCTGTGATAGGCGTTGAGGCGTGTCACGTTCACCGGGTCGCCTCCGGCGGCTGGCATAATCCAGATATTCCACGCAAGGTCTTCCCCACGATAGGTAAACGCCATCCAGCGCATGTCGGGCGACCAGGCAAACTGTCCACCACCCAGACCGTACCAGTGCGTGCCGGGCACCTTTGCCAGACGCTTGACCTCGCCGGTCTCAAGGGCAAGCGTGTACAGTCCGCCTTCACTGCCCGACACCCAGAAAGCCAGCTGCTTGCCGTCGGGAGAAAGGCGCGGACCGGTCACATCTTCCGAGCGGTTCCAGAGGGGCTTGACCTGCAGCGTCTCGATGTCCAGTTCATACAGGCGAGTGTTGAACTCACGGTCGGAGGTGAAGTATATCTTCTTGCCGTCCGCCGACCATACGAAATCCGAATCATCTCCCGCCCAGTCGGTGAGGCGTCGGGCGATCTCTGCACTGCGCCCTGCTACCCCCTTCGGCTTGTCGATAAGCACCGTCCAGATGTCGCCGCGCAACCCGAAGGCAAAGGTCTTGCCATCGGGCGAAGGCTCCGCTTCGGTAACGCCGGAGGTCAGCACCTCGCGCCGACGGGTGTTCTGCTTTTCGTCCTCGGCGGCGTACAGTACGATTTTCTGTGGGTTGCGCGAACCGGCGGGAAGGAGCCACAGGTCATGTTCGTACTCGAAGGCGATATCACCCGTGCGCCATGCTACCGTTGGGAAGCGCACCGAGCCTCCCGTGAAGAACGTCAATTGCCTGCCCCGCCCTTCCAGGTCAAACACCCACAGGTTAGGAGTACGGCTGGGGCTATCCACAATCTTGGGAATGGCAGTGCCCAGCTTGCTAACCGACGGCGTCTCCTCGCCGATGGTAACGGTTAACAGGCTTTTGCCGTCGGGCAGGAACTTCGTCCAGAGATGCTGGCGGTTGTTGTTTGTCAGGGCGCGACGCTCGTTTTTGGTGAGGTCAAGCAGCCAGATTTGCGCCGCTGCCGAACCCACATAGCGCGGACGGGTCCAGTGGAAACCGTATCGCCCGTACACCACCATCTTACCGTCGGGCGAGTAGCTGGGATAGTTGATAGGAGCGTAATCTTCAGTCAACTTCTTGAAGCGCAGCGTGCGCACGTCCAGCGCGAAAAGGGTATTGTTGGTAGTATCCCGCACCGAGGAGAACAGCAGATACTTGCCGTCGGGACTCCAGCCGTAAGCGATCTCGCTGTTCGCGTGATAGGTTAGCTGGCGCACCTCCCCTCCGTCTGTCGGCACCACAAAAATGTCCCAGTTTCCGTTGCGCAGGCTGGAGAAGGCAATCCATCTGCCGTCGGGCGAGAAGAGCGGAAAGGCGTCCATTTCCACGTGGCGCGTGAGAGGCGTTGCCTGCCCACCGGTGGCGGGAGCAATCCATACGTCCCCACGGTACACAAAGGCAATCCGTTTGCCATCGGGGCTAAGGGCGGGCATTCGCGCCCCAATGATCGGCTTAATCGGAGGCACAGGCAGCTGTGCCCACACGGTGACTTTTACCTGCGCAGCGAACGCGCAAACCACCCACAACAAAACGACATACGCTCGTCTCATGCTACAAGAATTAGAATATCACCAGCTGGATTCCTGTCTTGCTCGATGGATTTGACTTTCTTCCGTTCTACCTGTAGAATCTGCTGCTGGTGAAATTGAGAAGGAGGCGATGCCATGCGCATACGACAGAAGGAGCTGCGTCAACGGCGCAAGCGCAAAGAAGAGAAACAAAAAGCCGCCCGGCGCGAAGCGCGAATGCGGGCAAAGCGAGTGTAAAACAAGCCTTCCCCCTCCCCTCTCCCGCGCGGAGAGGGGTACAGGGGCGGCAATATCACTTCAGCCGTAACTCCAGCTTGATATCGATGGCGGGGGCGGAGTGCGTTAACGCGCCTGCGGAAATAGCATCTACCCCGGTTTCCGCAATCTGGCGCACGGTGTCGAGGCGTACCCCGCCGGATGCCTCCAAAAACGCGCGCCCTTTCGCAATGCGCACCGCCTCGCGCAACTGGTCAAGCGTCATATTGTCCAGCAGGATAATATCTACCCCTGCCTCCAGAGCTTCCTGAACCTGCTCCAGTGTGGCGCATTCCACCTCCACCTTCATCGTGTGGGGCAAGGCGTGCCGCACACGATGTACCGCCTGCGTGATGCCTCCGCCTACCGCAATGTGGTTATCCTTAATCAGCACCGCGTCGTACAGTCCGAAACGGTGATTGTAGCCGCCGCCCACGCGCACCGCATACCGTTCCAGATAGCGTAAACCCGGTGTGGTTTTGCGCGTGTCGCAGATGCGTACGGGCAGGTCCTTCACCGTTTCCACGAAACGTGCGGTGAGGGTAGCGATTCCGCTCAGTCTCTGCAGGAAGTTCAGAGCGACGCGCTCTCCGGTCAGTAAGGCTCTTGCCTCTCCGTACACCTGCGCCAGCACAGCATTTGCATCAAAATGCTGGCCCTCCTTCACGATGCGTTCCAGGCGCACCTTGGGGTTTAACCGATGAAAGACACGCTCCACCACGGGCATTCCCGCCAGCACACCCGGCTGAGTGGCGATGAACTCACCCGTTGCCTCTATACCATCGGGCACGGTCAGCAAGGTGGTCACATCCCCTGTGCCCACATCTTCCAGCAGCGCACGCTGCACTATCTCATCGATGATTTGCGTGTCCAGCAACACCGGCATCAGTCCCACTTCACCTCCAGCACGTGTTCGCATTGTGCCAGTGCACCCAGAACCTGTAGTGATGATGCTTCCGAGGGCATGTCCAGTGAGAGGTCAAAGCGACGAGTGCCAGGCGTCAACGTGGGCAGGTTGCGAATAGACTGAACATCCACGCGCAACGCGGCAAGCGCACCCAGCACCACATTCATCACGTCTGTTCCCTCGCGTATCACGATTTCCACGTCCCTCACACGTCGCTTGATTCGGAGCAAGTTCTCCAGCAGGTGCACCAGCGCAAGCGTCAGGAACACCAGAACCGTGGCAATGATTGCGGTTGCCCAGTAGCGTTTCTCCAGTCCCACTGCCAGTCCGATCGCAGCGGTTGTCCAGATGCTTGCAGCGGTAGTTAATCCGCGCACGGTACCGCCCAGATGGATGATCGTGCCTGCCCCGATAAAGCCGATGCCGGTGACCACCTGCGCGGCGATGCGGGTGGGGTCCACATTGGGTGCGGTTATCCCGCGTGACAGTATCCCGAACATCGCTGCGCCCAGCGACAACAGGATGTGCGTGCGCAAGCCAGCGGGTCTGCCGTGCAGTTCGCGTTCGAAGCCGACTACCGCTCCCAGCGCAGATGCCAGCAGCAGCTGAACAAGGGTATCCCATAGAGAAGACACGTTGTGCGTCTCCCTCCCTGAAGAGGATGGTTCTATTGTACTGTGGAAGTAAAAAAGAGGCAAGTTTCGCACAAAAAATCGCCTGCTCTCAGAGCAGTCGGGGTTGGGCGAGCGCTCTGAACAGCAGGCTCCATCGACGTGATGGACAGAGTGAAAAGGAGGACATGCGCTACTACATAATACGAAAAGCAAGCATGGAAAGTTCCGCAGGGAGTAACCCTGCAGGGCACAGCCCCGTCTAAATGCAGTGGGTGAGCAGGAATCTCCGGCTGACCTGCTGTATGATATAAGGTACGTGCCGAAATATCCGAAATAAACCCGAGGCGAGGAGAGACGACGATGCAAGCACGCTTGAAGGGCTTAACCTTTGCGGGATGGAGCCGTGTGTTACCGGTCTGCGCGGTGACGATGCTAATAGCATCCGTTGCGCTCGCTCAGGACGTAGTGGCTTACCGGTTCTCCCCCACGCACGGAGGTATCGCGGCGGGGGGTATCCAGATGCCTGTGGCGATGTACTGGCGGTACACCGCTTCGCCTGCACCGCAGAATCCTGCAGCACCAGCCATTGTCGGCAACACGATTTATTACGCCTGCCGTGACCGCTTCTACGCTCTGGATGCAGAGACGGGGCGGGTCATCTGGCGGTACCCGACCGACCAGCCGCTGAACGCACAGTTCCGCACAACACCAGCCGTTGCGGACGGTATTATCTACGTGGGAGCAACCGACAGTAACCTCTATGCTCTCTCGGCAACTACCGGCAAAGTTCTCTGGACCTTCCGGGCGCAGGGCGCTATCCTGTCGCATCCCACTGTGGTGAACGATGTGGTCTACTTCGGCTCCGCCGACGGGCGGGTATACGCTATCAATGCCAAAACGGGTGAACCGATTTGGCGCGGAGGCTTCCGCACGCTGGATGCAGTGAACGGAGCGGTAGCCGTTGCCGATGATATGGTCTACTTCATCTCTGCCGACCAGACGCTGTACGCCGCCGCAGCCCCCACCGGACTGCTTCTGTGGCGGATGCGCCTGCCCGGCACGCTGTACGCCCTGTCGCCTGTAGTGGCAGACCGCAACGTGTACGTGGTGGCGTCCAATGTGCTGTATGTGCTGCAGGCGCGAAGCGGGCGCCAGTTGTGGGCGCGCACCTTGTCCGACGATATCGTGACCGAGCCGGTGGCGGGAAACAGCATGATATACGTGCTCACGCGCGACGGGCGTGTGTGGGCGTTCGATAATACGGGCAAACTGCTCTGGAATACGAAAGAACCCGTATTCACGAACCAGGTGGTCGCTCCGCCTACTCTGGCGGGTAACGTGCTTGTCATCGGCACAACGCGCGGCGGTATCTACGGGCTGGACGCATCTAACGGCAATGTTCTGTGGAAGTATCTGCTGCAGTCGTCGTCCTCCACCCCCGAGCGACCGACGTTTACAGACATCACCGCGCCGCCAGTGGTGGCGAACGGTACCCTGTACATCGTGTCTGACGATGGTAGCTTGACCGCCTTCCGCGCCGACGCGCCGGACAGCATTCCGCCCACTATTACCGAACTGGAACCGACACGTGGCATCGCTATGTCAGGCGCGCCTCCAATTCGCTTCCGTGCGCTCATCAGCGACGACGGCTCGGGCATCAGGACGGACAGCATCCAGTTCTTCCTTGATGACAAGCCTGTGAAATACGAGTTTGACCTTGCCAAGGGCGAGATAACCTACCTCTGGGGTACGAAGGAGGCTTCCGCCACACCTACCGGACAGGAAGGTGGCGCTGCTACAGTGAGACCTCTCGCAGATGGAAGGCACACGGTGAAAGTGGTGGCGGAAGACTGGCGAGGCAACCGTACCGAATATACCTGGAGCTTTATCGTGGACAACACCCTGCGCAAGCGTCCTGCTACCACTCAACCTCGCACGCAACCCGGTGCACCCGGCGTGCCGGGTGGTCTGGGCGGACGGCGAGGCGGCGGTGGATTCCCCGGCGGTCGCGACGACGGCTACTAATTGGAGAGAGGAAACCGGTGGAGGAAGCTCGCTACCGCGCGCTACTGCGACTGGCGTATCTCGAGCTTCCTCCACGGCGATTGCTGAGCCTGCTGGAGTATTTTCAGGAGCCTGAGCATATCTTCTCCGCCTCCCGCCACGACTTATTGCGTGTAGAGGGTATGACCGAATCCGCCGCCGCTCGCATCCTGAATGCCCCCGAACTCACCCCGGAGCAGTGGCAGCGGTGGCAGAACAGCTCCGCCCGCTTGCTGACATGGCGCGATGATGGCTATCCACCCACCCTGCGCGAACTTGAGAACTTCCCTCCCCTGCTATTTGTGCGCGGTAGTCTGCAGGAGCGCGACCGGTTCGCCGTCGCTATCGTCGGCACACGCCACCCCACCCAGTACGGACGCAGTGTTGCGGAAAAGCTCTCTCGCGAATTGAGCCGTTACGGGTTGACCATCGTCAGTGGAGGAGCGCGAGGCATCGATACCGCTGCGCATACCGGCGCATTGCGAGCAGGCGGGCGCACCATCGCCGTGCTGGGAAGCGGCATCGATGTGGCATATCCTGCGGAGTCTGCCGCTCTGTTCAACCGCATCGCCACGCAAGGCGCGGTGCTCTCCGAGTATCCTCCCGGCACGCAACCCGACGCATGGCGGTTCCCCGCCCGCAACCGTCTGGTCAGCGCGCTGTCGCTGGGAGTGCTGGTGGTGGAGGCTCCCCACGACAGCGGAGCGCTTATCACCGCAACCCATGCGCTGGAACAGGGTAAACCGGTATTCGCGGTGCCGGGCAACATCGACACGGGACACAGCGCAGGCTGCCACCGGTTAATTAAGGACGGGGCAACACTGGTAGACAGCGTTGAGGACATTGTGCGCGGGTTGGGCATCGTCTCCGAACCGCCTCCAGAGCGTACGGTAGAGGTACCTTCGTTAACCCCAACTCAGCAGGAGGTTTTGCGTGCGCTTTCGCTTACGCCCAAGCATGTGGACGCGCTGGCAGAGGAGCTGAAACTGCCTGTAGCCCAGCTGAACGCCGAACTGCTGATACTGGAAATGCATAACCTCGTGCGACGGCAGCCCGGAAACACATATGTTCGGGTACCATGAGAATACCAGCCGATGAAGAGCCTGAACATCTCTATTGCCAACACCACCTTGAAGATGGAGTGTTCGGACGAAGCGTTCCTGCACGAGCTGCTGCAGGAGCGGTACGCTGCGTTCATTACTTCGGAAGCAGAGCCCGACATCCGCATCGTGCTACAACCGCAACCATCACCTCCTACCCGAACACGCATGGAAAGTGTGAAAGTTCGGCAGGCGGAGGGCGGCTGGCGGTTTGTGTACAACACGTTCGTAGCAGATGTGAATTCCACCACTGACGAGGCAGAAGTGACCTGTCTGCGCAGTGCCTACGCAGTGGATTCCTTCCTGCGCACACTGATGGCGCTGTACCTTCCCCAGCACGAGGGGGTCATGCTACATGCCTCCGCAGTGCGCTATGAGGAACGGGGCTATGTCTTCGCGGGGCGTTCCGGCGCAGGAAAGAGCACGGTCGCGCGTCTCCTTGCCAGCATGGCTGAGGTATTGAGCGATGAGCTGGTAGCGATTCGCCAGATGCCCGAAGGCTGGCAGGTGTTCGGTACACCCTTCTGGGGCGATTTCGCCCGCGCCGGAGCCAATCTCAGCGCACCGTTGCAGGGGATTTATCTGCTCCAGCACGCCAAGCAGCATCGTTTGGAGAAGTTCCCTCGACGCGATGCGTTAACCGCCATCCTGCAATGCAGTCTGCAGTTCGCCGAGGGCGCACAGGTGGCGGAGTGGATGCTGAACGTGGTCTCCGCTCTGGTGCGCGATGTGCCCGTTTATCGTTTGCATTTTCTGCCGGATATGGGGTTCTGGGAGATGGTAACGCAAGAGTGAGAGCGTTCGGAAACTCGTCTCAACTGTAATGACCAATGATTTGTCATACTGCAGTTTTGTGATGTGATGGATTCTTTTCTGCCATTGTGCAGTCTTCCCACCATCGAAATAGTGGGCTATGGTGAGGGTAAACCTGTCTTCACAGGTTGTTCAATCCGCGCAGGCGGATTTTGCTCCCCTATAGCCTATGATTTCAATCGTGGGGCTCAGCATGGTGAAGGCAATCTGCCTGCGTCCGTTGGTCAAGACCGACGAGGTCAAAGCAGGGATCAGCCCCCGCGAGCTTCTCCCCGATGCGAATTACCCTCCAGGTATCCCACAAGCAGGTCGTGGGCAATGTAGTAATGCACCGAGTATTCCGCAGGGCGACACTGAATCAACCCCTTCGGCACAGCGTGAAAGAACAGGTCGGCGATGCGCTGTGCCTCTTCGTGCGCCACGCGCCCGCCGTCCACACGGGTGATAGACAGATGCAGCAGGTCGTCTTCCCCTTCGAACTGCACCCGGAAGTCGCCGAGGATGGTACCGTAGCGTTCGCGTCTGCTAAGCAGGATAGGCACTCCCGCCCGCGTGTCCTCGATAATCGCCTGTAATACCCGGCGAACCTCCGGGTGCTCGGTCGTCAATTCGCTCATACTTACTCCTCCTGACGCCCTGAAGGGCAGGGAGCGCAGCGACAATGCGCCACCCTGACCTCATTGTCTTGCGTCCAGGTCATCAGCGGTTCGTCAAACGTGATCGGCTCCCCGCACACCAGACAGGTGAATAGCCAGTTCGGGTTTTCCCTTATCCTGGGCTGGGATGATTCCGCCTGCTTGAACCGCTCCTTGCGCGCCAGCATCTCCGCCATCGCATCCCAACCTCCTTTCCGCAGCAGCGTCTGGGCACTGGCAAAATGCTTAGACGGATGGCGCGCCCTGCAGGTTTCACCGGAATCGGCAATCCGGCGCAGGCTCTCGCTAGATGCCGGGCACCGGTCGCCCGAAACGGTCGGTTGGATGGTCGGCGACGCGCAGGCGAACCCTGCCTCGCTCGGTTCCCCTTTGCACCAGCAGGGTCACCTCCGTTCCGGCGGGCATGGCAGCGATCATGTTCTTCAGCTCACCCGGCGAGGTAACCCGCTTCCCGTTACACTCCAGAATGATGTCGTCGATATCCAGCCCGGCAAGGTCGGCAGGGCTGTTGCGGAACAGATTGGCAACGATGACGCCCTGCACCGTCCCCTCCTCCACGCGGGCGGGAATGATGCCCAGCCATCCGCGCGACACTTTGCCTTCGCGCAGGAGCAGTTCCATCACACGCCGCGCCTCCGCACTGGGGATAGCAAAGCCGATGCCCACGTTGCCGCCGCTCTGCGACAGGATAGCGGTATTGATACCCACCAGCTCGCCGCGAATGTTTACCAGTGCGCCGCCGGAGTTGCCGGGGTTGATTGCTGCATCGGTCTGAATGAAGTCTTCGTATACCGAGATGCCCACATCCCGCCTTCCTTTCGCGCTGACGATGCCTGCGGTGACCGTCTGGCTCAGCCCGTACGGGTTGCCAATAGCCAGCACCCACTCGCCCACTTCCAGCGCACGCGAGTCGCCCCACTTGATGGCGGGAAGATTGTTCGCGCGGATACGCAGCAGGGCGAGGTCGGTCGCAGGGTCGGTTCCAACCACCTGCACATCCGAGAATCGACGCCCATCGGCAAGGGTCACCGAAATACGGCTCGCTCCGGCGATAACGTGATTGTTGGTGAGTATCAGACCGTCACGGCTAACGATGACTCCCGAGCCCAGGCTGCGCACCACCCGCTCCGGCTCGCGGAACGGGATGTCCTCGTCGCCAAAGAAGTAACGGAACAGCGGGTCATCGAACAGGGGGGAACGCCTGCCCGGGATGATTGTTGCCGCGCTGATATTCACTACCGACGGCGTAGCTACCTTTGCCACCGCGGCAAAAGCTTCGGAACTGCTTTTCAGCTGTATGGATGCCTGTTCAAAGGTCATCGGTGGGGGCTCGGGTATGATGGGGGTCGGTTTGGTACGCGCCCCCAGCCACCATCCCACCAGCAGTGCGAGCACTACCATCACCACAATGGGAACAATACGGTGTCGCTCAGGGCGTCCCATTGCCAGCGTTCTCTCCTGAAGCTGCATAGCTCATTCCCTCCTCCGGGTTCGTGATTCGACGAGGTTGCCACTTTTCCAGCGGTACCTCTCCTACCACATAGAAGCTGCCCGTGACACACACCAGGTCCTCGGCTTGCGCCATGTTCATCGCGTACTCCACCGCCTCGGGTACAGACGGTATGATCTCGTATGGCGGGAGAGCCACTGTAGAGGCTTCGGGCAGGTCCACCGCGGGGCGCGCACGTTCCTTCGGCTGGGTGAAGATGATGTGCGATGCCAGCGGTGCCAGCGTATCCACTACCCCCTGCGGGTCATGCCCCTTTGTCATGCCCAGCACCAGTATCAGCCTCCGGTAGTGGAAGGTGTCGGTGATCGCCTGCGCCAGACAGCGCGCAGCGTCCACGTTGTGCGCCCCGTCCAGCAGTAACGTCGGCGACCGCCGTACAATCTGCATCCTGCCGGGCAGGGTGGTGTATTCGAGACCAGCACGGATGGCGCTTTCGGGTATTTCTACTCGATGGGCATGTTGCAACGCTTCAACGGCAGCAATGGCTACCGCCGCGTTGGAGCACTGATGCTTTCCCAGCAGGCGCAGGCTCAGGTGGCGGTAGACGCCGTCTGTCGTGCGCACAGACACTCGTTGCCGCATTCGATGCACCCCTTCGTCCTGCCAGTGCACCGTGCGCACCGGCGGCGGGATCACCATGCGTTCTGGCTTGACCTCCGTCAGAGGTACGCCTGCCCGATGGGCGTGTTCACGGATCACCTCCAGTGGCTCCTGCTCGGTCACGCCTGTCACTACCGGCGCGTACGGCTTGATAATGCCTGCCTTCTCCGCCGCGATTTTGCCCAGAGTATCTCCTAACCTGTCCATGTGGTCCCAGCCGATGGAGGTAATAACGCTTACCAGCGGGCGCACCACGTTGGTGGCATCCAGCCTGCCACCTAATCCCACTTCAACCACCGCGAAGTCCACCCGTTGTTCGGCAAAGCAGCTGAAACCCACCGCCGTTTTGAGCTCGAACTCCGTCACCTGCCCCAGCGAGGTCTGCGCCAAATCTTCAATGTGCGGTTTAATCCACGTCACCAGCCGCGCGAAATCGGCTTCAGGAATCATGTAGCCGTTCACCTGTATGCGCTCGCGCAGGTTGAACACGTACGGCGAGAGGTACAGCCCCACTTTATAACCCGCTGCCTGCAGGATAGTGGCGATAAAGGCGCTGGTGGAACCTTTGCCGTTTGTGCCCGCCACGTGGATAACGCGCAGCTGGTGGTGCGGGTTGCCCAGACGCTCCAGCAGTGCCTCAAACCGCTCATTGCCCAGCTTAATGCCGAATCGCTTCAGGCTCTGCATATACATTACAGCACGTGCGTAGTCCATAGAACCTTCCTTGTTGATAAGACGTAGTAGTTTGTCAATCTTGATTATTAGGTGCAGGCAAGGCGTTTGACACCCACACCTGCTGCCCCCACCATTGAAATCATGGGCTATGAAGGGAGCAAATCCGCCCGCGCGGACTAGAAAACCTGTGAAGACAGGTTTATTGTCACCATAGCCCACCATTTTCAATGGTGGAGTCCATCTTGTGCAACCAACATGGCTCGGCAGGAGCCTCGCCCTCCCCAAAAGCGAATCCTGACAGACCTCCTTCACACTGCCGGCAGCTGGCGCACATCCCGGCGCAATGCGGTAACCCCCACTACCGCCGCGCACACCATCGCACCTGTTGTTATCGCTACGGTCGCCGTCCAGCGCGAAGCCAACCAGCCCATGAGCAGGTTTCCAAAAGGCGCCAGCCCCATCAGTGCGAACACGTGCAGCGACATCGTGCGCCCACGCAGGTGCTCCGGGCTGAGCGACTGCAACAGCGCATTGATGGAACCCAGCGTGCTCACCGCACAACCGCCGATCAACACCAGACACCCCAGCGAAAGCAGGTAGCTGCGCGATAGCGCGAACAGCAGTAAGCCAGTGCACAGCCCTGTTGCGGCGGTAATCACCACTTTGCCTCGGGGCACAACACCCGCCACCCTTGCCAGAGTCAGCGCGCCCATCAACGCCCCAAAGCCGGTTGCCGAGAACAGATTACCCAGTCCCTGCTTCCCCACCTGCAGCACGTCGCGCGCGAAAACGGGCATCAGGGTGGTGTACGACATCGCAAAGATGCTCAGCGCACAGTCAAGAAGCACCAGCGTCCTTAACAAACCGTCACGGTATACGTAGCCTACCCCCTCCTTAAGTTCCGACCACACCGAGAGGCGCTCCACCGTGCTCTGGTTCGGCGTTCCGGGAATACGCCAGAGGGCGGCAATAATGCCCACATAGCTCACCGCATTGATAAAGAAGCACCATCCTGCGTTGACCACCTCAATCAGTTTACCTGCGATAGCGGGGCCGAGGATGCGCGCCGTGTTAAACGCAGCGGAGTTCATCGCCACCCCTACCGTAACGAACTGTTCGCCCACCAGGTCCATTACCATCGCCTGCCGGGCGGGAGCGTCTATTGCCACAATAAAGCCGTTCAGCGCAGCAATAAGGGCGATATGCCAGAACTCTACCCGTTTTGTCAACACCAGCATCGACAACACGAAGGCGTTTACCGCAAACAGCGCTTGCGTTGCAATCACCAATCTGCGCTTTTCAAAACGGTCCGCTACCACTCCACCGAACAGGCTAAAGAGCGTCGTTGGAAGTGACCCCACAAATCCCAGGAGCCCCAGAAGCAATTTGCTGTTGGTAATCTCGTAAACCACCCATCCCTGGGCGACTGTTTGCATCCAGCTACCGAGAAAGGAGACGAACGCCCCAACCCAGTAGGTGCGATAGACGCTATTGTGCCAGAGCGCAACAGCGGGAAAAGATGAACCGCCGGTGTTATCGTCTCTGTGTTGCCCCATACGTTACCATTTTACCATTAAGTTTGGGGTGGAGCAAACGACAGGCTGTTGCATCTCCTGAGAGGATATGGTATTCTATTGGTTGAATAGAATAAACATACCGCTTGAGATTTTGAGGTATCGTACCGAAGGAGAAGGTTCATGTCGCAGTCGGGTGCTGAAGGGGGAAAACGATTCGTCCTGCCCGCATCGCAGTTTCAACAGGTGTTCGATGCCCTGAAACGACTCGGCTATCAGATTATCGCCCCTACCCTGCTGGATGAGGCTATCGTCTATGAGCCGGTGGAGTCGGTAGATGAACTGCCAGCTGGCTTTACCGACGAACAGCGAGCCGGAGTGTACCGGCTGAAGCGGCGTGCCGACAAGGCGCTCTTCGGTTATGCGGTGGGACCGCGCTCATGGAAGCACTACCTCTACCCACCCCGTCAGCGACTGTGGCAGGCGAAGCGCGACGGCAACGGCGGCTTTCAGGTTATCCCCGAGCAAGAGCAGATACCGCGTTACGCCTTCGTTGGGGTGCGCGCGTGTGAACTGGCAGCCATAGCCATTCAAGACAGGGTGTTTCTCGGCGAGCAACATCACGATGAGTACTATCGGCGCAGACGCGAGAACGCCCTTCTCGTTGCGGTCAACTGTGTCTACCCTGCGGGCAATTGCTTTTGCTCTTCCGTCGGAACGGGCCCGCGTGTGCAAGAAGGTTTCGATTTAGCGATAACAGAAGTGCTGGACGGCAAGTCGCACTTCCTAGTGATAGAGGTTGGCAGCGAACGCGGCGCAGCGGTACTGGAAGGTGTAGATGTGCAGACCGCTACCGAAGAACAATGGCAGCAGGCACAGCAGGCTGTGGATAGCGCCGCCAGACGTATCCTGAAGCATCTGGACACCACCGACCTGAAAGAGCTGCTCTACCGTCATCTGGACAGTCCACACTGGGAGGCGGTAGCGAAACGCTGTCTCACCTGTTCGAACTGTACAATGGTGTGCCCCACCTGTTTCTGCCATACCGTAGAGGACATAACGAACCTGCAGGGGACGGTTGCCGAGCGGTGGCGCAGGTGGGATTCCTGCTTCCACATCGATTTCTCCTATATTCACGGCAGCCCGGTGCGCGTGTCTGAGGCGTCGCGTTACCGCCAGTGGATAACCCACAAACTGGCGTCCTGGCAGGACCAGTTCGGCACGCTGGGCTGTGTAGGGTGTGGGCGGTGCATCACGTGGTGTCCTGTGGGTATCGACATCACCGAGGAGATACGCGCCTTGCGACGAAGCGAGGAGGGCAGAGTTGCCCCAACAGTACCACAGGAGGAGAGCCATGCGAACACTTGAAACCGTGCTTGCCGAGCATCCTTTCTTCGCGGGTCTGGAGCAGAGGTATCTGCAGATTATCGTTGGCTGTGCATCTAACGTCGTGTTCGAGAAAGGGCAAATCATTTTTCGGGAGGGCGAGGAGGCGAACCGGTTCTATCTCATCCGGCAGGGCAGGGTGGCGCTGGAGGTGCACGCTGCCGGCATCGGCACGCTCACTATCCAGACGCTGGACGCAGGCGACATCCTGGGCTGGTCCTGGCTGGTGCCTCCCTACCGATGGCACTTTGACGCAAGAGCGGTAGAGCTGACACGGGCTATCGCTTTGGATGGGGAGTGCCTGCGTCGCAAGTGTGAGGAAGACCATGACCTCGGCTACGAGCTGCTCAAGCGATTCGCCGAGATTATCACCCAGAGGCTCCAGGCGACCCGCTTACAACTGCTGGACGTGTACGGTGCGGAAGGTCACATATCACGCAGAGGGGGAACATAGTCTGAACAATGGTTCCACGTCCGTTTCGATTACGACAAGTACGACGCGAGACGCATGACACCTTCACGCTGGAACTGGAACCTGCGGACGGTTCCGATAGCTTCTGCTTCCGGGCGGGGCAGTTCAACATGCTGTATGTGTTCGGGGTGGGCGAGGTGCCTATCTCCATCAGCGGTAACCCCACCAATCCTCATGTGCTGATGCACACCACCCGCGAGGTGGGCACGGTGACCAAAGCGATGGGCAAACTCCGGAGCGGCGATGTGGTTGGGGTACGGGGACCGTTCGGCACTCCCTGGCCCGTCGAGCATGCGGAAGGTGCGGATGTGGTCATCGTGGCGGGAGGAATCGGGCTGGCGCCGCTGCGCCCCGCGCTGTACCATCTGCTGGCGCACCGCGACCGCTACGGCAAAATCGTGTTGCTCTACGGAACCCGCACACCCGGCGACATCCTCTACCGGCGCGAGCTGCAGCGGTGGCGTGCCCAGTTTGACCTGGAGGTGCATATCACCGTGGACCGCGCGCTGAGCGGATGGCGAGGCAACGTGGGTGTGGTCACCTCGCTGATTGCCCGCGCACCCTTCGACGCCCGTAACACCGTTGCACTGGTGTGCGGTCCCGAAATCATGATGCGGTTTACGGTGCTGGAGCTGCAACGACGAGGTGTCTCCCCCTCGCATATCTACGTCTCGCTGGAGCGCAATATGAAGTGCGGAGTGGGCATGTGCGGGCACTGTCAACTGGGACCGTTCTTCGTCTGCAAAGATGGTCCCGTGTTTTCTTACAACAAGGTGCAGCATCTACTCGAAAAACGGGAGATATAGCGATGGCGCGCACAACTAAACCGAAGCTGGCTGTCTGGAAGTTTGCCTCCTGTGACGGCTGCCAGCTCAGCCTGCTGGACTGTGAGCAGGAGCTGCTGGACGTGGCGGAGGCGGTGGAGATAGCCTATTTTCTGGAGGCA